>JBATUY010000360.1:0-5787 GCA_049671465.1 Pricia sp. | reverse complement strand
GATAAAAAGATACCGGTCGTCATGACCATCGCAGAGCAGGCGACGAAAGTGGCTATCGAAGAGGTACAAAAAGCTCAAAAAAGCGGGGCCGATGCCCTGATGGTACTGCCCCCGATGCGCTATAAATCCACCGATCGTGAAACGGTAGCCTATTTCAAGGAAATTGCCAGCAGCACCGATCTACCTATAATGATCTATAACAATCCGGTGGATTATAAGATAGAGGTGACCGTCGATATGTTCGAAGAACTCTTGGAACTGGACAACATTCAGGCGGTTAAGGAATCGACCCGTGATATTATCAACATCGGAAGGTTGCAGAACCGGTTCGGCGATCGCCTGAAAGTATTGACCGGTGTAGATCCCTTGGCCCTTGAAAGCCTGCTTATCGGCGCCGATGGTTGGGTCGCCGGTCTGGTATGCGCCTTTCCCGCTGAAACCGTTGCAATTTATGAACTGGCCAAGGCCGGATATGCCAAAGAAGCCACCGCGATATACCGGTGGTTCTTGCCCTTGTTAGAGCTCGATATCAGTCCCCAACTCGTACAGAACATCAAACTGGCCGAGGTCGCCACGGGCATCGGTACCGAAACGGTTCGAAAACCAAGGTTGAACCTGATCGGTGAAGAACGAAAGCGGGTACTGAAGGTCATCGAAGATTCTTTAAAGACGCGGCCCAACTTGCCGGATTATAAGAATTTGAAGACTGTCGGGGAATTGGCCTCGGTTTAGAGGATGTAAACGAAGAACGTTGACTTTTCAAATAGGATGAAATCGTATGTCGGTTCGAGCACAGTCAAGAACGAAAGGCGGGCGCGAATTTAGGTCAAAACCGCCCTCAATTGGACAGATTTTATTTGATTTTAATCGTCACATCTTAAACCATCATTAACAGCAAATTTCATTAGCTTCGATTATCTTAGCAGAGAACCCAAAACGAGTACCTTATATATGATTACTGGAAAAAATTACATCGGAACAACACTATCTGCCAAGGGCAGCGATACGTATCACACTTTTGATCCCAAACAGAATTCCGACACGGAATGGACGTTTCATCAGGCGACCAAGGAAGAAATTGATGCCGCCGCGGACAAGGCACATGAAGCTTTTCAGGTGTACAAAACAGTTTCGGGTGCAAAAAAAGCGGAGTTTTTAGAGGCAATCGCCGAAGAAATCGAAGCTTTGGGCGACCCGCTGATCGAAGCGTATATGAAGGAATCCGGTTTGCCGGAAGGGCGCGCGAAAGGGGAGCGGGGGCGTACCATGGGACAAATGCGCGCCTTTGCGACGTTGCTGAAAGAAGGGTCCTGGGTCGAGGCGACCATAGATACGGCGCAGCCGGATCGTGAGCCGATGCCAAAGACCGATATCCGTAAAATGTTGGTGCCGATCGGACCGATCGCCGTTTTCGGGGCCAGTAATTTTCCGTTCGCCTTTTCCACGGCCGGAGGTGATACCGCCAGTGCCTTGGCCGCCGGTTGTCCGGTAATCGTAAAGAGCCACCCGATGCACGCGGGTACCGGCGAGCTGATTGCTTCGGCCGTCATCAAGGCCGCGGAACGAACGGGCATGCCCGATGGCGTTTTTTCCAACCTGAACAGCAGCGGTAACGAGGTCGGCCAGCAATTGGTACTGCACCCAAAAATCAAAGGCGTTGGTTTTACGGGAAGTATCAAAGGTGGTACGGCACTCTACAAATTGGCCAACGACCGTAAAGAACCCATTCCCGTGTTCGCGGAAATGGGCAGTATCAATCCTGTGGTCGCACTACCTTCCGCATTGACGGAGAAACGGGATGATTGGGCCACGCAGTACGCCAGCTCGATCATGCTGGGGGCGGGACAGTTCTGCACAAACCCGGGATTGATCATCGGAATAAAAAGTACGGCCTTAGATGGCTTTATCAACACGTTGGGAAAGGAAATCGAAAAGCTTGAACCGACCTGCATGCTGCATCCGAACATTCACAAAAATTACGAAAAGGGAAAAAAGGAGCTTTCCGGGCAAGGGGGTACCGATACCGTGGCGGATTACGAAGCGGATGTTGCACCGAACGTGGCCCGGCAAAAAGTGCTGTCCGTCAACGGGGCAAATTTTCTCAAGAATACGAAGTTGCACCAAGAGGTGTTCGGCCCCTTTTCTATTGTCGTACGCTGCGCCGATATAGGGGAATTGGAGCAAATACTGCACAAACTGGAAGGCCAGTTGACCGGAACCATCTTGAGCAATGCCGAGGAAATAAAGAAGTATCCTAAAATAATAGATGCTTTGCAGAGCAGGGTAGGGCGTATTATTTTTAACGGAGTGCCGACAGGCGTCGAAGTATGTCCGTCAATGCAACATGGGGGTCCGTTTCCCGCCTCTACCGACAGCCGCTTTACTTCCGTCGGAACATCAGCCGTTCGAAGATGGGTGCGTCCCGTGGCTTTTCAGAACTGGCCGGAGGCTTTGTTGCCCGATGCGCTAAAAAATGAAAATCCACTTGGTATTTCCCGTATTGTGAACGAAAAACATACCAATGCCAGTATTTAGGCGTATATAAAGGCGTCCGTTGAAAGCATGGTGACCTCGCCCATTCTAAAATGGCCAAGAAACGGGCGTATCGCCATCGTAAAATGAGTGTCTCAACCGGTTTTCAACATCAAAATTATCTTAACCCAGACTGTAATGCCAAACCATACTTTTGTCTGTATCGATGCCCATACAGCCGGTAATCCGGTGCGTGTGGTCGCAGAAGGCGGCCCGGATCTTAAGGGCGCCGATATGAGCGAAAAAAGACAGCACTTTTTAAAACAATACGATTGGATACGAAGGGGATTGATGTTCGAGCCTCGGGGGCATGACATGATGAGCGGTAGTATTTTTTATCCGCCTTCCGATCCTACGAACGATTTTGGCATCCTTTTTATAGAGACCAGTGGGTGTTTGCCTATGTGCGGCCATGGAACGATTGGGGCAATTACTATTGGCATTGAAGAGGGTTTGCTGAGACCGAAGACCGAGGGTAAAATCGGTATGGAAACCCCCGCCGGACTTGTTCTTATCGACTACAATATGAAAGGGGCGAAAGTGGAGTGGGTCAAGCTGACGAACGTAAAATCGTATTTGGCGGCTACGGAACTTACGGTCGAAAGCTCTGATTTGGGGCAGCTGGTGTTCGACGTGGCCTACGGAGGAAATTATTACGCTATCTTAGATGCACAGACGAACTTTTCAGGCTTGAACGATTATTCCGCCGGAAAATTGGTGCATTTCAGTCAAGAAATCCGGGAAAAAATCAATTTAAAATATCCCGATAGGTTCATTCATCCCGAAGACGAGACCATTCGCGATGTGAGCCATTTGATGTGGTCGGGCCAACCGATTTCTCCCCTCGCCACGGCGCGTAACGCCGTATTTTATGGGGATAAGGCTATTGATCGCTCCCCTTGTGGTACCGGTACATCGGCGCGGATGGCGCAGTGGTACGCCAAGGGAAAACTAAAATTGGGCGACGAGTTCGTTCACGAAAGCTTTATCGGTTCGCAGTTTATCGGTAGGGTAGAGCAGGAGACCGAATTGGCAGGTAGACCGGCCATCGTACCAAGTATTCAAGGATGGGCCAAAATTTATGGGCATAATACCATAACCATCGACGAAGATGACGATCCATACGCTCATGGATTTCAGGTGATATGACCATTTGAAGTTTAATCAAATCTCCAAATCCGCCTGCCCGACGGGCAGGTTTTCAAATTGAAAGACATTGAAGAATATCATCATTATAGGAGGTGGAATTGTAGGATTAAGCTCCGCTTATTTTTTACAAAAGGAAGGGCATCAGGTCACCGTCATCGACAAATCGGACATCACCTCTGGCGCATCTTTTGTCAATGCGGGCTATATCACGCCGAGCCATATCATTCCCATGGCCTCTCCGGGAAAAATTGCCCAGGGTATCAAATGGATGTTCAATTCTGCTAGTCCCTTTTACATAAAGCCCCGGTTGAACATCGATTTTATGAAATGGTCGTGGTACTTCCATAAATCATCGACCACGGCGAAAGTGGAAAAGGCGATTCCCGTTATCAAGGATATCAATATCATGAGCCGAGAGCTTTTTAGGGATATAAAGGCTTCCGGTGATTTGGGGGATTTTCACCTTGAGCGCAAAGGCCTGTTGATGGTCTATAAAACCGACGAAGCTTTCGAGCATGAAATGGAAGTGGCCAAAAAGGCCAGTTTTTTAGGTCTTGAAGTATCCGAACTGAACCAATCCCAACTGCAAGCCATCGAACCCGATATCAAAATAGATGCCAAGGGTGCCATTCATTACGAATGCGACGGCCACACCTCGCCCACGGAGCTGATGCCCAAGTTATTGGCGTATCTGAAAAGTGCCGGTGTCTATATAAAGACAAACGAAGAAGTGCTCGATTTGTCTCTGGTCAGCGGTAAAATCAACGAAGTGAAAACATCGAAGGGTACCTACGCGGCCGATGAAATCATACTGGCAGCGGGTTCTTGGAGCGGACTTTTGGCTAAGAAACTGAATATCACACTGCCTTTGCAAGCAGGTAAAGGCTATCGCATAAACGTGTCGCGCCCAACGGGAATAACCATGCCCGCCATTTTGATGGAAGCCAGTATGGCCGTGACCCCGATGCGGGAATTTACGCGTTTCGCCGGTACCATGGAGTTCTCCGGCATCAATAGTACCATACGAAAAGAAAGGGTCTTGGCCATCGCCAACGGCGCCAAAAAGTTTTATCCCGAACTGGAGATTACCCAAGAAGAAATAGACGATGCCCAAACCGGAATGCGGCCCGTATCGCCTGACGGACTCCCTTACATCGGAAAATCCAAAAACATCAAAAACCTGACTTTCGCCACGGGCCACGCCATGATGGGGTGGAGCCTCGGACCGGCAACTGGCAAGTTAGTTTCGGAAATTATAGACGGTAAAAAGACGGCCATGGATATTTCGGCCTTTGCGCCGGGGCGGCGGTTTTGATTTGTTTGAGTAATGAGTTCTTGGTTTCCGCGCTGTTTTTATCTATTGAACAAGATTCACTATCAAATCTTTCCGTACCTCGTGACCCCCATCAAAAACAATCAATTCCGCTTTAGCACCGAACAACTTTTCAATTTTTTCGGACTCTGTTTTACGCCGCTCTTCATTTAGATATTCATCTTTATCGCCGACCAAAATCCGGACTTTGGTCTTGTTTTTACGCAGGAAATCAAAATCCGAAGCCTTGAGCTCGTTGGGAATTCCGCCCGCATATAGCACCAATTGTGCGCATTTGATCTGTCGCTGTGCCACCCAGCGCGTGGCGATGGAAACGCCCTGTGAAAAACCGAAAATAATGAGGTTGAGGTTCCCGGGAAGATTTTCTGTTGCCATGACCGCATTCAAATACGCCATCACGTTTTCGGTTTCCCGTTGTGTATCCTCCTTGGTCAACCAGCTTGCACCAACACGGGTATACGTATTGTTCAGGTAGTATTTTGAAGGGGCTTGGGGGGCGATGATGTAGTTTTTATCCGAAGGGAGTCCGTCGAAATGCTTAATAAAATAGCGGCCCAGGTAACCGATTCCATGTAAAGCGATCCATACATTTTCTGTCGTATCCGACAATGTATTTAAGGTCGAGTAAGAATTCGTGTGTGAATAGGTAACGGTATTTTCTGAAGGAGTCATAAGATTTACTTTTTTGGAAGTCGATTTCGCCCTAGTATGATTAATTTTGGACGAATGCCAAAAATAAAGGTTATGGATGATTACAAGGATAAAATTCTCAA
>JBATUY010000359.1:0-10155 GCA_049671465.1 Pricia sp. | reverse complement strand
AAGATATACTTTCCATTCTTCATAGGTTTTCTGAAGAAATGCCACATCCTTTTTTTTCCTTACAGTAGATATGGGGCCATCATAGTCCATTACCTCTTTATGTCCATTGAGGTCATTGACATACCTTAAGTATCTACTTCTAAAATGATAATTTACGCAATTCTCATAATCTTCAATTTTAAAAGTGCGTCGATTATTCTTATCTCTTAATTGCTCAATGATTCCTCCAACGAATTGTTCTTCGGCTAGAGAAATCTCCTCATTATTAAAAACCTTGTTGCAGAGAGCCTGTACAATTTGGTCGTAATCCTTTGGCTTAGCCGGATTTCTATATAATTCGCTTAGTTCTTTTCTGGATATCATTATTAATGTTGCATACTATCAACAAAAGTATTAAATTCGTGGTAAATATGCAACATAATGAATTCTAAGAAGGCAGTTCTCTTACCGAAATATCAGAAGATTTTTGAAAAATTAGGTGAGAATATAAAGCTTGCACGAAAGCGAAGAAAGCTTACGGCTGAACAGGTTTCTGAACGTGCTGGCATTAACCGGACTACACTTTATAGAATCGAAAAGGGCGATCCAGCGGTTGCCATAGGCTCCTATTTTAATGTTTTTAGAGTGCTCAATTTGGAAGATGATTTCAAAAAGCTGGCGGAGGATGATGAATTTGGCCGAAAACTACAAGACCTTGATTTACTTTAAAAATGGCAGAAGGAAAGTTTGACATATATGTTTTTGCCGATTGGATGGGACTTGAAACGCCTACACTCAGACGTACGCTGTCGGCACATTTCGCGAAAGCGAAAAAAGCCTTCAGCTTTGAGTATGATAAAGAGTGGCTGAAAACTGATGCGCAGCGGCTTTTAGATCCTGATATTGAGTTTTATTCAGGGCCACAGTTCCCGGGCAACAAAGAAAATTTTGGAATCTTTCTGGATAGTATGCCTGACACTTGGGGAAAGACCTTAATGAAACGAAGAGCGGCACAGGACGCCAGGGCTAGAGACAAAAAACCCAAAACCCTTTATGAACTGGATTACCTGCTCGGCGTATTCGATGAAAGCAGGATGGGCGCGTTACGCTTTAAGACAGACTTAGAAGGTCCGTTTTTGGATAATGATGCACAGACCCCAACACCACCTTGGTCGTCCTTGGGCGATTTGCAGGAAGCCGCAAGACAGTTGGAAGGCGATGCGCAAAACGACGAGATACGAAAGTGGATTGCGGTACTCATCGCACCTGGTTCCTCATTGGGCGGAGCTCGACCGAAGGCCAATGTTTTCGATACCCAGAAAAACCTCTGGATTGCCAAGTTTCCATCTAAGACGGATACCATCGATAAAGCACTATGGGAATATCTGGCTTATCAGCTTGCCGTCGCCTGTGGTATCGAAATGGCAGAATCTAGAGTTGAAAAAATCAGTGGCCGGCACCATACTTTTTTGACGAAGCGATTTGACAGGGATGGCGAACACCGTATCCATTTTGCCTCTGCGATGACAATGACCGGAAATACAGAGCAGACCATCAAAGACCGTTCGCCGAGCTATCTTGAGATTGTGGAGTGCATCGAAAACTATGGTGTAAATGTGGAAGAGAACCTGCACCAGCTATGGCGACGCATTGTGTTCAATATCGCCATTTCCAACACCGATGACCATTTGCGCAACCACGGATTTATATTGACAGATAAGGGTTGGATTTTATCGCCGGCCTATGATCTAAATCCATCCATTGAGAAAGCTGGTTTATCCCTAAATATCGATATGGATGACAATGCCCTTGATTTTGACCTAGCGAAGAGCGTGGGGCAATATTTTCGCTTGAGCGAAAGCGAAATGGAAACTATTTTAGATGAAGTAGTTTCTGCTGTTCAGAACTGGAAAGATATGGCAAAGAAAATAGGAATCAGAAATGCGGAAATAGAATTGATGGCTGGGGCGTTTAAATGATAAAGAAGTTCTATTTTAAGTCTCTTTTCAAATTTTTCAATAGCAAAGCCGGTATTAAACTAAAAACTATAGAGTGAATCTTGAGAACCAAATAATCTTCTTTTTTAGTGCGTTGGGAGCCTTCAACGGGTTCTTGCTTTCGCTTTATTTTGCACTATCTGCGATAAAGAGACAGTTTTCGAACTACTTTTTGTCGCTATTAATCTTAATGTTAAGCATTCGGATTATCAAATCTGTTTTTTTCTATTTCAATCCTCAGATTTCAAATATATTTATTCAGATTGGTCTTTCTGCTTGTATTTTGATTGGGCCATTTCTGTATTTGTATTTTAAAGCGCACTATTTTAAGAGAAAAGTGGACTGGATGTCTCACTGCCTTCCGTTCCTTTTTGGGATAACTATTTTGGGTTTGGTTTACCCTTATGTAGAATACAGAACTATTTGGAGCAAATGGATCGTAAAAGGCATTTACCTGCAATGGTTTGTTTACATTTTCGTTTCTTTGAGGTACGTTGAACCAATTATTGAAAAGCTAAAGACCAAAAAAAAATTAAAGAATATAGATGTCTGGCTTCTTAGTATTTATTTTGGCACTGCACTTATCTGGTTAGCATATTGTATTGGTGCCTACACTTCTTATATCGTAGGCGCTTTGTCCTTTTCCTTTGTATTATACTTAGTCACTCTGCTTTTCATTTTCAAAAGCAACAAAGCATCCACTTTCTTTCAAGAAAAGGAAAAATATAAGAACAAGGTTGTCGAGCAAGATAAGTTGGAAAAAATTGAACGATTGATGCCCACCTTAATTGAGAAAGGAATGTTTCTAAACCCAAATGTAACGCTTGCGGAATTTGCCAAACAATTGAATGTTACCAAACATACGCTATCACAATATCTCAATGAGACCCGTGGAAAATCTTTCAAAAAATTTATTAATGAGCTCAGAGTTGAAAAAGCCAAGGAATATCTTGAAACTAAGGACCAGTATACTATTGAAGGTATCGGCTACGAAAGCGGGTTCAACTCAAAATCAACTTTTTTCAAAGCTTTCAAAAGCATCACAGGACAAACACCATTGGAGTACCAAAAATCTAAAAGCTTGTAGTGCCATTTTATAAATTCGCACTACTGTTTTATCTTCCCAAACTGTATACCCGTCAAGTTTTTGCACATTTATCAAAAATATAAGGTGATGCAAAAAACATTTTTCTATTTGTTACTACTTTCCTACGTTGCTGGATACTCGCAGACAACCGCCAAAAAGAAAATTCTGATCGTTACTTCCAATCAGCATACCTACGGTAATACCAATCTCAATACATCCAACCACTTTTCTGAAATCGTGGTGGCTTATGATGTTTTCGTTAAAAATAAGTATGCCGTAGATTTCGTTAGCCCAGAAGGTGGTGCAATTCCGTTAGGTTATATCGCTACATCAGATTCCATACAGAAGAAATATCTGTATGACAATACGTTTATGAACAAACTCAAAACAACTAAAAAGCCTGATGAAATATATTCTTCGGATTACAAAGCGATTTATTATAGTGGTGGTGGAGCTGCAATGTTCGGTGTTGCCGAGAATAAAGATATCGTAGATATTGCAGAAAGCATTTACCGCAAAAACGGAGTTGTTTCTACGGTATGCCACGGGACCGCAGGTATCGTCAACTTAAAGGATGACAATGGCAAGCCACTCTATCAAAACAGAAAAATCAGTGGCTATCCTGATTTGTTCGAAAGAAAAGATGCGGAGTATTATCAAACCTTTCCCTTTTCAATCGAAGAAAAAATAAAGGAAAACCTGGGCAACTTTCTGTATTCCGAAGAGCGAGGCGATAATTTTTACGTCATCGATGGACAGTTTATAACTGGTCAAGATCCTTCTGCCACCAAATCGGTAGCTACGAAAGTCATTGAAGCTTTAGAAAACCGATAAAAATTCAAAAAAATGAAACCATTACCGATTACGATTTTACTATTCTTTCTTACAACGACAGCTATTGGACAGGTTAAAGACTCCCAATCTGAAATAGGACAAATATCCAAAACCATTTTTCTATACATTGACGGGACTGCCAATGGCGAACCCGATAAGCTAAGGGAGGCTTTTCATCCGGATTTTAATCTTTATATGGTAACTGAAGAGGACAGTTTACGAATACGTTCCGGAGAGAAATATATCTCAAATTTCAAGGAAGGCGAAACAACAAATCGCCTTGGCCGCCTCATTTCAATAGACTATGAGAAAGACGCTGCCATTGCAAAGGCGGAGATTCTCATTCCGGGCTGGAGGGTTTTTACAGATTATTTTCTGCTTCTCAAGTATCAGGGAAAATGGAAGATAGTGCATAAAAGTTATACTTGGAGGGAAATTCCTAAAAGCGATAAGTAATAGCTTGTAAGAAAGTAAGAAGGCCATTGTGGTTAAATCACTAAATTAAATTTTTCAATGAAATATATCTCTAAATATTCCATTATTATTGCCTCTTTTATCATCATAAGTTGCAAGAACAATCGAGACAAAGGTCCCGATAACGGCCAACAAGTAGATGACTATACTGCCAAAATTGACAGCCTTATCCAGACTGCAAATCCAAGGAAATTTAACGGTGTCATTTTGATTACCCAGAACGGCGAAACCAAGTACTCGAGAGCCTATGGCTATTCGGATTTTGATAGTAAAGAGCCAATCTCGATAAAAGATAACTTCAGGATACAATCGAATAGCAAGCAAATTACCGCAGTTATAATCTTAAAAGAAGTTGAGAGTGGAAAAATTGACCTAAACAGTCCGATCAAAGCATACCTGCCTGAAATAAAGCAAACTTGGGCAGATACCGTCACCGTCCATCAGCTACTTAATATGTCTTCTGGTATAGTAGCGATTGACAAACCATTGATTTTTAAACCAGGAACGGGTTTTCATTATAGTAACCCAGCATACTGGTTGTTAGGAAAAATAATACAAAATGTTACTGGGAAAAAATTTACCGAGGTTGCAAACAATTTATTTGAGGAACTTCAAATGAATGATACTTACTGTTATGAAATAGGCAAAAATCATAACCGACTTGTCAATGGATACGAAATTGACGAGGACAACTTCAAACTATTAGAATTTAGCAGCTTTGGATTCACAAAAGAGCAATGGATAGATTTCATTCCAGCAGGCGGAATAATCTCGAATGTTCAAGATCTGAATATTTGGGACGTAAATCTTCACAATGGAAAAATTCTAAAGCCAGAAACGTATAAATCTATGACAAGTTCCGACGTCCCAGATATTCATAAAGCTTTTAGTGACGAGAAAATAACTTACGGCTATGGTATTAACTTCAGCGACAATACTGCAATTAAGTATATTGGGCACGCTGGAAGGGGGATGGGTTTTTCTTCACTAAAATTGTATGTGCCCGCCAAGAGAGTAGATGTTATTGTTTTAGAAAACGTGTACAACAGTAATGAGAGTATTATTTACTATTTTGAAAAGAAAATTAGAGAAATAGTTATGGAAAGCAGCTTGATGGGTGAATAGCGCAAAAAGTCCTGAAACCAACAATACACATATTCGAAATCGTCAGTCGTTTCAAAACTTATATCAAAAAATGAAAAGCGTTCTACTCAATCTAACAATAATCGCGCACTTAGGATTCTTTACGGCCAAAGTATCAGCCCAAACCCACATTGAAAAAATCGACAGTCTCGTGATGTATTGTCTAGAAAACAATATGTTCAACGGGAATATTTTGGTCGCTGAAAATGGAGAAATCATCTACCATAAGACCCTTGGCAGTGCGAATTTTGACGAGAATGTTGCTTTAAACTACAACACCCCGTTTTGTGTTGGTTCGATAACCAAGCAATTCACGGCAATGGGAATAATTATTTTACAATCTGAAGGGAAGCTCAATTACTCGGATAAGCTCGCAACATATTTTCCAGAATTTCCGGAATATTTACATCAAATAAGAATCCAAGATCTTATGCAGCATACATCGGGTTTAAAGCGAACCCACTTTGAAGACCACGATAAACTGGAGAATAAAGAGGTATATGAAAATCTTATGAAATCTGGTTCCGATAAGCTTTTATTCAAAACCGGTAGTGATTTGAGTTACAGCAATACTGGTTTCATCATACTTGCTATGCTAATCGAAAAAATTTCGGGTTCTACCTATGAGCAATTCTTAACCGATAAAGTATTTAAGCCCTTGGGTATGACCAACACGTTTGTATATACCGAGTGCGATAGAGGTCGTGACGATATCGCCATCGGTTACGATGGTTTTGGCAATAAGGCGGACTATAGAGTGCTCACCTATGGTAGCGCAGGAATTTATTCAACTACCGAAGATTTATTCAGATGGAATCAATCGTTAACAACAGATTTGATAATTTCGTTTAAAGATAAAAGTAAAGCTTTTCAAACGGCAGTTTCCAACTCGGGAGAAATTCTGGATTTAACCATTAGAGACAACATCTGGGGCTATGGATTCGGGCATTACATTTACCGAGGTAATTTAAACGGCGTCATCGGCCACGCTGGAGCCTATGGTGGATTTTACAATATAATAACCAGAGACTTAATCAATAATCGTGATGTGATCGTATTAACGAACAATGGAAGACTTTTGAACATTTTTGCATTCGGTAAGGCTGTACAAAATATCTTGCGCGAGCAACATTATGAACTGCCAAAAATCCCTATTGATTTAGCAATTAGAGAAAAAACCTATGAGAACGTAGAGCAAGGAATTGAATACTACTACCGATTAAAAGTTCAACAATCTGACAAATATACATTTAACAATCAGTGGCAACTGAATAGGCTTGGTTATTCCCTAATGGCTGATAAAAGGTTTGAGGATGCTATAAAAATTTTCAAACTCCTGGCTTCAGAATTTCCTAAAGAAGTAAATCCCTACGACAGTTTGGGCGAGGCTTATTTCAATAATAAACAATACAAGTTATCTTTAAAGCAGTACCAAAAAGCATTAAAACTCGACCCGTATTATGATGATGCAGCTCACGCAAAGAGAATGATAGAGAAAATTAAAGAAATAATGGCCAATAACTAAATATTATAATTTGAAAAATCAAAACGGCGACACATCCTTGGAACCTCTCGCATCTGCCTTCCATTCGCCGTCCTGCTTCACGAGCTTAAAGATACCAGGTGTTTTATCGTAGTCCGTGGTGTATTTTACCCAGGCAACTTCCCCAATAATCGTATCCCTTAGAACTTTGAAGTTGGAATTGTCTCTCTTGGTGGCGTTGAACATATTGATAGTGTTCATATAATTGGAATAGGCCTGTGGGGTCGAGTTCGCTTTTAAGGCTACTTCGTCCTTTTCATAAAAACTTTCGATAACTATTTTGGCAGTGGCACTAGGACCGGAAACCTTGGTTTCTGAACAGGAACAAAAAATCAGTAAGAGCGAGCAAAGAACTATTGTTTTCATAATATTTTCAATTAGGGTTGTTTATAAATCTATGGGACACCTTAAGTGCCACGTTTCGCTCGCCGTCCATTTCGTTCAGTTCAATAATCGCCCTGCGATCGTTGGACAATGAAAATTTGGGCACCACGTACACCATCCGAGTTGTTTTTCCCGCCTCCACTTTAGTGGGCACGTTGTATTTATACAACGGATTTTTAGGCAGGGTCTGTAGGGACTTTCGTTTTCCCTTGCTTCTGGTCTGAACCGATAGGTTCAAAAAATTCAGGTCATAATCTAAGCTTGATCTATTCTCGATTTCGATAACGAAATACAGTTCTTTTTTATCAAAAACAATATTCTCTACGCTCAGGATGACACCTTCGGTTCTGTTTTTAATTCTGCCTATACGTTGCTTACGGTCGAGCAGATAGGAACAAAATTTTTGATAATGGTACTCGCTGTTGCTTATTAAAGGCTCGATATTAAAGCCTGTCGAGACTTTTTCGACTACAGGTTTTTCATTGCCGATACTACTGGAAAGCGGGATAAAGTAATTGAGCTTGGAAAGCTCTTTCTTATACCTAACAATATACGAAAAAACAGCACCGTTTCTATTGACCACCAGCAAATTGCTTTCCTTGCCCGGTTTTGCCTGTAACAATCCGAAATATTGCTCCTTATCACGGTTGTAGGTAAACACAAAATTATCCGCACCGGTAATCCCTTGGCGAATAGGTTCAGGGAAGAACAGGGCGACATTTTTATGTTCGTTGGCATAAATCGTGTCGAGTGCTATGGGTTGTTGCGCTTTCGCGAAAGCGGAAAAGCATAAAATGGATAGAAAGAAAACAGTTCTCATAGTTTGGGTTTTAGGATTAGTTTGTAGTTGTTCAGTACAGTCACCTTAACGTTGCGGTTGTTGCGCCTGAGTACTTGGGTAATGCCACCAACTTGTGGAACCGTCGGGATATTGATGTCGCCAATGATATCGTCCAGTACCTCATTCGTTGCCTCAGCCCGGAAGTTGTTCTCTACATAGATGCCCTCGCTACCATCTTGTAAATCAAAAGCCTTGAGTTTGGTGGGATGGTGTTGAATATTTTCTATTTCAATCAGCGCACGATTGGGCTGAAAACTTATGAAACCAAAAATCGGCGTATTCTTGGGCATCGGTTTGCCGTTGATGGTAGCGGCTTTAGTAAGACGCATTCGGAGTCTGGTATTTGCCTTTACCACCTGATCACCGTTGACAACTGCGTAAATAGTTTCATCCGTACTCCCAAGTATCGAGAACTCATTGGGATTTGGCGCTGATGCGAAAAACAGCTGATGTTCAAGACCTAATTCTTGGGCCTGAATCTTTTGTTCTCTTTTGATTTCGGCAGAGTCAATTTTTGGTAAGGTTTGTCTGGTAATCCTTTCCTGCCCTAAATTTTGATACCGCTTTTCGGAATACCGGATCTTGCCGGCATCGTAAATGCTATCCACGATGCGTTCTTTTTCACGTTCGGGCAAATCTGGGTCATAGAATCCCAGGGAATCGATCAATTTTTCATCATAGATACTAGGCGCGTTGGTTTCGCGCACTTCTTTGAGGTCGTTGATGGCATCCAACTTGGAATCGTATTCCTTTTGGTTTTCCTCCAGGTCAGGTACCAAGGTCTGGTTCAGGTTCTCGGTCTCGCTGTCATCATCGCCCATAACCATAACGGTATAGGATATCAGAAATATGAAGATGACGGCCAGTACCGAGGCAAATACTATTTTGTTTTTCTCTACTTTCATAATTGCGGTTTTATTAAATACCTATTACCTGCACGCCGGCAGGCCGGTCGGCTCAATTTTCATCGGATATTTTTTTAAGGGTGTTCTCAAAATAATCGGTAATCAGTAAACCGTGCGGATTGTTAGGAAAGTTCCTGTCCACGACGATCAGGTTTCCCGTTGATACCAGTTCATAGGTATCGGTTATGGAACCACGGTTGATTTCAAAAACCGTAGTCGTACTGAAGACATAGTTGCCGTTATCCTCGCTTACTCTGGAATCGATGCTCACAACCTTTTGAACCAGGGAATACTGTAACAGTCGATTATAGACACCGTCTGCCTTTTTCTGGCGATAGAGATCGTCTACCGAACTGTTGCCCAACCAAAGTGCCTTTTCCAGATTACGTTCATAATTGCTCGCATCGATATTGTAGAAGTAGGTATGGAACAGTGTCAAGTGCGCCAAAGCCTCGACCCTGAAATTCTCCTTTTGGGTAACTAGCTTCAGCGGGATGATACTACCATCGGTATTTATGGCAAAGGCGCTATTCAACGCATTCCTGTTCGTCTTGAAAGCCATCCAAAGCGCAAAGGTGCTGGAAAGAAATGCACATAGCACTACGGCTAAGACTATGAACCTGTTTGTTTTAAGGACTTTATAGATATTCTGGTAAGGTGTTTTCATTTCGTGTCAATTAATTGGTAAATAATCTGAGCGTGAAGGTGGTGGCACGTTTGTACAGCTTGAACTTCAGGAACACGATGAACCCGACCGACCCTAGCTGAACTACCGGCGCAAAGAATCCCTGACCGGTATCCGTGCCGAATAGATTGACCCAAAAATTGGTATTGATTTCCGTATAAATGGCATTGACAAACACGTTGACCAAAAAGAAAGCCGGTACGAGCATATATACCGCCGCATACAGTTTAAAAAAGTTATAGGCCAACGAACGGAACTTCTCAAAAACCGCAAGACTTATAAC
>JBATUY010000358.1:0-4425 GCA_049671465.1 Pricia sp. | reverse complement strand
TGTACCCGAAGGCGATGGGGAGATCATCAAAAGAAACGTCATCTACGAACGTGAAAAGTACCCCGAAGACCTGACTGAAAAGGATATCGAACTCCATGCCGCACCTGCCACCCGAGGCCACATGCTTGATTTTCTGGCCGCCATCGAGCAAGGCACCAAACCCGTCGCCAACATACAGGAAGGCCATATCTCGACCGCCAGTTGTATCTTGGCGAATATGGCGATGGAGCTAAAGCGGCCGTTGGTCTATGACCAAAAAGCCATGACGGTGATTGACGACCCCGAAGCCACGAAGTTATTGCAGCGGGGCTATCGCGAGGGTTGGGAGCATCCACTTCCACAATCCTTTTGATCATGGAATCTATCGCCCGTCGGAAAGCATTTGTTCAAACTGAAAGGTAAAATTTTTCTTCTTCTATATTACGCCCGTCAATTCATCCTTTCGGGAAGTGCCCACGAGGCGTTAAAAGAAATTCAACTTAAATCTTAACGCAAGCCATTTAAATCTTACTATCGCGATGCATCTCGTAAAAGATTTTTTTTCGGTACATGTTCTTTTTCCGGACTTCTGATTGCAAAGCATACAGGATTCCACAGGATAGTTTATACTTACCCATTACCTACTTTTCCAAAAAGAACGATTTAAACTACCCATACCCTGCTTGCCCGATACACCAAAAAACAGACCTAAATCACTCGTGAAAATGAAAAAAAAACTATTTGCTTTGCTTCCCCTAGTTGCCGCGTTCTGTTTAATGTCTTGGGAACCGCAACCGCGAGCTGAAAGGGCCCAAATCATTAAAAACACCACGGATGACCCCAGTTTCGAAGACCTGTACACCAAGTTTAAAAATCCTCCGGCCGAGGCACGGCCGTTCGTTCGGTGGTGGTGGAACGGCAATAAAATCGAGGAGGGTGAGCTAGATCGGCAGTTAGAATTACTGAAGGAAGCGGGCTTCGGTGGGGTGGAAATCAACCCCATTGCCATGCCCGAAGCCCATTCGAGCGATATGGAATCCTTGGTCTGGATGAGCGATGCTTGGATAGATATGGTGGTGCATGCCTGTAAAAAGACCAAAGACCTGGGAATGATCGCCGACATTATCGCGGGAACCGGTTGGCCTTTTGGCGGGGAGTTCCTTAAGGATGACGAAACCTGTCAGCGTGTGGTGACGGATACGGAGTTATACCATTATGGAGATAAAATAGAAGTCAGCGAAACCTCGCTGATCGCATCCTACAAAAACAAATATCAAAACAACGGTGTTGAAAAGCACAATAGCGATAGGACCAGTTATAGACTTTCCCATATCTCGTTGGTTCCCATAAACTGTAAATCTATCGACGAGGTTATCGATCTCGGCAACAGTGTGGACGACTCAGGAAATCTTAGCTATACCATCACCTCCCCGGGCGACTGGTATTTGTCCTACGGTCTCATACAACAAAACTTTAGGGATGTGTATCTAGGCGCCCCGGGAGGTGCTGGCCCGGTGATGGACCACTACCGAAGGGAAATGACCTTGGCCTATTTGGAGCGGATGAAAAAAATCACCGAGCGGTCCGGAATACCCCTGAGCGATTTGGTTCGGGCCCTTTTCTGCGATAGTATTGAAGTGGCGGGTGCCAATTGGTCCGACGGTTTTTCAGGGCTTTTCTTCAACACCTACGGGTACAAATTAGAGCCTTGGATGTCTTTTGTATTCTATGAGGGACATCGGGACTATTCCAAAAGCACTTATTTCCAAAATTTCGAACCGGAATTTAAAGATAAGCTAAAGCGCGTTCGTTTCGATTACAATAACTTGTTGGTCAACACCTTCCTTGAAAATTTTACGCAAGCCTATAAGGACTTCTGTGAAGCCAACAATATACTTTGCCGTTATCAGGCCTATGGTGTCCCCTTTCTTATGGGGATGCTCGATGGCTATATGATTCCCGATATTCCTGAAAGCAATAACTGGATCTATACGGCCAAAATGAAGGATTCACTTTGGAACTGGAACCAGTCCCACGGGTATATGATATGGAATCTTTATGCCTCGGCAGGGGCGCACCTTTCCGGAAAAAAGATAGCCAGTTGTGAAAGTATGACCAATCTGGACGGGGTTTTCAAAACATCCCTCGAAGAAATCAAACAGCACGACGACATGAATTTCATAACGGGGATGAACCATACCATACTGCACGGGTACAATTATTCTCCAAAGGAAGCCACGTTTCCGGGATGGATTCGATACGGTGCCTATTTCAGCGAACGCAATACCTGGTGGAAGCATTTACCCCAGTGGATCGATTACAATGCGCGGTTATCCTCCGTTTTTCAAAACTCGCAAGCGGAGAAATCCATCGCCATCTTAGGACCGACGGCCGACCTTTGGGGGGAAAAGGGGCTGGTCAGGGGGCCGTTCCATACAGAGCCCGAATACCTGTACCGCATGTGGGAACCTATCAGCCAACTTGGATATTCCAGCGAATACATTAACCAAAGCGTACTTTCAAATGCCAACGTAAATGAGGGCAGTATATCGTTTGGTGACATGAACTATAGATTACTGGTCTTGGCGGATGTTGAGTCTCTAGACCTAAAGGCCGCCAAAAAATTGGAAACATACATTGTATCGGGCGGTCAGGTGGTTGTCATCGGCAAAGCGCCCGATAGATCCCCAGGTTTCAAGGCGTATAAGCAGAATGACAAAACGGTCCGGAATATAATGAAACGTATTCAATCGGAACATCCGCAATCCTTTGTTCGGGTACATCCCCCTAGTAATATGGGCAATCTCTTGACATGGACCAAAAGCTTTCTAGAGAGTACCTCATTATCGCCTGATGTTGTTCTTAGCGAACCCAGCGAAAAAGTTTATCAGATTCACCAGGTTACGGATAATGAGGAGGTATACTTTTTCACCAACGTACATCGATATGATTCCGCCAGTTTCACGGCAAAATTTCCCATTAAGGGCAAGTATCCGTACCATTGGAATCCGGAAACCGGTGAACGAACGCCGTATCCTTATAACGGAACTCCCGGTGAGTTGGAGATCGACCTACAAGCTTTGGAATCTTTGTTATTGATTTTCGAAGATGAAAAACCGACTTCCTTTGCCGTGAAAGAGAATGGGGTCGTCAAAAATGCCAAGAAATTGGATACTAAATGGGAGGTAATCGCCCATCGGGTCGACGGGGAAGACTTTAACTGGAGTATGGATGAATTGATCGATTTTGGGAACTCCAAAGACAGTACCCAAAATACGTTTGCCGGTGAAATCAAGTATCGCACGACGGTGGACCTGAAAGCTAACAGCTTTACCCATATAGACCTAGGCGATACGAACGAGGGCATTACGGAACTATATATCAACGATAAAAAAATAGGAAAGCGATGGTACGGCGAGGCGGTTTATCCTATATCCGATTTCCTGAAGGAAGGAAAAAACAGCATCGAAATTCGATATACTACGGTATTGGCGAACTATTGCCTCTCCTTGGATAACGAAATGGTCAATACATGGACCGAACGCTACGAAAACCACTCACCGGTCTCTACAGGGTTGGAAGGGCCGGTGAAATTATTGAGAAAAGGGTAGTCCACCGAAATTTAACACAATCTTACCATACAGCACAGTGCAGGATACTTAATTGAATTTAGCTCAATACATTTGGAATTATCATTTGTTCGATTTTCTTTGCTGTAATACAATAAATTATTAACCCAGAAAACAACCACTTATGAAATTATCAAAAACTGGCGGGAATCGATTGCGTTTCTCGACATCCTTTTCCCTATTTATTTTAGTGGTGACACAGGCTTGGTCCCAGCAAAGCATTACCGGGACCGTATCTGCCCAAGACGGACCCTTACCCGGGGCTTCGGTCGTTGTCAAAGGTACCACCACCGGCGTAAGTACGAACTTTGACGGAAATTACACCATTGAGGCCGATGCCGACGATACCCTTTTATTCTTCTACATCGGGTATGCTTCACAAGAAATTGAGGTAGGCACCCAAAATCAAATTAATGTCATCTTGGAAGAGGGCAATAAGCTTGATGAAGTCGTTGTAATCGGTTATGGCACCACGGTCAAATCCGATTTAACGGGTTCCGTGGCATCGGTAGATGCCGAAGAAATAGCGAATATACCCAGTTCACGGGTGGATCAGGTGTTGCAGGGTAGAGCTGCCGGTGTTCAGATTACCCAGACTAGCGGTGCGCCCGGGGCCGCTACTTCCATTCGGATCAGGGGCGGTAATTCCATTACCGGTAGTAACGAGCCTTTATGGGTCGTGGATGGTATCATCGTGGGAACGGATTTCAATCTTAACAACATTGCCTCCACCGATATCAAGTCCATCGAAATTTTGAAAGATGCATCTTCTATCGCAATTTATGGATCAAGAGGTGCCAATGGGGTCGTTCTGGTC
>JBATUY010000357.1:0-9559 GCA_049671465.1 Pricia sp. | reverse complement strand
TTAAAGACGAACCCAAACTAATGGAGGCCGTCAAATCCGTGGTCGATACGTACGGGGCGTCGAACCGTAATAAGCATCGGGCCGTCATCTATTACATGCTCTGCAAGCACTTTAACAAAGCATCCGTTTATTAATCGACATGCTACAATGATATTTGACCGTTCACTATCGTGGGCGGTTTTTTTGTGCCCTCCAATGGCGGTTACACATCTTCGATCGTTCAACGAACAACTCTCTTCCTTTAACCCATGCTACTTCAACCAACTTCCCTTATTTTTGCAAACATGATCGAACTGGGAAATTATAACGAGCTAGAAGTACTAAGGGATACCAGTGTAGGCCTTTTCTTGGGCAGTAAGACAGGCGTCGAAATACTCTTGCCCATCAAGTACATCCCCGAAGGCACGGAAATCGGCGATATGCTCAATGTGTTCTGTTATCTGGATTATGAGGAAAGGCCGATTGCCGCTACCTTGACCCCGACGGTGGTGCGTCATAAATTCGGGTTCCTACAGGTGGTCGAGGTCAATAATATCGGTGCTTTTATGGATTGGGGGCTTCAAAAACACCTTCTGGTACCTTTCAGCGAACAGCGTGAAAAAATGAAGGAGGGCCAGTGGTACGTGGTCTATTGTTATTTGGATGAGGTCTCTTTTCGCATTGTCGCCTCGAACAAGCTGGATAAGTTTTTGGACAATGAGACCCTTACGGTTCGGGAGCGCGAAGAGGTCGACCTGTTGTTTACCCGATTGACCGACTTGGGTTGGGAAGTCATCATCAATGACCTGCACAAAGGTCTGGTATATCGCAATGAGATTTTTAAGCGTGTAGCGGTAGGGGATAGAATGAAGGGCTATGTGAAGCACATCCGTCCCGATAACAAAATCGATGTTTCGTTGCAGCCTCTGGGCGAAAAAGTTCTGGAACCGGCCGCCAACAAGATATTCGAAAGGCTCATGGCCCATGGTGGATTTTTACCCCTACACGATAAATCAGACCCTCAGCAAATTAAGAAAGAATTGCAAATGAGTAAAAAAACCTTCAAAAAGGGGATAGGCACCTTATATAAGGAACGAAAAATTGAAATATTGGAAGAGGGCATCAAGGCGGTATAAGCTATTTTTTTGTCCGATTAACGAGATTTGCCCTGTGTTGCTGACATCACTTAAAGCGTTCTCTACCACATAAATGGTTGTTTTCGCAACATTCAAAGGGTGTATTTCATCGATCTTTAGGGATTTTGGTTAACTTTAGCGAAGAACGTGAGAATGCGTTAAATCAAATAACAAAATACAAGATATGCCATTTATAGAAGAAAGTGATCTTTTAGAATTGCACAAAGATATTGATAAGGCCCAGATTATCAATGAGCGACTGCTCGGCCAAATCAAGTTCAAGAACAAAGAAATCCGCAACAACAAGATACAGCGGAATATCTTTGCCGGGGTGACCGCACTATTTTTGATAGGTGCGCTGACGGTATTTTCGTTCTCGGCGGGGAGAAGCGTTTCCAACAACTATGAAAGTCCCAGTAACTTGCTGGTTTCCATCGATAGTTTAGACGCCATTAAATCCCGTATCGACAACTTGAAGCAACAGAACGAGGAACTAAGCTTGGTGAGGGAGTTTTACTTGGCCAAGGAATTTCTTGAAAAGGAGAAAATCTATTCGGTTCAGATAAAGTCCTTTGTCGACAATAATATGACCTTGGCCTCTGAGGCCCTTTCCAACACCATGTTCGTCAAGACCAATCCCTTTTATTCTTATTCGCTCGGTAATTTTGAAACCTTACAAGAGGCCCAAAAATTCAGGGAACAGCTAGTGGATATAGGTTTTCAAGATGCATTCGTTGCATCGTATAAAGATGGAAAACGCGTGCAGATAGAAGCCTCCAAATAATTGAGCGCTAAAAAAACTATCGGGGCTTGGCTCAACGCGGCCAGATTGAGAACACTACCCTTATCCGTTTCAGGGGTATTGATAGGTACGGCCTTGGCTCAATTATACGATAAAAGCAACTCCTTATTATTTGTTTTGGCACTACTTACGACGATAGGCTTTCAGGTGACCTCGAACTTTGCCAACGACTACGGAGACGGAGTAAAGGGAACGGATAATGACGACCGTATCGGCCCTGCAAGGGCCCTGCAAAGCGGACTGCTTTCTAGAAAAGCCCTTAAACGGGGTATCGTCATATCCGTTGTCATCGATGCGCTCTTGGTAATCGCGTTGATATGGGTTGCTTTCGGGCCGCGAAATTTGTTTTTTTCTGTATTGTTTCTGGTATTAGGGGCCGCCAGTATTTGGGCGTCGCTAAAGTATACTATCGGTGATTCTGCCTATGGGTACAGAGGCTTGGGCGATGTTTTCGTGTTTATCTTTTTTGGGCTGGTGGCCGTTTTGGGAACCATGTTCCTGTATACCAAATTTTTGACGCCCATGGCATTTTTACCGGCCGCAGCTATAGGTTTGTTGAGCGTAGGGGTACTCAACCTTAACAATCTTAGGGATTTTGCTTCCGATAAAATAGCGAATAAGAATACATTGGTGGTGTATTTGGGATTTGCCAATGGTAAAATATATCATTATACCTTGCTGGTTACGGCTTTTTTGTGCATCGCCCTATTTTCTTACTTGAGTTTTGAAGGCTGGAATCGGTTTTTGCCGCTAATTGCTTTCGTACCTATATTCTGGCATCTGAAAACCATATATCTTACGGATAGACCTGAATTAATTGACCCTGAGCTGAAAAAACTGGCTCTGAGCAGTTTCTTTTTGGCAGTTCTTATGTACGTAATATGTAATAATTTTTTGTAAATTTATTATTTTAAAATCAACTAAACCCCACCATTTTGGAACAACCCATTAAAATTCTGATTGTTGAAGACAACGTAATCATCGCCGACGACATGCAGTCGATGCTTGAAGAAATCGGATACGAAATCGTAGACAATGTCATCGTTTACGAACAGGCCGAAGAAGTTTTGAAAAATCAGCACGTTGACCTTGTGCTTATCGATATCATTTTGGCCTCGGACAAGACCGGTATCGACCTCGGTAAGCATATACGGGAGAATTATGACATTCCTTTTATTTTCGTTACTTCCAATTCTGACAGGGCGACGGTCGAAAATGCAAAATCGGTCAAGCCGAACGGTTATCTGGTAAAACCTTTTGAGCAGCAGGATCTGTACACCTCTATCGAGATTGCGCTATCCAACTTTATTTACAGCGACAAGGCGGCTGACTCTGCGGCGGCAACCGAAGATGTAGCGATGTCGAACACGGTGCTCAAGGACTCGATTTTTGTAAAGAAACAGCATCTGTATTATCGCATTCAATTTGCGGATATCCGTTTTATCAAAGCGGATAATGTCTATTTGGAGGTCAATACGGTGGACAAGAAGTTCTTGGTGCGGTCGCCCTTGAAAGATTACCTGGAAAAATTACCGAAAAATAAGTTTTACAGAGCCCACAAATCGTACATCGTAAACGTTGATCATATTGACGCTATTAATTCAAGGGATATTATGATTAAGGATACCCTTATTCCGATATCAAAAGATTTTAAGGAGTTCATTATTTCAGCAATGAACTCGTAAACAGACTGGATTTCAAGTAGTACAAAGAGGCTGTCTTGCTATGCAATACAGTCTTTTTTTATGTGGGCATGTACTCGGATTTATTTGGGTACGTATCCGGACCTTTTCCGTAATTTATAATTTTCGCGGGTCTGACCTTCTATTTAGCCGTCCATTTTTTACATAAACGTCAGTATGTCCATAATCTGTTTTTGAATGCATGATTGCGGAGCGAAAAGCATGCCTGACACGCTAACAATTACGTTTTCACAACAAAAAAACAGGGTTTCACAACAAAAGCGACCGGACGTATTTTTTGCCATAATCGATTCCATTCCAACGAGCGATAATTTGAAATTGGGATATTGAAGGGCTGTCGCGATTATCTTTGGTCAGGTATTACCATCGCGAGTTGTTCCCAATGCCTTAATTTAAAGACCTTACCGGCCTATGCCCATAAATTTGGCGGAAAAAAGATTTTGGATAAGAACCGGCGATATTGTCCGCCAAGGTTTTATTTTTGTATAATCGATATCAAACCCATAGAGGGGCAGACAACAAATAGTTAGTAGGTTTCGCTTTTACTGCTATTTTTGATCTTTGAACCCGTTCCAGCTTTTTGACTCAATCGGCGAACCTAGTACAATGCGCGATGTAGCAATGGGCGATTCGGGGTAAATGTTCCCGTTTACCGATATGAAAAAAGTAGCTAGTAAAAAAATAACCTTTATACTACTCTGTTTCTTTGCCGTTCTCTTCGGTAGGGCCCAGCAAGAAAGCGAAACCGACAGAAATGTTTTCGCCGAATTCCAATATTTGGAAACGGCAGAAGAACGTTTCAATTTCTTTTTTAATGCCCCCGATAGATACAATCAAAACTCCACTTATGATTGGTTAGACGCGGTCAATATTTACGTTAACACCGCGATCAAAGAAAACGAGGTCGACGATATTCAAAAGTACGAGCTCATTCGTTCCCGCATTTATTATGACTTGGGCGATTACAATAAATCCTTGGCCATCGCCAAGGAGCTTTACCTAGATATGGAAGATTTCGATATCTACTTCAAATCGAAGTTATTGGATTTGATGGACGATAATTATGGGAAGCTCAGTATGTATCCGGAGCAAATCGAGATTAGGGAAGAAATTCGTTCCCTAGGCATCAGTGATAGCGTAGCGTTTTACGACATTTATGCCAATTTGGGACTTTACAGGACGGCGCGGGACGATTATATCGAAAAAGTAAAAAAAACCATTGAGGAAAACGATTTCTACGGACAAGCCGAATATTATAATACGCTGGGCAATTTTCTGAGGTTAGACGACTCAACGCCCACCGCCCTAAGTAACTACAAAAAGGCCAAAAGCTTTATTACCGTACTTCTAAACGATGTAACCCGTCAAAACGATGAGGTCGATGTGGCCAAAGCCGAACTTTTAGACGGTGTAATCAATGGCAATATCGGCAAATGTTTCGTACAGTTAAAACAATATGAAGATGCCATACCCCATTTAGAAAACGCTATTGCGACCATCAAAGAACTTGGCAATGGAGCTCTTCCCGCAGAGATTGCCGAGAATAGCCTTGCCATTTCGGAATGCTATCTGCAATTGGAAAATTACGAGAAGGCTACTGATTACCTGAGTGATAACCTTCAGACCCGTTCGACGGAAAACCTGCTTAAAAAAAATTGGTTGTTATCGTTGTATTATGACAAGACCGAGGATTATAAAAATGCAGCCTTCTATCTTCGGCGAAATATTCGCATCCGCGATTCGATTATCGGAAACGAGTCGGAATTGCGAAAACAACAGTTGGCTACGGTAATGAGCCAAGAACGCGAGCTTTCAAAAAGTATGTTGGCACAGCAGAAATTAGATCTTGAACAGTCGCGGACCGAGATGCGCGACCAAAAACGGACGAGCAACTTAGTACTGATATCTTTCTTTTTCACACTTTTGGGTTTTGCCGGTCTGGTCTATGCCTATCTAAAAAGTATCAAGAACCAGCGCCTCATCGCCGAGCAGAAGTATATTATCGAAAATTCACTGGTCGAAAAAGATTCGTTACTCAAAGAAATCCACCATAGGGTAAAGAACAATCTGCAAATGGTGTCGAGCCTTCTCAGCTTGCAAACCAAAAATACGCGGAGTAAAGCCGCCATCGAAGCCTTGGAAGAAGGCAAAAGTCGGGTCAAGGCCATGGCACTTATCCATCAAAAATTGTATCAGAACGAAGATCTTTCGGTGATAGAGATGCAAGGGTATATCGAAAGTTTGATCAATAGTGTTCAGTCCGTCTATCGAAAGAACGGTCACAATATTGCCATCGATGTCGATACCGAAGGGGTAGAGCTCGATATCGACAGGGCGATTCCCTTCGGCTTGATATTGAACGAACTCGTATCGAATTCTTTTAAGTATGCCTTTCCCGTAGATGACGGAAAGGGAAAAATACACATCAAAATACAGAAGAGCGAGGAGCAAGAGGGCTTTTTCGAATACTCCGATAATGGTATAGGTCTTCCCGAAGACAATGAAAATCTAAGCAAAGCCTCAATGGGCATACGCCTGATGAACCGTTTGGCGAATCAGTTGCAGACCACGTTGAACGTAGACAAAGAAGTAGTCGGGGTGCGCTATTGGTTCAATTTCAAGTAACCTTCTTCTAGGTAACCTCTCGCTTGGAGACGATTTTATGAAGCAGCTTTGGAAAAAATCGCTTTAAATACACTCCGAAAACCTCTTTTTGGCCCATATACACTTCCAGCTTCTCACATTCAACAGCGCGTATAATTTTTTTTGCGGCCACCGCCACGGGAATTCCGTTGGCAATCGAATCACTTTGCTCGTTTCTTGTGCTGCCGTCTCCCAGCAATGAATTTTTCGCCACATTGGTCTGTACAAAACCGGGGCATACCATGGTCACGCCAATGTTATCTTTGGTGTGTTCCATGCGAAGGGCATCGAAAAATCCGTGTAACGCGTGCTTTGCGGCACAGTAGCCGGATCGCTTCGGAGAGGCGAATTTCCCCATCAAGCTACTGATGGTAACGAAATGGCCGGTTTGGCGTGACATAAAATGAGGAAGGACCGCTTTCGAGAGGGCGACCGCGCCGAAGAAATCGACATCCATAATCCGCTGATAGACCTCTAGGTCGGTATCGATGATAAGAGAGCGCTGGCTTATGCCCGCATTGTTGATGAGCACATCGATACTTCCAAAAGCGGCCTTTGCGGCAATGGCTTTTTCGGGAAGGCTTTCAAAATCGGAGACATCCAAAGGAATAACCTGTACATTTTCCGGATGTGCACACTGTTTTTGAACTTTTTGGAGTGCATCCTTTTTTCTGGAGGACAAGATGAGCTTACAACCCCGTTGGCTTAGCAAATAGGTCAAAGCCTCGCCGATACCTGAGGAGGCTCCGGTAATCCAAATTATTTTTCCATCCTGCAATCGCATAGCTATACTTTATGCCAAAAATATAGCTAAATTTGGCACCGCACCATGCAAGCCCGCTATAAAAAATACATCCTCGACTTTAAACGCCCCAGTGGCACCTCGCGGGGCGTCCTCCGCCAGAAGGAAACTTGGTTTCTAATATTGGAGGATAATGGGAAAATGGGTATCGGCGAATGCGGTCTTTTGAGGGGGTTGAGTTTCGATGATGTCGAGGGATACGAGGATAAACTGGCTTGGACTTGTTATAACATTGGCTTGGGATGCGATGCGCTTTGGGAAGCCCTGGCTGATTTTCCTAGCATTCAATTTGGGGTAGAGCAAGCTTTTTTATCCTTACGAAAAGAAAGTTCCTTTGAGCTGTTTTCATCCGATTTTGTGGAAAAGGGAAGTCCCATCCCCATAAACGGATTGATTTGGATGGGCGATGAGGGCTTTATGCACGAACAGATCGCACAAAAACTGTCGGAGGGTTTCCGTTGTATCAAATTGAAAATCGGCGCCCTTGATTTTGAGACCGAGATTTCGTTGCTGGCGTCCATCCGAAAAAAATATACGAAAGAGCAAATCGAATTACGGGTCGATGCTAACGGGGCTTTTGAGCCTTCAGCGGCCATGGATAAACTTCGGCGATTGGCGAAGTACGATTTGCACTCCATAGAACAACCGATTCGCCAAGGAAATCTGGAAGCTATGCGGCAGCTCTGCGAAAACACGCCGATACCTATAGCCTTGGATGAAGAATTGATCGGGGTAACCAAAATGGCCGACAGGCAACATCTGCTTCATATCATACGGCCACAGTACATCATTCTAAAACCAAGTTTTGTCGGAGGCTATCGCGGAAGCCAAAACTGGATCGACCTGGCCGAAAAGCAACACATCGGCTGGTGGGTCACCAGTGCCCTGGAAAGCAATATCGGCCTGAACGCTATTGCGCAATGGACGCATACCCTGGGAAACCAAATGCCTCAGGGTTTGGGTACTGGAGGGCTGTATACCAATAATTTTAGGAGTCCGCTTGAGGTCGAAGCAGGCAAATTATTTTACAGAAAAAACAAAAACTGGGAAACCGGATTAATCGAGAATTTATGTACATAGCGCAGGCGTATAGAGGAAACAACGCGGCATGGCGGGTTATTTTGACCGTATTTGTCGCTACCGGATTTTTGCTTTTAAACTTCGTGGTCTTTCTGATAACATCGAAAGAAGATATGGAGAAGGTCTATGAGCTCATGAAATCTATGTCTCCGATTCTAAACCTGGTCAGTAATCTGGTGCCCTTCGTATTTTTATTGGGCGTTCTGATAATTATGGTTGTTTTGGTGCATCAACGCAGCTTTCTTTCGCTGACCACCGCTAGGCCGATGATAGATTTTTCAAGGATATTCTTTTCAGCGATGTTGATTATCGGACTTACCGTTGCCCTTTTTGCGGTTTCCTATTATCTAGACCCTTCCGAGATTGCTTGGAATTTTAATCCGGGGAAGTTTGCGATTCTTTTTGGCGTCAGTATATTGTTATTTCCTTTTCAGATCGGATACGAAGAATATCTTTTTCGGGGCTATCTGATGCAACAGATCGGCATCTTGTTCAAAAATCGCTGGTTCCCGCTATTGCTGACTTCCGTGCTTTTTGGAGTACTGCATTCCGCAAACCCCGAGGTAGCCGAGATGGGCTACATCACGATGGTCTTCTATATCGGATTCGGACTCCTTATGGGGGTTATGACCTTAATGGATGACGGCTTGGAGCTGGCCTTGGGCTTTCATTTGGGCAATAACCTTATGGCGGCTCTATTGATTACTTCAGAATGGTCGGCGTTACAGACCGATGCACTATTTAAATATACGGCCGAGAATGCTTCCGACGGAGCCGTACAGGAGATGCTATTGTCCGTTGGCCTAACTTTTCCGGTCATACTTTTTGTGTTGGCTAGAAAATACAAATGGACCAACTGGCAAGAACGCCTAACGGGCAAAGTACCTTCACAAGAAACCTTCTTAGCACAGCATGCCGATGAAATCACTTTACCGGAAAGTCCATAGTCATTTTAGACTGAACGTTAACGCATATACCCGTAAAGAACTTAAGGAAGTCGCCTACAGTTATATCAAAGAGGGTGAATCGTACGAGGCGGAAATCGGTGAGTTTTTGTTGGATTGGTTGGATGATGGTCCGACTTTAGAAGTGCACACCTCAGGCTCCACCGGAAAACCCAAGCGTATCACATTGCAGAAACAACATATGGTCAATTCTGCCATAGCCACAGGCGATTTTTTCGGTTTACAAGCTGGCGATTCCGCGTTGTTATGCCTGCCCGCCTCCTACATTGCGGGCAAAATGATGCTGGTCAGGGCGATAGTTTTAGGGCTGGAATTGGACTGCGTGCCACCTTCTTCTAAGCCACTTGATGGCGTTGTGAAATCCTATGACTTCGGAGCGATGGTACCCTTGCAGCTCGAAAATTCTTTGGATGACCTCGGTCAAATCAAGACCTTGATTGTAGGGGGCG
>JBATUY010000356.1:0-3857 GCA_049671465.1 Pricia sp. | reverse complement strand
AGATTATTAAATGAACAAAAGCGCTTTTGTTTTCCTTTGTAGAATTCTTTGGATAAAGGTAATTGCAGGGAGGTGCTAAAACTCGATTATATAAGGATTTTTATTCACAAAATATTGAACATCATTTACTTATGTTAAATCAGTGCAAATCGAACCAAATAAAATTTGGATAATTTCATTTGGTTCCAAAACGATTCAAATGATACAATTTGAAATAGGTCCGAAATGGAAGAATTTTGAGTTATCAACAATGGATATTGAAATACAGGTGGATTATCAAATAAGATTCTATATTTTTAAATACTTGCGCAATCTTGAATTTTGAAGAAGTTAATATTTTAAAAACTCTCAAATACTACTTAAAGCTAAAAAGTCGTGATAACCATGACTTTAAAAAATAAAGCTTTTAGTCTTCAGCACCATCATTACGAGAATCTAAGATAAGGAGTTCCCCAATGGCCACCCCTGATTTCCTTCCTTCCAGATTATCGAACTGGTAGTGGATACCTCCATATACCCGCGAATCGCCGGCCTCTATAAACTGTTGCTCAAGTTTTTCCTTTTCAGAAGGGAAAAGATAACCGAGTACGGTTCCGGCAGCGGCTGAAAACGAGGAATGTCCCGAGGTATAGGAGGGAAAATTGGGGATTCCCGTTGCGACCCTAATATTTGGGTCGATTTGTGAAGGTCTGGGAAAATAATACTTGTATTTCGCGTACCAGCAGAGAATACCGCTGTCCATAATGGCCCTGTTCATCAACGAATAGGTACGTGCGGTCCTGACCTCGCTCCATTGGTTCCGCAGGATTAGGTCTTCGGCAATCAGGTTCCAGTGCCCCGGTGGCGTGGAGGTGCCACCGCCATCTGCCCAAAAATCGGAAATCCGCCATTGCTCTCGTGACCTTTTATCCGAAATCTTTCGAACATTGGCAATATCGGCGTTAAATTCGGGGCTGCCCACCTGCGGGGGCGGTGGGGGCAGGGCAGCGAAGACCGTGGTCGAATCCATCCACGTCTTTACCCTTCCGTACAAGGGCAGCATGGGACTCCTTAAGGGCAGTTCGATACAAGTCCAGGGTTCGGGAACGGTAGTGGCATCAATCTCGAAAAAATAGGAATAGGTAGCTTCGGGATCTGCCGAAAGGTTCATTCTATCCGTTTTGGCATACTCCATGATCTTCAATGCCACAAAAGTGCCTAATGTATTTCCGTCCATAACATCGCTTTCTGTACCTGTGCCTCCCCAATAGACCGTGTTCACATGTTCTTCCGCCAGGGCTTCCAAAAAATCCGTCTCCGCCGGAAATAGTTCCTTAAGCACCGATGCAGATACACTTGCGATCACGGCCTGTTCCGAAGGGTAACTGGGCAATTGGGTTCCCTCTAAAAAGGAATTTATATCGTTGTTCAACGAACTGGGCGAGGGACGATTTATCTCATACTTCAATTCCCACGCCGCGATCAGCGCATCATGCTGGGCCACACTCAACAAGGCATATGCCCTTGCCGCAAATGGGGGATTCGTAAAAGGTCGCTGTGTATCGGGCGCGGCACCGACGGCCGGGGTGACGTTATACTTGCTAACTAAATCCCTCAAGACCCGGTTCCACCGTATAACTCCCCCGGCACCCCAAAAGTTAATGCTGTTTTCCTGAGCACCCGTTCTCCCCTTCGTCATCGTCACAAGGCGTTCAAGTTCGGCCCCGTACACTTCGGAATCGGTGCTTTCGGGAACGGGCATTTCCAACTGTGACAGGTAATCGATACCCATCACGTTCTTCCAGTTTCCCGCAGCATCGTCTTGCGATACCGGAACCAATGGGCTAAGTTCCACCTCTTCAGGTATATCCTCGGAACAAGAAAAAAATACGGTCAGGGATAAAAATAGTAGGATTCGTTTAAAATCAGCTTTCATTACGATCGTAGTTTGTGTGGATTAATCAATGGAGGGTGTGGCAACGGAAAAGTTATATATCAAAGAGGCGCTAAAACGGTCGGACTTGCCGATGTTGGTTCCCGAAAGGGTAAACCCGCCGCCGACGGCAATACCGAAATTCTCAAATTTTGGGATCGGATGGTATAACGTAAACCCAACTCGGGTAAAATCGATATCGTTACTTGGAAAAGGCACTCCCGGACCGATATCGGTGCCGTTCCTTGAGTCTTGATGTTGCAGCCAGGCATCGGCGTACCATTTTTTATAAATACCGCCCGTTCTCAAAATATAGTCCCAGGCATCGGGAACGCTGACCTCCAGTCCGCGATCGATATCGACGTTGCCCCGTTTGATATAGCCCGTTTGTGCGGCAATGAATATACCCTGTAAAAAGCTGTACTGCGCGATCAGGCGACCGTCCCATTGGGTGGATTGGTTGCCGATGGATACCGGGGAATCAGCAATGTAATCCGAAAGGGGCTTACTGATCCCTCCTGCCGCCATCAGGGACAGGGTGGCACCGTTCCCGAAAGATCGGTTCAGGAACCTGCCCTTTACGAAGAGGCTGATATCCTGAAAATCGTCCTGATCCGATATAAAACCTTGGGTGGCGTTAGTCGAAACATAGGGCGCTGATACGATCACATCCAAATGGTCGGTCACCCCTCCGGCCACAAAGATACCAAGGGAATTCATTCTAATCGTGCCCAGATTCGGGTTTTGCGTCTTAGTGTCCCCTACAAAATAAGTGTCGTACGATTCGTTGCTATAGCTCAGGGCGGTGACAAGGTTTCCCTTCCCCCTCATAAAACCGTCCAGTAATCCTTGAGCGGGCAAACGGGTGGTCGAACATAATAGGACTAGCAGCGTCACCAAGAATAAAATACAGGAATTTGGTAGTGTTGTCGATCGGTTCATTTTTAATTGGTTTAAAAAGACCGACCTATTACGGTCGGCCCTTTTATTTTACACCCAATAGTACATTGGGTACATATACTCACTCAACTCATAGCGAAATTATTAAATCGAACAATGCCAAGGGCTTGCGGATGCACAGTTCTCCAAAAAAATCGATATTGCTAGGACGGCGATTTCCAAAGAACTCTCTCAATACAATTCCTTGACCTACTCCATGGCCAGAACAATGGAAAATGACACTATAAACCTCATCTTGAGTCCGGACAGCCTTCAGCGCATGACCCGATTCTTTCTTGATGATTATATCACCTATCAACTAGGTGTTTCCGGTATAGACGCCTCTTTTTCCTACTCGTTGTATGCTAGGGACTCTACGGCGTACCTTACCTCGCTCAACCCCCACATTAAAAATGATAATATCCGCCTTTATCCCATAAAAATAGAGGGATTTCTTGCGGATAAAATGGAGAAAGAACTTGTACTGGAGCTTGGTTTTATGGATATCCATACTTATTTTCTTTACCAATTGAACGGCCTTACCATTCCGGGGTTGCTATTCCTTTTGGCCATAGTCGCCGTAGTCATTTGGGTTCTAAAATCGTTCTACTGGCAAAGCACATTGATAACAACGACAAATGAATTCATCAATAACCTTACCCACGAACTTAAGACCCCAGTGTTTTCCATAGCCTTGGCTACTAAAATACTGGAGGAAGGTCAGACTTCTGAAAGTGGGACAATTTTGGCCCTCATCAAAAGAGAAACCAATCGGTTGAAGGAGCATATTGAAAAAGTGCTGGAACTCGCCAGTTTGGAATCCGGAAAATCGCTGATGCAATTCGGGGAAATAGACTTTCGCCCCGCATTGCAACTAATATGTGAGGATTTTAAAAAGCTTGCCAAATACGAAAATGTCGATTTTGCGTACCGACTTGCAGAGGGGCCCTATACCATTTTGGCCGAAACCTTCCATTTGGAAAATGTAATAAACAACCTATTGGAC
>JBATUY010000355.1:0-3342 GCA_049671465.1 Pricia sp. | reverse complement strand
ATTTACTAAACTCCGTCAGCTCGGTACTGCTCATCAAATCCCCGTTCTTTTTATAGCTTTCTTGCTTTACCATACCTACACCTTCGGCCAACCAAAGCTTGGAATTCAATTCGAAAGAAGCGCCCATGGTTTTCGAGGTCGTTGTTTCCGTAATCAGATGACAGTCGAACGTACCAGCGGCGGTAGTAACACTTTCTTTCTTTTCGACTTTACGGTTCGTTTGGTCGACGGTCGTGGTCATTTTTATACCGCCCATATTCATTTGCATGCTGACATTGGCGTCGGGTAGCTCTTGGCCTACGCTAAGGTCGTTCGGCAATTCGATATCGGTTCCGGTGATATCCATCTCGAGATCCATTTCAGCGTACTGTTCCAGCATCTGGGTCGGGAAAAGTGACTGATAATCGATGTTGACGGTGCCGTCTTCACAGGTAATCGTATAGTTCGATTCGAAAAGTTCTTTCCCTTTTTTGTCCTCGTATTTTAAGTCAAAGGTTGCCGTCGTAGACGAACCGGTATCGGTTACTTCGGAAATGGTATAGGATACGGTGCCATCCGGTTTTCCTTTTTTATCGAAATTGGAATACTGAAAAGAGATGCCTTCTTCTAAAGGATAGAATTTACTGCACTCATTTTGCGCCGAGCAGATAGATATTGTCAATAAAAAGGACGAAATACATAAGAGAATTTTTGTCATGGTGTACTAGGGTTTAACGTTTGATTTCTGTTTAAATTTTTATGAATTCTACACGACGGTTCTGGCTTTTGCCCTCTACGGTTGCGTTGTCTCCAACGGGCACTGATGCCCCCTTGCCCTCCGTCGTTAGTTTATCCGGTGATACATCGTAAACATTTACCAGGGCATGTTTGACCGCCTCGGCCCTTTTTTCAGATAGCGCCAGATTGTTGTCCGCGTTGCCATCCGCATCGGTATGGCCTACAATTTTAAGTTTTAAGTTGGATTCTTGTTGCAATACCTGATATATCTGTCGGATGATACCCATGGATTGTGGCTGAAGGTTGGCCGAACCGCTATCGAACAGGATACCATTGGTAGAGATCTTTCCATCGGCCAGTAATTTTCTTCTTAGATCCACACCGCCTTCAGCAATTTTGATACCACCGATAAAGATGGACTCTTTTTCGGTATCAATGCCCCGCAATGTAAATTTAATCCCTTGCATCTGTACGCCTTCGCGGAGTAAACGAGGTATATCGACATATTTGTGTTCGTTGATCCAAAGTCGAAAACGCTGTCGGTTAACGGCTATGGAGACATGATGCTTTTCATTGATGATATTTCGAATATCGGCATTTATCTCGTTGCGCAGTACCCTTTTGCCTCCAAAATGATTTTCTACCACGATGCCCCTATCGATATACTGACAAAACGAATATTCGATCATGCCCCAGTTGTTTGGTTTATCAAAAGTATTGTTATCGCCGACCATCACACCGAGATAGGATTGTGATGAGGTCTTCTTGTCAAGTCCCAAGGCCAACACCTCGAATTCAAGGGTAAATTCATCGGGAAGATTCGTGACATCCGGGATATAGGCCGTATTATGGCCCGGCAAGATTTTCAACCATTTTTCAGGGTAACCCTCAATGGCCACCAACTCGCCGCTTGCGTTGGAGTTCCATTGCGACGGAAAATCCCCAATAAATTCCTTTGAAAAGTCATCGATAAAAAGGGGGGTATCGCCAGGCACGAAATCGAATTTGCGGTAGACTTCTATAGTCTTTGAATCGGTTGCTCCATTTGCATCGGAGACGTCTGCACCTTGCATCCCCGCAATCGCTGAATTGTCCGCTTCTTCAGATTCCGAAGCCGAAATCTCATGGTCCACTTCAGTATCGACATTTGGCTCGGTATTCGGCACAGGTTTTCTGGTTTTATTTTCATCCTTGGCACCCGGTTCAAAAATACTGTCCATCGCTTGATCAGTCTTTTCCTCGGTTTCCTGTTCGACCCGGCGTTCGACCGTTCGTTCGGCGGCCCTTTCTGCGGCCTTTCCCAATTTCTTTAAAAATTGGGCGTTCACTTCGCAGACGCCGCTCAGGAGGCAGATGGTGGTCAGGGCAAATCGGAGTAACCTATCCATAGTCTTCATATAATGTGTTCTTTGATTTAGAATACTTCTTGTTGCGTCGGTTTTGCATAACCGTCGTCACCTTTTCAATGGTTCTAAATTAAAAAGGTTAACGCTGTCGTAGCTATAAAGTATTGTATTCAGTAGGTTAGACTGTGTGAATGGTAATTATGGTTGTGTTAATGGTAGAAGATGGATGAAGGAACTTTGTAGGAGAGGGATAATAGGAGCTCCGACATTCTATGTTAATGCCAAGGGGTATGTTAATTATTTACCTGAAAATTTCAGATCAGCTCTGAGGTCAGCATTTCCGGAAGCTGACGAAAACTCCGTCTGTGGTATTTTGATAGCCCATATTTCCGGATGGCCTCTCGGTGCTCTTTGGTCGGATAGCCCTTATTTTTCTTCCAGTTATACATGGGATACTCTTCGTGCAACACCTCCATATAAGCGTCGCGATAGGTCTTTGCCAGTACCGAGGCCGCAGCAATGCTCATGTATTTGCTATCCCCTTTGATGATACATTCATGCGGAATTTTTTTATAGGGATGAAAGCGGTTACCGTCTACAATAATGAATTCGGGTGGCTGCGTCAATTGATCAATGGCTGTATGCATGGCAAGAATGGCGGCGTTGAGGATGTTAATGTCATCTATAGTTTGTGGATGCACATGTGCGACCCCGAAGCTGAGGCCTTTAGATTCGATCATCGGTCTGAGAAGATTGCGGTTTTTGTGAGACAGTAGTTTTGAATCATTGAGAAGTTCGTGCGTAAAGTTTTTGGGGAGAATTACAGCCGCGGCGGTAACAGGCCCTGCCAAGCAGCCTCGACCTGCTTCGTCGGTGCCAGCTTCTTTACAAGTTTTATAGTCAATTTTCGGCATTTCTTATTGGTTGGATGTACTTCGTCAGTTTTTTGCAAGAGATGATATTTAAATACGATAGCAGTAATATTTATATTTATTAGTGTTTGATAAGGTAGAAATCTATTTACAGAAAGGATTCAGACTTTTTCAAAACAAAACAGAGGTTACTATGAATTGATTTTTCGACTGTCTAGGTTTCATTATACGTTTGATACTAGAAATTTTTATCCCTATCCTATTCGTTTGAATGGCAGTATAAATCTTTAAGGGTACGCGCACTCTTTGGGAATCATAGACAAAAGGTGAACTTATGTCAATGGACACCGGTTCTAAGCTTGCATGAGACCGCATCGATGCTTTCGGCTAAATGGACTGTCGGTATC
>JBATUY010000354.1:0-6176 GCA_049671465.1 Pricia sp. | reverse complement strand
CTTCCCGAATACCTCAACGACCTGATGGAGCATACCAAGAAAATTTCTTCCTCCTTTAGTTATAAGATTGATTGTCCCGATATATCTATAGATCTCGACCGTGCGGTACCGCTGGCACTTATCATTTCAGAGCTGGCGACCAATGCAGTGAAACATGCCTACCCAGATGCGACCAAGTACAATGAATTGCTAATAAATGTCGAACGCCTGAGCAACGATGAGGTCTCATTGACCATGCTCGATAATGGAAAAGGTCTTCCAGACGGATTTGATATCGAGAATGCCGAGGGTATAGGTTTTGAGATTATCAGGGCGTTGTGCAGACAGATTTCGGCCAAACTTACCTATGAAACGAACCCTAAAGGTACCCAATTCAATTTGACCTTTAAGAATGTGCTGTCGAACGGCATTCCAAACCTTACGAACTAAGCCATATTCTCTGTAGACTTGGTACTGAAATAAGTAGTACATTTAGATATGATCCTAGATATTTTAATTGCGATAATAGCATTGTTCCACATCTATTTTCTGTGGTTCGAAATGTTCGCTTGGACGACCAAGGGAAGAAAAATCTTCAAAAATCTTTCCTCGGAAATTTTCGAGCCGACAAAATCCATGGCCGCCAACCAAGGACTGTACAACGGATTTTTGGCCGCAGGTTTGATTTGGACATTTTTTATAGAAGACCTTATCTGGAAAACCAATATTTCACTTTTCTTTTTAGGATGCGTTGCCATAGCTGGAATCTACGGGGCTTTCACCATAGATCGAAAGATATTTTTCGTGCAGGCACTACCTGCCCTGATAGCGCTGGTCGTTATCATTGCTGGGTTTTAAACAGTTCCGATTTTTGCAAGACCAACATGTTCCCCCATCAGAAAAGTCCTTCATGGTTTCCATGGTATTTAATTTTGTAGCTTTGCCAAAAATCTAACAGTTCACGTTCAAAAAGTTATAAAATGTCAAAAATTGCCAAGGAATTCGGTATCGACGATGCTTTCAAAGCACTAGGGATAAAAGAAATCAATGAAGGAACCTCTACAGGCTCCAAAAATTTTGGTTCAGGGGAAATTATAGCATCTCATTCTCCCGTCGACGGGGCATTGATCGCAAAGGTAAAAACGACCACGACCGAAGATTACGACAAGGTAATGTCCTCCGCCACAGAGGCCTTTAAGACTTGGCGTACCATGCCCGCACCACAACGTGGCGAAATCGTACGTCAATTTGGGAATAAACTTCGTGAACTGAAAGAGCCTTTAGGGAAGCTAGTTTCTTACGAGATGGGAAAAAGCTATCAAGAAGGTTTGGGCGAGGTACAGGAAATGATCGATATCTGTGATTTTGCGGTCGGCCTGTCAAGGCAGTTGCACGGGCTTACCATGCACTCCGAACGTCCCGGGCACCGAATGTACGAACAATATCATCCGCTTGGGGTGGTCGGTATTATTTCCGCCTTTAATTTTCCCGTGGCCGTTTGGGCCTGGAATACCGCCTTGGCTTGGGTCTGTGGGGATGTGTGCGTTTGGAAACCATCCGAAAAAACGCCTATATGTGGGGTTGCCTGCCAAAATATTGCCGCTGAGGTCTTCAAGGCAAATGGACTTCCAGAGGGAATATCCTGTTTGATCAATGGGGATTACCAAGTGGGGGAGATGATGACCAACGATTCCCGAATTCCGCTGGTTTCGGCGACCGGATCCATCCGTATGGGAAAAATCGTTGCGCAGGCCGTTGCCGCCCGTTTGGGAAAGTCCCTTTTGGAACTGGGAGGCAACAACGCCATCATCGTAACGCCGGATGCGGACATCAAAATGACCGTTATCGGTGCCGTATTCGGTGCCGTTGGTACTGCAGGACAGCGGTGTACCTCTACCCGCAGGGTGATTATCCACGATTCTATTTACGAGAAGGTCAAGAACGCCATTGTAGACGCTTATGAACAGTTGCGTATCGGCAACCCGCTGGACGAAAACAATCATGTCGGTCCGCTTATCGATACCGATGCAGTGGCGAATTACGATAAAGCTTTGAAAAAAGTGGTCGAAGAAGGTGGGCAGCTCATCGTTGAAGGCGGCGTGCTAAAAGGTAAAGGCTACGAAAGCGGATGTTACGTAAAACCCGCCATCGCCGAGGCCGAACCCGGATTCGAGATCGTACAACACGAAACCTTTGCCCCGGTACTTTATCTTCTTAAATATTCGGGCGGTGTCGAAAATGCCATCGAGATACAGAACGGTGTAGTTCAAGGACTATCTTCCGCAATTATGACCAATAATCTTAGGGAGGCCGAAGGATTTCTTTCCGTTGCGGGAAGTGACTGCGGTATTGCCAATGTCAATATTGGAACTTCCGGTGCGGAAATCGGAGGTGCCTTTGGCGGTGAAAAAGAGACCGGCGGGGGCAGAGAAAGTGGTTCGGATGCTTGGAAAGTCTATATGCGACGGCAGACGAATACTATAAATTATACTACGGAATTGCCGCTCGCACAGGGGATAAAATTTGACCTTTAAAGATGTAATCCTCTTAGTCGTGCAATTCTCTCGCTGTGCAATCCTCTCGGTCGGTGCAATCCTCTCGGTCGTGCCTCCCTCGTCGGTTGCAGGTCCTCGTCGGTTGCAGGGCTCGTCGGTTGCAGGCGCACAAAAAACCCGCTGTCTTCTTTCTACTTGCGCTTCCCCCGAATGGGCAAGCAGAAAAACAGCGGGTATTGAACACTAAACTAACTCAAACAACTATTGAAAAATGAAGGAATTTCATGCCCTTCAATTATTTTAAGGCGGCATCGTTTTTTATCGGATTCGCTTGTTTACTCCGCCAAGTTCCATGTAGCAGGGCGTGCGTTCCAAGAACTATGAGTATAAAAATGACCGTTGCTATGCTGTGGATTTCCGTTTTCATGATATTTCGGATTTAAATTCAATGTAAAAGTAAAAGGATATCTTTCTGTAAGAGAAGCCTTTTGTGTGAATGGTTGAATTTCAAGTGTAGATGGGGAATAGTCTTGCGTATGTATGGGCGTTTCGATAATTGATATGTAATTGGCGGGTAAGGTTACGGATGGAACGAACTTTTTTTCAAAACCGGTAGGTCATCCTTTAAAAAAAACCCGCTGACCGCTTAGCTCCTTCATGCCGAAACAAAATCGACACTGGCTCAAATGGTCAGCGGGTTTCCGAATCGAATTTTTAGTGCCGCCCCAATGCCGGAACTTTGTCGGGAGGGACGATATTCGCTTCTATCCTTCTATGCTTGTATGGTAACTCAAATCTTTTGCAAGCTCAATAAAAGTGGGTTCCCACACAAGACCTTTCTTACAGCTGGCGCTGAAAAGTGTATGTCTGGTCTTTTATAGCAGCAAGTTCGCAGGTTTTATCATATTGATAATTAGCAATTAATGGTATTTTTTTAACGGTATCACTATTTTTTTAATACATTGTATTCCATAGCATAAACTATTGGTTAAGTGGGAAAAATAGGATACCTGCTCGCCATCATTACGACCATCTTGATCGGCAGATACTTTTACATGACCTGCTTGCGTAGTTGTGGGCTAGTGATGGCGGATGGTACGATTTACATGGGGCCCTTGGATACCGTATTGAAGAAATGGACGCCAACGCCTTCAACTGTATATTAAAAAAAATAATTAACCTTTAAATAAGAACATTATGGATTTTGAAAATATGAACATGTGGAGCTGGTTGATTCCCTTATTGATCGGTGCTATCTGCGGTATCATCGGCTATTATTGGGGCCGAGGCAGTGTTGAAGCCATCGACCATTCCGCCGAACTCGAGACACTGCGGGATAAGAACGCCAAACTGCGATCCGATTTGGATACCTGCAACAAAAAACTCATCGCCAAACCGTCCGGAACCGGTAATTTATCCTCATCCTTGGGTGCCACCTCGGCCAGTACCGCCGCCGAGACGACCCTCGCATTCGACGCCGCCGCAGCAAAAACCGCTTTTGGTAAAACCGTAAAAGCAGATGACCTGAAAGTAGTAGAGGGTATCGGCCCGAAAATCGAGGAAATGTTCCACGCCGCAGGAATCAAAACATGGAAAGCCCTATCGGAAACCTCGGTCGCTGGCTGTCAGGAGATATTGAGCAAAGGTGGCGAGCGCTACAAAGTACACGACCCGGCCTCATGGCCCATGCAGGCTAAAATGTGTTACGAGGGCAAATGGAAAGAACTCGCGAGGTGGCAAGATGAGCACGACCACGGAAAGTTATAAGTGAATACGTGAGGTCACTTCATGCTCTTAAAAACGTTAAATCCGGTGGGTCGCAAAACTCACCGGATTTTTTATTTTAATCTAGTTCGTAGTCTGTGGGGGATAATGCCTGATGAGGATTAAAATCCAAAGGCACAACCTGATTTGACCTCAAAAAAAACTAGACCATGCCATTGGCCTCGACCCACTTGAAACGATATTGGTCTTCAGGATATTTCATGCGTTCTGAAATCCGTTCTAAACGGGCCGGCAGTTTTACAAGGTAATCCCGGGCTTTTTCGGCCTCGTCGGTAAGGCTTCTAAGGCTGTCAATTTCCCAATAGCTGTTCAGTTTGCTGAGAATGTCGACATAATCTTGTGCCGTGTAGACGCCAAGCCGCTGGGCACAGTTCGAAAAATTCTCGAAGGCAGTTCCGATGGTGCCGCCCGATTCCCTTAAAAAATGGGCGGGCATTACAATTTTCTTTTTCATCATATCGGCAAAGGCCAGCACCATACCCGATGGGTCTTCGCCCAGAATGGTCTTTACGAATTCCCTATAGGCTAAGTGATGGCGCATTTCGTCACCTGCGATGATGGTACACATTTTTCCGAGTAGGGCATTTCCCTTTTTCTTGGCCATTTGCCCCACGCGTTTGTGCGAGATGTTCGTCGCCAGTTCCTGAAAAGAAGTATAAACAAAATTTTTATAGGGATCGCGGTCTGTGCCAATGTCGAAACCATCTGCGATCAGGTGCTGTGTGGTCACCTCGATTTCCCTCATATTGACCCGTCCGGAGAGATAGAGGTATTTGTTAAGCACATCGCCATGTCGGTTTTCCTCGCCGGTCCAAGCCCTGACCCACTTGGCCCAACCGTTGGTTTTATTATCGCCGTGCTGGTCGATACCCTCGACATCCATGAGCCATGATTCGTAGGTCGGTAAGGCTTCCTCTGTGATAGTATCCGCTACCATGGTGACCCAAAAGTCATAACCCAATTCCTTTGATTCTCCCCGCAAATCGCGAACGGCTTCCAAAAAATTGTCGTTTTCGGAATCCGGCAAAAAATCCGAAGGCTGCCAGATATCTTCAATGGGCATCAAAAACGAATCCATAAATCCCTCAACTTGCGGCTCGATAGCCTGCATTACCTCTAAACGTATATTCTTCTCGGCCATAATCTGGTATTGTTCTGTTCCTGTGCAAAACAGGCCCCGTGCATGCGGGTCGTTAATTGCAATTACTGTAAAGTTCGGAATTAAATTAATTATTCCGATGAAATAGGCTAACTGATTTCAATTTCTTCCTTGCTCGTTCGGGTAAAGGGTGTGCACCGGATCGCTTTGCCACACTTCTTTAGTGTTCACGTCAAGCATCGATAGGGCTCCCTTGAATGCGGCCCCGGTGTCGATGTTCCAAACGTTCCCGGCATTTTTCGGCTGTGCGGTACCGGTTTTCGAAATGGGCGTATGACCGATAAAGATGGCCTTGTAATGGGACAAGCGCTTAGGATAAAAGGGATTTCCCTTTTCTAGCTCGGGGTTAAGCGACTGTGCCAGTTCCCAAAGCGTGCGATCCCAATAAAAGGTCTCGGGATAATATTCATAGTCGATTCCTTTCAAGTTCGTGAAACCTGCGTGCAAATACAAGCGGTTTTCCGTGTCAAGGTACGTATTCTGCAGGTTTTCATAAAAGAGGATGTGCGCTTCCTTCGTTTTGGCATCCGTCTTTTGGTACGAGGCCAAGGTCGCGCCCCCGCCATGCTGTACCCACAGGGGATTATCCTTACCTTCCCGAAGCCAAGCCAAGCAGAGTTCGTCATGATTTCCGCGTACGAAAGTGCAATGGTGCGTCTCTTGGAGCCCGATCAGAAAATCAACCGTTTCGACGGCCTCTGACCATCCATCCACATAATCCCCCAAAAATATCAAATGATCTTCCGAAGAAGTCTCCG
>JBATUY010000353.1:0-2312 GCA_049671465.1 Pricia sp. | reverse complement strand
ACATCCAAAAAAGCGGACTTCACCATTTTTTGACAGTCATCGAACGTACCGTCCACTTGAAGTGCGGTAATGTTCCGTCCTAACGTGGTCAGCTGGCGTTCTTGAATATCGCTTACTTTTCCACTGGGATACAGAATAACCACCTTTACGCCCTCGACCCCCAAGAATCCATTGGCCACTGCTCCGCCGGTATCTCCTGAAGTAGCCACCAAAACGGTAACCTCTGACCTCTCATCCTTTGAAAAATAGCCCAGACATTGGGCCATAAAACGCGCCCCGACATCTTTAAAGGCCATGGTGGGGCCGTGAAACAGTTCAAGCGTGGCCACGCCGTCCTCGATTTCTACGACGGGAAAATCGAAGTCCAGCACTTCCTCTAAAATAGTTTTCAATATCGTATCGGGAATGTCACCGGCGACGAACTGCCGAATCGCTTGAAAAGCAATTTCATGATGCGATAGATGTCCAAAATCCTCGAAAAACGAATCGGGTAGGGGTGTGATGCTCTCCGGAAAATACAATCCCCTGTCGGGGGCGATGCCCTTGATGACCGCATTTTTGAAAGATACATCGGGGGCTTTTTTATTTAGGCTGTAGTAGTTCAATTTGCTGATTTGTTAATTTGAAAATTCGATTGCTGACGCTATCGCAGCTTTCGCAGAGCGGGCACATCTATTTGAAAAGAGAATCATTTTTCATTTCAATTTTTATAGCTTCCGAATGCCCTCAACGTTCACTTTTGATACATGCACATCGTAGTCTATCCCAATCTTATGATAGACGTCCTTCATGGCCTTTCCTACTCTTTTCGCATTTTCTTCCCCTTTGCTAAAGGCAAAAATGGAGGGGCCCGAACCTGAAATCCCACATCCTAGGGCGCCGGCTTCCATGGAAACGGATTTCACCTTGTCAAATCCAGGAATGAGAATAGAGCGGATGGGTTCTACGATATGATCGATCAAGGAACGGCCGATAAGGTCGTAATCCTCTGTAAAGAGACCTGCTACCAATCCCCCTAAATTGCCCCACTGCTTGATGCCGTCGGCCAGGGTAATATTGGTTTTCAAGATTTTCCGCGAATCGGAAGTCCTGACCTCGATCTGCGGGTGAATCACGGTTGCCCAAAGTTGTTTGGGACTGGGAATAGGAACGATATCCAATGGCGCATAACTGCGTACCAACGTGAAGCCGCCAAACAGGGCAGGGGCTACATTATCGGCATGGGCCACACCACTCGCCAATCGCTCGCCTTCCATAGCGAATTTTACCAGTTCAATTTTTGGGAACGGACGGCCCAGCAATTCGTTCATAGCCCATACAGCCCCCGTAGAACTGGCCGCACTACTGCCGATGCCGCTACCGGCCTTTATTTTTTTATGGATTTCTATTTCGAAGCCGCCTTCGTACTCACTTTCGGCCAAAAGGGCCAACCCGGCTACGCCCGCTACGTTGCGATGGGTTTCGGTAGGAAGATCTTGCCCCGTCAACTTGGTGATTCGGATGCCCTTTTGCGCCACTTTACGGATTATCATTTCATCACCGACACTTTCCAAGGCGACGCCAAGCACATCGAAACCGCAGGATATATTGGCGATGGTTGCGGGGCAAAAGACACGAATTTCTTTCATCTTGTCACAAATTTTGGGCGAACGAAGTAATTTGTCAAATGCATTATGTTTTTCAACAAATTTTCGCCTTGCACACCTTATTTTACGATTGCCAATCGTAGCAATCGGTCGAACATTTTAAGATACTTATCAGATTGCGCCACGTCGCTTTTATAACTTGTAGCTGAAATCGAACAGCTCCGTCGGCAACCCAAACCGCTCCTATCGCTTCTCATAACACGTTGTTAAAAATTTCCGATCCGAATAATATCGGCAAAAATTCCAGAGGCGGTAACATCGGCCCCCGCTCCGGCGCCTTTGATGATCATGGGCTGGTTCGGGTAGCGTTCGGTATAGAACAGCACTATATTATCACTTCCTTCGAGATTGTAAAAATCGTGTCCTTTGGGAATTTGCTGTAGACCTACACTCGCTTTACCGTCTTCGTATTGGGCAACGTATTTCAATTTGCTGTCCGCTTGCCGGGCATCGGCATATAATTTTTGAAAATCTGCTTCGTGCTTTTTCAGGGAAGCGAAAAAATCGTCATTATGGTCCGTAGCCAAACTTTCTTCGGGTAAAAAAGGTTCGTTCGCAATATCCGATATTTCGAGCTGGTTACCACTTTCCCGGGCCAAAATCAGAATTTTACGCATCACATCGATACCGCTCAGATCAATCTTTGGGTCCGGTTCAGTATAGCCT
>JBATUY010000352.1:0-16574 GCA_049671465.1 Pricia sp. | reverse complement strand
GACCTACTGGGGAACGGTCGTGCTCGTAGTGATCCAGGACGGTATTCAATCCATAGAAAACCGTATCATTGGCAATCGCCCCGTCGCGGGCCCATCCTTTTTCGTACACTGTTTTTTCAATGGGATGCGTGGGGGATGCGGCGGCTAGCACGTACATGATCAAGGCCTCGTTGTATCCGCCTACCGGGAAGTCCATTTCCCATTCGTATTCGGGGGACCAATGCCAATACAGCACATCTTCGCCTTGGGTGTACCAATCCCATTCCACTTCCTCCCAGAGTTTCTGGATGTTTTCGGCCAGCTGTTGTTCCCTTTCGTTACCTTCCTTGAAATATTCCATTACGGTAAGCAAGCCCTGTACCATAAAGGCAGTTTCGACCAAGTCCCCTCCATTGTCCTTTTCGCTAAAAGGCGTCATCTTTCCGTCGGGCGTCAGCCAATGTGGCCAAGCACCGTGGAACCTATCGGCCTTCTTCAAAAAGTTAATGCATCTTTCGTAGCGTTCTAGCGCCTGTTCACGGGTTATGAACCCGCGTTCAATCCCGACCAAAATCGCCATGAGTCCAAATCCAGAGCCTCCAATAGTGATGATATCCTTGTCATGGTTTGGATACACATTATCCGTATGGATGCGCTCGCGGGCCAGCCCGGAAATCGGTTCCGTCCCCTCCCAAAAGTAGTCGAAGGTCTGGCGTTGTACCGTATCGAGCAGCTGCGCATCGGTGGGCGATGACTCGCTGGCGGTCTTTGGGGAAGGCTTTTTTTTATCATTGGTTTTCTGGCCATTGCATCCTAATGAAAAGCATGCAACGACCATCAAAACCAACTTCAAACTCAACTCAACTGAGATTTTCATATTGTAATATTCAATTTAATATCCGGGATTTTGCTCCAAGACCCCGTTACTCAATTGAATCTGATTAGCGGGTATCGGGAACAGTTCATTGGTGCCGGCCGTAAATTGGGTGCCGTGCGCAATCAGTACCTCGGCCGCCCTTCCTTGCCGTACCAGGTCTAGAAAGCGATCGCCTTCCAAGGCGAGCTCTACCCTTCTTTCATTCCATATGGCCGTACGTAGGGCGTTCTGGTCTGTCGTAGCTAAATCTTCGAGGCCGGCACGGTTTCGTACCCGATTGAGGTTTTCCAGGGCCGCCGCCGTATTGCCCAATTCGTTGTTCGCCTCGGCGTTCATCAACAAAATTTCCGAAAAGCGCAAAATCTTGATATTGGCATCCGCGTTATTATTACAGCCATTCCTTAAGAAATCCGATTCGGGAATATATACTTTTTGGTTATAGCGGGTCGGATTGTCCGGATTGTTCCCTGCCGTGATCAAATCGCCCTCCGGAGTGGTCTCACCTACAAATAGAATGGAGGCATCGCGTCTCACATCACCTTCTTCGTATGCGTTGGCCAAGTCCTCGGTTGGAGAATTAAAACCCCAACCGTATTGTTGGCGCACCCCTTGGTGTTGCCCATATTGAGAATCGGCTTGACAGTTGGCATCGGCGGTAGACTGTATCTCAAAAACGGATTCCGCGCTGTACTCGTTCTGAACCCGGAATACCTGATAATAATCGGGAAGCAAATCGTAACCCAATCCCTTTACCTCTTCCGTCAGGGTCAACACCTGGTCCCAGTTTTCTTGGTACATATATACCTTTGCCAATAAACCCTTTGCAGCGCCTTCCGTCGCCCTGCCTATATCCGTTCCGCCATAGGAGGCCGGTAAACCCGCGGCCGCTTCGGTCAGGTCGGAAATCACAAGATTATAGACTTCCTCTTTCGTATTTCTTGGAATGTTGTAGATACCATCTTCCGGAATACCTTCGTAAATGGGAACCCCACCGTAGACCCTGACCAAATTGAAATAATGGTATCCCCTAAAAAACCTGGCCTCGGCCAGCAAACGGGACTTAAGGCTCTCGTCCATCGAAATGTCGGGGACATTGGCCAATACCTGATTGGCCAAGTTGATGCCCCTGTATTGACCGGTCCAGTACAGATTGATCATCTCTTGGGTGGGGTCAAAGGTAAAATTGTTGAAATCGTTCAGAAAGGCGGCGTCTCCGGCACTGCTTCCCTTATCGGAATCGTCAGAGGGAATTTGCAGGATCGCGGTATAGGGAAATCCCGACGGTTCCCAATTTATTTGATAGGCATACATAGCATTGGTCGCTTCGACGGCCTGCTGCTGGTTAACGAAGAACTCCTCTGCCGGCGTATTGTCTTCTAATGGGACATCCAGAAAATCATCTTGGCAGGCCAGTATGACGAGGCAGCAAAAGGAAAGGATTACTTTTTTCATAGCTCTATTTTTATTTTGAATATGCATTTGATTATCTCTAAAATTGAAGTTTTACCCCAAGGTTGTAGGTGGCGGAAAGGGGATAGATATTTCGATCGATACCCGAATTTACTACGGCACCACCTGGTGGGTCGGCGATTCCTCCGCCGTTGACCTCAGGCGAAAATCCATTATAACTGAAAAGGGTCAGCGCGTTTTGGGCGTTGAGATAGACCCTCAAGCTGTCCCAAATAGGTTTTTTGCCGAACATATCGTTTGGAAAGGTAAAGCCCAGTTGAATGTTCCGTATCCTGAAATAATCTCCTTTCTCTACGTAAAAATCGCTCGGTCGGGAAGAATTTTGGTCGGAATTGGGAGCGGGATAATCGTTGATACCACTGCCGGGCGTCCATCGATTGTTGTAAAAGTCAAGGTCCCAATTCTCATTACCGAATCGGGCGTTTCGATTGAAATTATAGATTTCATTACCTGCGACCCCTTGAAAATCCATTCCGAAATCTAGTTGCTTATAGGCGAGGTTGAATCCAAATCCATAAGTAAATTCGGGTATGGGACTGCCTAGAAAGGTCTTGTCGTCTTCTCCAATGACACCGTCACCGTTGAGGTCGGCGAACCTGAAAGCACCAACTCTCGATCCCAATTCGTCGGCCTCGGCCTGGGTCTGTATGACCCCATCGGTCAAGTATCCGTAATAGGATCCAATTTCGGCCCCTTCTTCCAACCTGATAATTGGATTTCCAAAAAGACCGGGCCCCGTGTTCAAGAATGAATCTCCTCGAATATCGGTTATTTCATTGGAAATCGTAGTGAGATTACCGTATATACTATAGCTAAAATCTTCGGATACCGTGGTGTTCCAGTTCAGTGAAACTTCGACCCCAGAATTTCGGAAACTTCCAGCATTGGTCAGCAGCTGGGTATTCGTAGCACCTGATGATGCCAATTGTTGAATACTGAAAACGGCATCTTGGGTTTCCCTATCGTAATAATTTACTTCACCGCTTAGTTTACCTTGTAAGAGACCGAATTCCAGCCCCAGGTCATACTCCTCGATAATTTCCCAAAAAATACTAGGGTCCGAAAATTCGCTGATAGAACGTGCGTTTTGTGCCTGGCCGCCAAAAAAGTAGAGCGTCGGATCGGTCGCCGTGATATCGAAACCTCGGGGAACGCTGGCATTTCCGAGTTTACCCCAACTGGCCTTTACTTTTAGGTTGCTTACGGTCGCCGAGTTTTCGAGAAAGGATTCGTTGCTTAGAATCCAACCCAGGCCCACTGAGGGAAAAATGTCAGTATTGCTACCCTGCGAAAAATTCGATGAGCCGTCCCTTCTGATCGTGGCGTTCAAAAGATAGCGATTGTTGAATTTGTACTGCAACCTTCCGAAAATGGATTCGAAATGGGTATTCGATCCCTCATCGTTGACCTGTTCGGAATCGGCATCCCCAAGGTCTAAAAAAAGTACGGCATCGTTCCCATTGAAACTTACCCCATCGGCAATGCCTTCCATGGCAAAAGAAATCCGTTCTTCTTGGGAGAAACCACCTAGAAGGGTAAGGTCGTGATTATCAAAAGTTTTCTGCCAGGTCAGGGTGTTTTCCCAAAGCCAGTTGTCATTTTCAAAACTTCTTCTATTTAAGGTGCTCACAGCGGTTTGTTGGCTCGTACTAATAAAAAATTCGGGCGTATAGTTGAAAGATCGGCCGCTGGTGAAATCACCAGAGAAACTGATTCGGAACGTTAAAGATTCATGGGGTTTTATTTCCGAGTAAACGTTCGCCAAAATCCGGTTCTGTTTTGCCTTGTCCCTTGTAAAATCCAAGGTTCCACGCGGATTGCCAAAGTTTCCCACCGCTTCGGTAGAACCGTAACTACCGTCGGAATTAAAAGGACTGAAAATCGGTGGGGCGATATAAGCCTGATCGAAAGGTTCGTTGGCATTATTTTCTTTGGTATCGGTGTAAGCGACCGAGCCTCCAAAAGTAAAATAGTCGTTCAGGTCGACATCAAGACCTATTCTACCGGTCAGCCTTCTGAAATCGTCTCCAGTGTTAATATTCTTGCCCGCATCCAATAGCCCAGATTGATCAAAATACCCAAAGCCTACGTAATATTGCGTCTTTTCAGAATTGCCCGTTATCGAAATGTTGTGGGAGGTAGTAGCGGCCGATTTTTTTAGGATTTCGTCGAACCAATTTGTATCCCCATCGAAATCGGCTGGGTCGATTCTCACATCGGAACCCTCGAACGCCTGTTTCTCGTTGTAAAGTTCAACGTATTGGCTCGCATTGGCTAATTTAGGTACGTTGGTGACGTTTTGAAATCCGGCAAATGCATCGTACGAGAAGGTCACGCTTTCTTTGGCACCTTGTCCTTTTTTCGTCTTGATGACGATGACCCCGTTGGCCGCGCGAATACCGTATATGGCGGAACTGGATGCATCTTTAAGAATGCTCATGCTCTCGATGTCGTTGCTATTAAGATAGGTAATGTCGTTTGTCAATACTCCATCGACCACATAGAGGGGGTCGGCATTGCTAACACTGCCTATGCCCCTAATGCGAACGTTGGGAGCGGCTCCGGGCCTACCGGAATTAGTGATGTTGACCCCCGCCACCTTTCCTTGCACCGAACTCAGCGGGTTGGGATTGGGCTGTTTGGTCAGTTCATCATTCTCTACCACGGATATAGATCCGGTGATGTCCTCTTTCTGCTGAGTCCCGTAACCAACGACCACGACTTCGTCCAGGGCTTGGGTATCTTCCTCTAGGGTTATATCAATAGTGGTCTGCCCATCAACGGGAACCTCTTGGGCCGCATAACCGATATAGCTGATTTCTAAGGTGGCATCCGAAGGCACCCCGTCTAGGGTATAATTACCGTCGAAATCGGTTTGGGTGCCGGTAGTTGAGCCCTTAATGACTACAGAAGCTCCAGGCAAGGGGCCTTGAGCATCGGAAACTGTGCCTGTGACCGTACTATTGTCCTGTCCATAGAGGGACATGATGGACCACAATAAAAACGGAATCGTCAATAAAACATTGTTTAATTTCATATTTGTTCATTAAGCGTGTTAGATTTTTACTAAATTAACAAACCATTGGGTAAATACAGAGACCAAGCACTACATGAAAGCTACATCAAGATTTTCTTCTCTGCAAAGTCCAATAAATAGTGGGGTTTGTAGTAGCGATACTGTTAACCGAACTTTAAAGTTTAACGTTGTGATGTAGTGATGATGTGGTCAATTTTGAAAACTACGGTGATCTTTCAGTTGAATTTTATCAAGAATTTAGAAAGATTCTGGGAACTGCTCATATCTAGCTTCTTTCTGAGCCGGTATCTATGGATTTCTACGCCGCGAATAGTGATGCCCATCAAGGGCGCTATTTCTTTTGAGGATAGATTCATCTTTAAATAGGCGCAGAGTTTTAAGTCCTTGGGGGTGAGTTTTGGAAAGCGTTCGAGCAGGTTTTCGAAAAAATCACCGTGTAGTTCCTTAAAATGGATTTCAAAATGTTTCCAGTCCTCATCTTCGTTTATCGAACCGTCAAGCTTTTTGGTGAGCGACCGGTACCTTTGTTTATTGGGGAAGGCATCTTTGTTCAAGGCCAGCATATCTTTGAGTTCTAAAATCAATTCGTTCTTTTTGGCTACGCTCAGCGTCGTGCGAGCGAGTTCTTTCTGTTTTTGCCTGATTTCCTTTTCAAGCTTTTCCTTTTCCAAGACGGCAAGGTGCTCGGCCTGTTCACGCTGCAATTGCATCTTGAGCACGGCCTGTTTCTTTCGCAGTTTTCTTCGATTGTACCATCGAATCAAAAAGATTATGCCGATCAGGCCTAAAGTATAAAAAGCCATGCTCCATAGGCTGAGGTACCACGGCGGGGCGATATCAAATCTGATCGGTCTAGAGGTCGATACTTTGTTGTCGATCGCTACCGTTGCGACGGAAAGTGTATAGCTACCGTAGGGCAGGTTTTGAAAAGTAAGGGTACCGTAGGGTACGGATTCCGATTGATTTTCAGGCCCTTGGAGTCGGTAATGGAATTTTGGACGCATCAAGGCCGGCGATACCATCTGCACCGTGATATTTCGAGCATTTTTGAAAGGTATTTGAAATATGGAGTCCTTCAAAGGGTGGCGCTTTTGGTCATCCTTAAAAAAGGCCAGTTCGGGAATGGCGATATCGTTTCTTCCCAAGTCCCGTTTCAGTCGGTTCAGGTTGATGCTTCCGAAGCCGTCCATCAGCGTGATAAAGTAAATGGAATCGTTTACTTTGACCATTTTTTCGGTGTCGGGTACCAGCCGTTCTTCCAATAAGGTCTCGGCGATGGCCAGACTGTCTTTCTTCAAGTCGGTATACACGAGCTCTTTATTTTTCCCGTAATCGACGAACCAAAAATGATCATCGTCATAATTGATAAGCCTCATGTTATGGTAAGGTGTAAACTCCTCAAAATCGATTATCCGTCCTGAAATGGGATCGTATTTCAGCCATTGGCCGCCACTTTGTATGACAATCTGGTTTTTGATTTTGAAGAGCTCGATGTTGTAGCTGTCCGGAATGGCTTCGGTAGTGTATTCGTGGATGTTCGATATCCCTTGGTAGGTGGCGTCTATGGTCATGCGATACAGTCCCTTGTACGGGTGCGCGGCCCAGACCGTGTGCTGATTTTCAAAGCACAACTGTTTCACGGGAAAATCGAGTCCGCTCATTCGGGAGACCGTCCAGAGACCATCCTGATCCGTTTGGTACTTGGCGATTCCGGTATAGGTGCCCTGTAGAAAAATGGATTTCTCTTCGGGGACTTTAGCGAATTGGTATCCTCCCGTAATCTCGGAAACCTTTTTCAGCGACCCATTGTCAATATCGAAGGTGCCGGCATTATGTCCGCCCAGTAAGGCTTCGTCCAGCACCTCCAGATCCCATACGTGACCTTGCGAACCTTCTATGAAATGCAAACGGTCATCCTCAAAATTATAGATGCCGGTATTGCTGCCCATGTACAATACATTCTTGAAAAAAGCCAAGTCGTATACCGTGCCGACCGCACCCGAGAAATCGGTGTAAAAGGTGATAGGGGTCTCGATGCGAACGCGGGCAAGTCCGTTGTCGAGACCTGCCCATAGCTGATCCTTGAACTTTAGCAGTGCCAAGACGGTATTGTTCTGCAGGCCCGTCTCGCGATTGAGGCGTTCCGTGGTTTTCTTAACGGTATCATAGAGATAAATACCATTTTTGATGGTGCCGAAAGCGATTTTTTCGGCGTTCAAGGGGAGTATTTTGTTGAGTTGCTGCGATTTCAGTTCGGCGTTGATGGATGCCTCCCACACGCTACACTTCCCATTCTTGAAGAGATAGCATCCGCTTAGTTTGGTGCCGATCAATAGCCCCTCTTGTACGGGCGCCATGTTTATGATAGTCTTCCCCTTTAGCAGGTCTAGGCCACTCATGCGTTCGAGACGCCCATCCTGTAATTGAAAAAAATCTTCGTCCCCGGCAACTACCAATTCCCCTTCGTAAACCGTCATGCCGACGGCTACGATTTCCGAATCGATGATAGTGACCGTATCATTATGATAGCTATAGATTCCCGAGAAAGACCTGAAGACGACGCTATCGTTATAGGGCAATATTTGCCAGAATTCTTCACTGGTAAATTCGTGATCCTGAATCAAATGGGTGAGGGAGGTATATTGTAGCACCCCCGTTTCATCTTTCCGCCAATACCCGAATTCTTCATAAGAACCGGTGTATATCTTGCCCTTGATGTAGGCCACGGAGCGCACGACGGTTCCGTTGGGCAGTTCGTACAAGGTCCATTCCGCCCCGTTAAAATGCAGTAATCCCTTGTGATTGGCAACAAAGAGTTCGCCGGTTTCATTGGCGGCCAGGCCCCAGTTTTTGCTATCGGCCCCGTATTCGTAAATTTTATAGTTGTGTATCGGGGGCAATACATGTTGACCCCCCATAATCAAGGGCAGTAGAAAAACAAGGGCGAAATGCGCGAAAGATTTCATGATGCTGTGATAGGTGGCGGACTTCTGTCAGAAACAAGGTACGAAAAACAAAGATGGCACATTCCCCGGTTTTTACCTTCGATTTATCGCATCCCCTCAAAAATAATAGCAATAGCATCATCATCATGACAAATACTATCGTAATTACGCTGATTGAAGTATACCGAAATTAATACAACATTAGGGTAAAGTCAGGCCCAAACGTTTTACTTTTGGGGCTTTACGGCATTTTAGAGACCAAGTTTGGAGAAAAAGAAAAGAAATAAAATATTAAGACGTATTGGCCGGGTATTCTTGGTGTTAGTGCTGCTATTTGTGGCACTGGTGCTTTTTATCCGTAGTCCGTTGGGTCAGGATGTCATCGTTACGAAGGCGACGGATTATGTTTCCGAAAAAACGGGAACGAAGATCGAAATCGAACGCTTGTTTCTCACTTTTTCCGGGAATTTGTCTTTGGAAGGATTGTATTTGGAGGATAAAAAAGGGGACACCTTAATTTATTCCAACGCATTGGAGGCCGATGTAGGGCTGTCAAAGCTCATCTTTGGCAACGCGTTCGAGCTCGAATCTTTAAAATGGGATGGTCTTCGGGCCAACGTTCAACGATCGGAAGGTTCGGAGGATTTCAACTTTACCTTTCTTGTGGATGCCTTTGCGACCCAAGATTCCGTGCCCGCCCCGCAAGAGGAAGAATCCGAGCCTATGGCCATCAGTGTCGGTTCTATCGACCTTACCGATTTCGATATCGTTTATGACGACGGCTTTTTGGGCATCGATAGCAAGATACGATTGGGCCGCTTGTTCATGGAGGCCAATACTATCGACCTCGAGGCCATGAAATTTGAATTGGAAGCCCTTGAACTAAGTGATACGGATGCCTTCTACGAACAGACCAAGCCCTTTCCAGAAACGGAGGATACCACAGAAACGGTCCTGCCTTTTCTTGCGGTCGGAAATTTTACGATCAAAAAAGTTAGCGCAACGTACAATTCCATACCCGACAGCCTTTCCGCCAACGTAGATATCGGCGATTTTCTTTTTGACCTGCCCAAAGCGGATTTGGCCAAAAATGATTTTCAAATCGAGACCTTGGCCCTGAAAAATTCCGATATTTCGCTTCGGATGGCCGGGCAGGCCGAGCAAACTGGGGATTCGGCCGCGGCGGCCGGCGGGTCAGATTCAACTGGTTATGCTTTACCTAATCAGGATTCGGATGATAATGACTCAGCTGGTAATGCTCCAGCTGCAGCGAGCTCCGGTTTTGAGTGGCCGCAATTCTTGGTCGAAGTTGATGAAATCGATTTTGAGGATAACAAATTGGCGTATACTTCTGGGGATAACAAACCCAAGGCCGGAACTTTCAATGCTGATGCCATAGCCGTTTCAGACTTTACATTTCAAGCAGAAAATATCGCCTACCGGCCCAAACAGGCGAATTTAGAACTGACAAAATTGGCCTTTGCGGAAAGCAGCGGATTCCGGCTCAATAATTTTGCCTTCTCTGCCCGTTTGGGCCATGACAAGGCCTCGGTATCGAGATTGAACCTGAGCACCAACAACAGTTCCGTATCCGGCGACCTGGCTATGGAGTACGCTTCCGTTGATGCCCTCATCAATACTCCTGAAAATACCAAGATAGACATTGATATTCCCGACCTTGATCTAGCGCTGCAAGATGCCTACGTTTTTCAGCCTGACCTTGCGAACAACGAATACGTACAAAAGGCGGCCGAGAAACCGGTGACCGGGAATTTTGAGGCGAACGGCACCTTGGCCCGTATCGAGATTCCGAACTTAAATATCAAATGGGGCGAGAGCACTTCATTGGTAGCAAAGGGCTCGGTAAATAAAGCTATGGCGCCCGACTCGCTTTCCTTTGATTTCAGTACGGTTCGCGCGACTTCCGCTAGAAAAGACGTTCTGAGGTTCGTGAACGAAGACAGTTTGGGCATAGCTATGCCCGAGACCATTCTGATCGAAGCATCCGCCAAAGGGTCGGTCGATGATATGGTGGCGGATGTCATCCTCAAAATACCCGAAGGTACCGCCCAACTGACCGGTAACTACTCCGATCGAAGCAATATTGCCTTTGACGGCACCCTCAATGTAGATAGTCTGCGGTTGGACAAAATCCTGAAAAACGAACAACTGGGCGGCGTATCCTTTACTATCGACGCCAAGGGCAGCGGTAATGATGTGGGTTCGCTGAACGCTTCCCTTACATCCGATTTCCAGCAGCTGTCTTACGACGGTTATGACTTTTCGAACCTTCAATTGGACGGGGATATCGTCGACGGAAAAGGAGATGTCAACCTGAATTTTAAGGATTCCAATCTAAACCTGAAAACGAATGTCAAGGTCGATTTAGATTCGCTGGAGTCCGATATAAATATAAACCTTAATCTAATCGGTGCCAATTTACAGGCATTGGGCGTGACGCAGGAAGACATTCGGGCCGGAATCAAGCTGAATGCCAATTTTAAAGGTAACGCAGAAAATTTCTCGCTCAACGCGCTCCTTTCCGATGGTACCGCGGTATATGATGACAAGCAGTACAAATTGGATAATGTCGATCTCAACGCCGCTATCGGCAAAACCAGTACCGAAGTCAGTATCAACAGCCAATTTTTGACAGGTGCATTAAAGTCGAACGCAACACCTGCCAAGATTACAGCGGCGCTGCAGCGCCAGTTTGAAGGCTATTTTTCCGACACGGAAGTTTCCGATACCATTTCTGATCCGGTCAAACTAAAAATGAACGCGGCGTTCAGTAGCGTCCCCATTTTAACGGAAGTATTTCTGCAGGGCCTGGAACGTTTGGATACGGTAAACCTGAAGGCGGACTTTGATGCGGCCACCAAAAAACTGACGGCAAGGCTAAATATGCCTGTCGTAACCTATGCCGGTTCTACCATTGATAGCCTAGACGTACAAATTGATGGAACCGCTACCGATCTGGATTTTAGCGCTGGACTGGCGGCCTTAAAATCAGACCCCATCCAAATCAAACGCACGTTGTTTGAAGGGAATTTACGGAACAGGCAAATGGCCCTCGATTTCATTTCTTACGATGATGCCGAGAAACTGGTACATGTTGCCGCGGAAATGAATCTGGAGAAGGATACCGTCAACCTACATATTAATCCCGACGAACTTATTTTCAATCGAAAGCAGTGGTCCATAGATCAGAACAATCGCATGAGCATCGGCGAAAAGCTGTTGCGGTTTGAGAACTTTGTCCTAAGCCGCAATGATCAGCGGTTGATCTTGAGCAATGCAATTGTGGGGGTCGAAGGGGAACATCTCGGGGTGAAATTCGATAATTTCAAGTTGCAGACCTTTTTAAGCCTCTTAAATCCCGATGAAGCTCTGGCGGGGGGCTTGGTCAAAGGTAACGTGGTGATTGAAAAGCCCTTTGGCGCGACGGGTATTGTTGCCGATTTCAATATTGACGACCTTGAGGTCATGAAAAATGCCTTGGGCAATCTCTCGCTGAACGCCGCCTCTAAGGGGCAGAACAGCTACGATTTTGATCTCGCACTCAAAGACGGCGGTATCGATTTTGATCTAACGGGCGATTATACCGCCGCCGAAACGGGAGCGGAACTCGACCTTGATCTAAAACTGAACAGATTGGAAATGTCGGCGGTCGAGGGACTCTCCGCAGGGGCCATCAAAGATGCCGAAGGATATCTATCCGGAAAGGTCAAGGTCAGCGGTACGACGGCAGAGCCGCAATACGAGGGCCAGTTCGATTTTAACCAGTTGGTCTTCAATCCGACTACCTTGAACTCCGTGTTCAAAATCGATGACGAAAGCTTGAAGCTCGATAATTCCGGACTCTATTTCGATACGTTCAAAATTACCGATGCTAAAAACGATGCGTTCACGATCGGGGGGTCTATATTGACCGAGGAACTGACCAATCCCGAGTTCGATCTTACTTTAAAGGCCAAGGCCTTTCAGGTATTGAATTCCACCGAAGAGGATAATGAGCTTTTTTACGGTAAGGCCAGCTTCGATACGGATATGACGGTGAAAGGTAAACTTGACCTTCCGAAGGTGGAGGGAAAGCTGCGGATTCGAAAAATTACCGATGTCACTTTTGTCGTACCCGAAGAACAGCTTGACGTACAGGAGCGGGACGGTGTGGTCATTTTCGTGAACCGCGAAAATCCCGATGCCATTTTGACCGATAACCAAGAAGAAGAGGCGCCGGCAATTTTCAAGGGAATGAACCTTGAGGCCATATTGGAAGTTGCCAACGATGCCGTCTTTAATGTCATCATCGATAAAAAAACAGGCGATAACCTTCAGGTATCCGGGGACGCCGCGCTTAACCTCAACGTTGAACCAAACGGTAGAATCGGCCTTTCGGGCCGCTACGAGGTAAAATCGGGCCATTACGAAACAAGTCTGTACAATTTGGTAAAACGTAGATTTGAGCTAAAGCCCGGCAGTACGGTGACTTGGCGGGGAGACCCGATGGATGCGGCCTTAGATGTAACAGCGGTCTACGACGTAGAGACTTCTGCGGCGCCTTTGATGACCACCGTAACCTCAGGGGCAGACCCCAGCGTGGCCGGAAAATACCAGCAAGTACTTCCCTTTATGGTATACCTTAATGTTAAGGGAGAGCTACTGCAGCCCAAATTGTCTTTCGGGATGGATATGCCCGAAGACGAGCAAGGCGCACTCGGTGGTGCGGTCTACGGCAGGGTACAACAACTGAACGAGCAAGAAAGCGAACTCAATAAGCAGGTATTTTCATTGCTGGCACTGAACAAGTTCTTTCCCGCCTCCGGAAGCGATGGTAGTGGTGGGGGTACAGCTGCGATGGCAAGGGACAATGTGAACAAAATGCTTTCGGGCCAATTGAATTCCTTTTCCGATAAGGTTTTCGGTAATACGGGCATCGACCTTAATTTCGATCTTGACAGCTTTACCGATTATCAGGGCGATAGTCCACAAGACCGTACCCAGCTCAATATCAACGCGCAGAAAAAACTGTTCGACGACCGTTTGATCGTTACGGCGGGGAGTGCGGTAGATGTCGAAGGTAGTGCCTCGGAAAGCCAGGGCCCGACCCCGATTATCGGAAATGTCAGTCTCGAATACTTACTGACCGAAAACGGCCGCTATCGGCTTCGGGGCTTCCGAAAAAACGAATACACCAATGTTATTGACGGCCAGTTGATCGTTACGGGTGCGGCCCTAATCTTTAATCGGGAATTCAATGCCTTCAGTGAACTTTTCAATCCACTTAAGGATAATAATTTGGAGGATGTGGAGGATTCGGACGATACTGGTGATCGGAAAAAGTCGGAAGATGCCAAGGATAGAGAAAAAGAGGAGGCAAACAAGGATGACACAAAGGAAGAAGAGAAAAACGACAATAAAAAAGTGGATGACCAGATGGACGATGCTAAGAAAAGCAAATCTTAGATGAATAGACCGTTTTGAGCTGAAACAGCTGAAAAATTTGGATACCGTCCTCAATCGAACCCGAAAAACAAAAAGAACGCGACGCTCACCGAAACAAACCTATTAAATTGAATACGAAGCTCACTACATATCGATACATCCTATTTACCATCATACTCTTGGTCTCATCCTCCTGTAGCATCGAAAAATACATTCCCGAGGGCGAAATACTTTACGAAGGCGCCGAGATAGAGACGACACTGGCAGAAGATGCCGACGATGTCAAGATCGACGGCTTGAACGCTGAATTGGAAACGCTATTGCGCCCCGACCCCAACACCAAGATTTTAGGGATGCGCTTGGGGCTCTATTATCACTACAAGGCGCAGCGCGAGAAACCGGGATTTCTCAACAAATGGCTCAACAAAAAAATAGGGGAAGAGCCCGTGTATTTTTCGGAAGTGAAGCCGCAGCGGGTCGAAGAACTTATTTTGAACCGAATGGACAACCGCGGGTTTTTTTACGGTAGGGCAGGTTCGGAAATCGACAGCACTAAAAAATTTGCCAGTGTAATCTATAAGGTAGACGTGCCCAAACCCTACACCCTCGAAAAGTTTGAGCTAGAAAAGGATTCATTGCCCATATACGATGATATCGAGGAGCTGCTGGCGGAATCCAAAATCAAACCCGGAAAGCGGTTCGACCTACAGTTGCTGAAGTACGAACGTGAGCGTATCGATGCAGCCATGAAAAAGCGGGGATACTACAATTTCAGTCCTGATTTTCTCATTTTCGAGGCCGATACCAATCGCTACGATAACAAAAAGTTCGACCTTTTTCTACGTTTGAAGGAAGGTACGCCAAGCCGGTCGGTCATTCCCTATACCATCGATTCCATTACCGTGCATCCTAATTATTCGATCGATAGCGACACCCTGACGAGGGTTTCCGCTACGGTAAAGGGTATCAATTTTGTGCAAAAGGAGGAGTTTTTCAAACCCGACAAGCTGGAACCCTACGTTCTCTTTGAAAAAGGACAAAAGTACGATTCCGAAACTGCGCGCTTGACCAGTAACCGCCTTTCATCGATAGGTAGTTACAAGTTCGTGAACATCCGATTCAATGAACTCGATACCGTGGCCAACGAGAACGGCAACGGACTGCTCAACGCCAATCTCTTTTTGTCTCCCTTGAACAAACGCTCATTGCGCGCTGAACTGCAAGCGGTCAGTAAATCGAACGGATTTGCAGGTCCCGGTATCGCGTTGACCTACAACAACCGTAATGTTTTTCGCGGCGGGGAAACCTTTAGCCTAAGTAGTAACTTTTCATACGAGACCCAAATTTCAAGCGGAAGCGATTCCGGTCTCAGTAGTATCGCCGGAGGGCTCAGGGCCGATTTGCTCATACCAAGATTGGTGCCTTTTTCCCCGAGCCGCTTTAAATATAATGTGCCCAAAACGAAGATAAGTTTGGGCGGTGACATCCTCAAAAGAAGCAAACTGTATACGCTTACATCGGTCAATGCTACCTTTGGCTACACTTGGAATGCCAATAAATATGTAAACCATGAACTGAATCCTATTAATGTTACTTACGTGAATTTGGCGAACACGACCGCGGAGTTCGATAGTATTCTGACTAAAAATCCCTTTTTGCGGCAGAGTTTCGAACAGCAATTTATTGCAGGACTCAATTACGGTTTTACCTACAACGAACTGGTCGATGAAGATAAATCGACACCCTTCTTTTTTTCCACCAATCTTGATATTGCCGGAAACCTCTTAAGCCTTGCTAGTGGTGGTAACAGCACGGTATTTGGATTGGAATACGCCCAATACGCCAAATTGGACGCCGATATTCGCTATTATTTCAAGTGGGGCAAAGAACAGTCATTTATAACCCGGGTATATGCAGGATGGGGCGTACCCTATGGCAACTCCAATACATTGCCTTTCGTAAAACAGTTCTTTTCGGGAGGGCCGTATAGCGTCAGGGCCTTTCAGATCCGTTCATTGGGGCCGGGTACGTTTACCTCTCAGGAAGAGGGGGCCAATTCGTTTTTCGATCAATCGGGCAACCTGAAACTGGAAGCGAATTTAGAGTACCGCTTTCCAATTTTCTCCTACCTCAAAGGCGCGGTTTTCGCCGATGCCGGTAACGTTTGGCTGACCAACGAGCTAGACGTTTCCGATGACGAGCCGCAAGCTACCATAGATTTCAATCGAGAGCTGTCGACCAACGGGCAGTTCGGTTCTGACTGGACGAAGCAATTGGGTATTGGCGTGGGTGTTGGTCTGCGGGTCGACATTCAGAGCTTTGTCATCCGTCTCGATTTGGCCTCACCAGTGCAAGTACCCTATCTGCCGGAAGGTGAAAGAATGCGCACCCCGTTTTTGGATGGCGGCGACAATAACTTAGTATGGAATTTTGCGATCGGGTATCCGTTTTGAGGCCGTAGCAAGAGCATCAGGGTCTGGTACTTAGACGGCGCATTTAGGCCATCTTTTTTAGCACCGTTTCCTCCATATACGCCACCTCGTCCAAGGCTTTTCGCGTGAAGTCGTATAAGCTTAAACAGCGATCAAGATTCTGGTTTTCGTAAGCGACTTTGTAGTAGATGTTGCCGTTTAGATAATCGGTCAAGGCGCGGATGCCATGTAGAAAAGGCATGAGCACGGCGCCCCACGGCAGGGTCTCGATTTCTTCTTTCGAGAACATCGATTTATTTGCCGCAAGACCTTCCATAAAGGCTTCGAACAGATTTTTTTCGAAGGTGATTTTAGTATGGTCTTTCTCGTCTTCGGCGGCCGTGTTGATG
>JBATUY010000351.1:0-25173 GCA_049671465.1 Pricia sp. | reverse complement strand
TATTTAATCTTACATCCGATACCCTTGGAATGGCAAATTTGAATATCTTTAAAAAAATTCTGTCCGGAACGGCTTCCGGCCGTACCGCTTTTGAAACCCTATTGGAACAACGAATCTAAATAACTTCACTAAAACCGATCAGTATGGAGACCATTATTATCATTGTATTTGTTTTGGGTTATCTGGCGATAACCATGGAGCACAACTTGAAAATCGACAAGCTTATTCCCGCATTGGCGATGATGTCCATACTTTGGGCGATTATCGCACTGGCCAACATGAATGTTTTCGAGGTCAATACGGAATTAAAGGAGCTTGAACCTTCGGGTCTCGAAGAAATATTGCTGCATCATTTAGGTAAAACCGCCGAGATACTGGTATTCTTGCTCGGGGCGATGACGATAGTCGAAATCATCGATTATTTCGACGGCTTCGCCACTATAAAAGGGTTTATCAAGACCAAGAGCAAGCGTAAACTATTGTGGTTGTTCTCCATTTTGGCTTTTATACTGTCTGCCATCATCGACAACCTGACCGCGACTATCGTACTCATTACGATTTTACAAAAAGTAATCAAGGAAAGGGAAACGCGGCTTTGGTTCGCTGGTATGATCGTTATCACTGCCAATGCCGGCGGTGCATGGTCACCTATAGGCGATGTGACTACTACCATGTTATGGATCGGAAATAAAGTGACCGCCGGGGTGCTGATAGAGCACGTGCTTATACCTTCAATAGTGTGTATGGTCGTACCCGTCTTAGTGGCCAGTAGGTATAAGGCCTTTAAAGGGAAATTGATGGTAGATCCCGAAGCCGTTGTCGAGGAGCCAAAATCGAAACATGGGGCTACCATGTTGTACTTAGGCTTGGGCTCCATTGTATTCGTTCCTTTTTTCAAAACGGTGACCCATCTTCCCCCGTATGTGGGCATGATGTTGTCGTTGGCGTTAGTGGCCACTTTTGCAGAAATTTACAGCAGTTCGAAGTTCAGTATTACCAATGTTGAAGGTGAGGGCGATGATACGCAGGGCCATCACAGTCCGGTACATTCCTCCTTATCGAAAATCGAAATGCCCAGTATTCTTTTCTTCTTGGGGATATTGTTGGCAGTCGGAGCCTTGGAATCGTTGGGCATGCTCTTTCACTTTGCGGAAAGCCTAGAGGCCAATCTACCTATGTTAGGGACGGAATCGAGAGGTGAGCTGGTATCTGATTTGGTCGTCTTGATACTTGGCGTCGGTTCTGCGATTATCGATAACGTACCTTTGGTGGCGGCCAGTATGGGGATGTTCTCCGTACCTATTGACGATCCGGTTTGGCATTTTATCGCCTATTCCGCAGGTACGGGCGGTAGTATGTTGATTATCGGTTCAGCGGCCGGTGTCGTTGCCATGGGAATGGAGAAAATAGATTTCTTCTGGTATCTTAAGAAAATCGCTTGGTTGGCCTTTCTCGGATTCATTTCCGGTGCGGTCGTGTTCGTACTTCTAAGAAATTTTGTGTTCAATACATAATTTAATCGGTAAACTACCGTTATAGAGGCAACACCGACACCCTTTTTTAGGGCGAAAAACACAAGAATTCTATGATGCTATTCCAAGATGCGGCGCAAGATCCTCAGGTAGGGGATGTTATGTCTGAAGAGAAGACCCTCTCCGTAATCGATCTTATTTTTAACGGCGGTACGGGCAGTGTGCTTATCATAACTGTACTGTTCATTATGCTTTTCGTGGCCCTTTATATTTATTTTGAACGTATTTTTGCTATTAAGGCCGCCTCAAAAATAGATGCCAATTTCATGAACCAGATTCGTGATTACGTGACCAGCGGTAAATTGGAAGCGGCAAAACTATTATGTGCCCAAACCGATTCCCCTGTGGCGCGTTTGACCGAAAAAGGCGTATCCCGAATCGGAAAACCTCTAGACGATATCAACACGGCCATCGAAAACGCGGGCACCTTAGAAGTATATAAGCTAGAAAAAAACGTAAGCATTTTGGCGACGGTCGCCGGCGCTGCTCCCATGATCGGATTTTTAGGTACTGTCATCGGTATGATTTTGGCTTTTCATGAAATGGCGTCCAGCGGCGGACAGGCAGAAATGGGCTCTTTGGCCTCCGGTATCTACACGGCCATGACCACCACGGTGGCGGGACTGATCGTAGGTATTATCGCTTACATCGGTTACAATCACTTGGTCAACCGTACCGATAAGGTCGTACACAAGATGGAAGCCAATGCGGTCGAATTTCTAGATCTCCTGAACGAACCGATTTAAAACAGTACCCCGTCAATTCGTGGGTGTTTTTCCTTAGGATGGCATCTAAATCAGGTGTAGCGATCAAGCGAACGGACCCGGTACCGCTAAAACTTTAACGAACGTGAAATTAAAAGGAAGAAATAAGGTCAGTCCCGATTTTAGCATGTCATCGATGACGGATATCGTATTCCTGTTGTTGATATTCTTTATGCTCACGGCGAACTCTCCCAACGCACTAGATCTTTTGTTGCCCAAGGCCAAGGGAAAATCCACCAACACCCAAAACGTATCCGTCAGTATAGACAAAGATTTACAGTATTTTGTGAACAACGAGCGTATCAACGGCGATTATATCGAAGTAGAGCTCAAAAAGGCCTTGGAAGGCCAAGATAAACCTACTATCATCCTCAGGGCCGAAGAAAGCGTGGCCATCAAAGAGGCCGTTCACGTGATGGATATTGCCAACCGAAACAGTTATAAAGTTATTTTGGCCGTTCGCCCGAATTGATGTTTTCGGCGCTTAGCAATCTGTGATCCGTGTACGCGAGTTTCCGATCGGCACGATTATAGCGCTCCGAATAGGGTCGAGGGCATGCGACAACCAAGATGGAGCTTCGGCAGGCAACCCAAGTATAACCATCAAGACATTGTTAACCGAAAAAGCAGAATGCGGTACCTAGATACGAGACACAAAAAGAAATCTTTCACGCTGACCACATTCCTATTGAGCGTGTTGCTGCTGATATTGTTCTATATCGGCCTTACCTACATGGATCCGCCCATCGAAAACGGAATCTCCATTAACTTCGGTACCACCGATTTTGGAAGTGGCAACGTGCAGCCCAAAGAAAAGATACAGTCCGAACCCATGGACACCCCTCCCGTTGAACCCGTCGAGCAAGAAGAGGAAGTCGTCGAGGAAATCGTAGAGGAGGTCGTCGAGGAGGAGGTCGTCGAGGAAGAGCCGGAACCGGAGGAGGTTGCCGAGGCCGCTCCCGCTGAAAAGGTGTTGACCCAAGAACAGGAGGAAGCCATAAAGATCAAAAAAGCGGAGGAAGCCAAAAAGAAGGTGGAGGACGCCAAAAAGGCCGCCGAGAAGAAAGCGGAAGACGCCAAAAAAGCGGCCAAGAAAAAGGCGGAAGCCGCCGAGCAGAAGAAAAAGGCGGAAACAGCGCGAATTGCCCAGCAAAAAAAGGAAGCCGAGGAGAAAGCCCAACGGGAAAAAGACGCCAAAAAGAAAAAACTGGATGAGCTCATGGGCGGCCTTAACAAATCGGACGGTACGGCCTCCGGTTCGGAAGGCGATGATAATAGGGCCGGTGACAAAGGCTCTCCCGATGGTGACCCCTATGCAACCAGTTACTACGGCAGTCCCGGTTCCGGAAGCGGCACCGGCGGGTACGGACTGAACGGGCGTTCCCTAGCGACTAAAGGTGCGGTCAAGCAAGACTGTAACGAAGAGGGCAGGGTAGTGGTGAAAATCGTAGTCGACAGAAACGGCAACGTCGTCAGCGCCCAGCCCGGTGTGAAAGGTACTACCAATGCCAGCCCTTGTCTTTTGAAACCTGCCAAAGAAACCGCTTTTAAGCACAAATGGAACCAAGATAGCAATGCGCCCAGCCAACAGGTCGGGTTCGTGGTAGTCAATTTCAAATTGGGGGAATAATCAGATTTGCCTTAAAATATCCGCTGAGTGACCTATAGTGAAACCCTGGCATGGATGTTCGACAAGCTCCCGATGTACCAGCAAAAGGGAAAGTCAGCCTACAACGCCAAACTGAATAATATTCGGGCCTTTGCCGCCCATCTTGGTCAGCCTGAAAAAAGATACAAGAGCATACACGTCGGAGGTACTAATGGCAAAGGTTCCAGCAGCCACATGCTGGCCTCCATCCTTCAAGAAGCAGGCTACAAAACGGGACTCTATACATCCCCCCATCTCAAAGACTTTCGAGAGCGCATCCGCATTGACGGAAATCCGGTTAGCGAAAAATTCGTCGTCGATTTTATCCAAATCAACCAACCCTTTTTTAAAGAACATCAGCTTTCTTTTTTCGAAATGACCGTGGGCATGGCGTTCTCCTATTTTGCCCAAGAGAAGGTCGACATCGCGATCGTCGAGGTCGGACTGGGCGGGCGGCTAGACTCCACCAACATTATCACCCCCGAGGTATCCCTGATTACCAACATAGGATTCGACCACGTCGATATACTAGGAGATACCCTACCGAAAATAGCCTTCGAAAAAGCGGGAATCATCAAAGAAGAGGTGCCGATCGTTATCGGGGAATATCAAAAAGAGACCGCTGGGACCTTTGAAGCCGTAGCCCGTTCAAAAAATGCAAAGTTGACCTATGCCCAAGAGTTATCCGTAGGGCGATTCGAAGCATCCGTTGGGGCTGCTTTCGACCAAGCCGAAAAGACCGAGTATAAGACCGATCTGCTGGGGAACTATCAAGAAAAAAACATAAAAAGCGTAATTGCCGTTTTGCAGGAGCTTAAAGGTTTTGTCATCAAACAAGAACATATTGTAGATGGTCTACGACATGTCGTACAAAATACAGGTTTAATGGGCCGTTGGCAGATACTGCGAACGGAGCCCATGGTCGTTTGCGATACGGCACATAATAGCGAGGGCCTCTCGTTGGTGCTACATCAAATTGGCCAGCAAGGGTACGAACGGCTCCATATCGTTCTTGGATTTGTAAAGGATAAAAATCTGGATTCGATATTGCCCCTATTCCCTAAACATGCAGACTATTACTTTTGCCGACCGGACATTCCCCGGGGCCTGGATGCGGAGCTGCTTCGGCAACAGGCAAAAGCATGGGGCCTGAAAGGAAATTGTTATCCCTTCGTAAGCGATGCCTACCGAACGGCCCTTAAGGCTGCAAATACCAGTGATTTCGTATTTATAGGAGGCAGTACATTTACCGTGGCAGAGGTAGTATGATTTGCCGGTGCTGATAGACAATTCAATCCAGCAAACTCAAAGCCATTTTGATGGAATCCGTAAGTTCCTTTTTGTCGGGTCGCACCTTTGAAATGACCCTCAGACCGGCGTAGAGCGTGTAGAATAATGATGCCAAGGACTTTAAGTCCTGCCGGGTTTTCAACTTTCCACTATTTTTTCCTTTTTGAAGGTAATCGTAGAAAAGAGCTTGTATATCCTGTTTATTGCGCTCCAAAATTGTAAGGATCATCTGATCGCCGGGAACGAGTTCCGTCGTGGTATTGACCACGAAACAGCCTTTGTTATCGGCATCGCAAAGGGCTTCTTCAATGGCGGTGGCGAATAGTTTTGAAAATCCTTTTTTTGCATCGGGATGTTTTTCGAAAAACAGGGTCAGTCCGGCAATGTTTTCGGTCCTGTACTGCTCAAATGCTTTTTTGAACAATTTTTCCTTATCCCCAAAAGTGTCGTACAGACTGGCACGGTTTATTCCCAAATGGCTGACCAAATCTTGAACGGAGGTCGCGGAATAGCCCTGTTTCCAAAACAGGTGCATCGCCTTGTTCAAGACTTCGTTTTCATCGAATAGTTTAACTCTTGGCATAACCGTAAAAAAAATGTGGAAGCGTTTCCGCTTCCACAAAGATACCCAATATTGGAATTTTCGTTCCAAATATCATCAAAAAAATCAAGCAAGTAGCGGATTTATGTTCATACCGCCATCGATGTTGTATTCACTGCCGGTGATGAACGAGGCGTCATCCGAGGCCAAAAAAGCTACTAGCTTAGCGATATCCTCCGGTTGGCCGAAGCGTTTTAGGGGGATGCGGTTCTGCATGGCTTCGGCAAAGCCGTCCAATTGCATCTGTTCCATTCCCGTTTTTCCAAAAATAGGAGTGGAAACCGGACCCGGGTTGACCGAATTGATTCGGATTTTCCTCGGTGCCAACTCGGTTGCCGCGGTACGGGTATATGAATTCAAGGCGGCCTTTGAGGCGGCGTAAATGGCGGTATTCGGCATTCCGGTATAGGCGTTGATAGACGAAAGGTTAATGATCGATGCCCCGTCCTTTAGAATGGGCAAAAACTTCTCGGTCGTGAAAAGCGCGCCCTTAAAATTGATACCCATCTGGTGGTCGAACATTTCTTCGCTTATCTGACCTACCGGGGCGGGCTGAAAAATACCGGCATTGACGAAGAGTATATCAACCGTATCGAATTCGGCTTTGACCTGCGCCACCAAACGGTCTATGTCGGATAGGTGCCCAACATCGGCAACCATCCCCTTTACCCCTAGCTCTTGGGCCGCAGTGTTTACCCTATCCGAATTTCTTCCGGTGATAATCACAGTTGCCCCTTGATTTTTCAATTCTTTGGCCGATGCATATCCGATGCCGCTGTTTCCGCCGGTGACCACGGCTACTTTCCCTTTTAATTTGCTCATATCTTACTATATTTAGAATTGTTTATATTGGAATGATTGTTCCAAATACAAATCTACGAATAATAGAACGGTTGTTCCAAATAAAATTGAAATAGAATTATCCTATTTCAAAATCAGTTCCATTTGAATATTACATCTTTGATAGGGCGTACTTCGGTGGCTTATTTTTTGAAAACCCAGTTTTCGGTAAAGAGATATGGCAGGGTTCAAAATGGTATTGCTCTCCAGATAAAGCTTAGATGCACCCAGTTTCCTGGCCCTTTCGATAATTGCGTTGCCCAGCTTACTTCCGATTCCCTTGCCTTGTGCATCGGGCGAGACCGCCATTTTCGCTAGCTCGTAGTCGTACGTGTCGTCCTCCATTTTAAGGAGTGCACAAACACCAAGGATTTTTTCGTGCTCAATCGCAACCAGTATTGCACCCCCGTTGTCAAGAATATATTCTTTGGGGTTGTTGAGTGCGATACGGTCGGCATCCTCTAATTTGAAATACTGTATGATCCAGTTTTCGTTCAGTTCCCGAAAGGCCCTGTGATGCTCCGGCCTGTAATCGACAATTTCAATTGAGGCGGATTCCCTAATTTTCTTCTGCTCCAAAATACGTTCGAACATTGATTTTTTCTGTAGCACATATTCAAATTCCTGTAGGGCCAACCAGAGATTATGAGAAGTTGACTCAAGTGTTTTGCCCACCGCCCGGTCAACATCCTCATACTGGGTCTTGATTTTTTCACTGATGTTGTTTCCCTTATCCGTTAGGGAAACTAAATTTTTTCTACCGTCGTTTTTATCTTTTCGCTCCTGTAAAAGGCCCGATTTCACCATCTCTTTTACGATTTTGATAACGGATGGGTGCGACTGACCTACGTTATTGGCTATAGCCATAATTGATTTTCCTTCGATTTCATCGGATAGAAAATAGTATACGGGAAACCATTTGGGCTTGAGTTCGACGTGGTAAAGGTTAAAGATTTTCCTTGCGTCTTTGGTAAGGGAATCACTAAGTCTTCGCAACCTGCTCCCCAATGCCATCTGCCCTATTTCGTTGAAATCCATATTTAAGGTTTTTAATTACGTAATTGGTTACTAATATAGAATATTAGTGTATTCTTTGCAATTCTTTTGTTTGAAAGGATGCGGAAGGTATAGAGCGCTGCTTAAAGGCTTACAGAAACTGCAAAATCGACCGAAGAGAACGATTCCGGTTTTGCGGATGAAAGTGTCGAATAGAATGAACGCTATATCCGGCCAATTGAAAAGTCTTCCGACAAGGGTAACTTTAGGTGGCCAATGAGGTCCCGAGGCTTCGGGGGAACACTCAAACCCACAAATAAAAAAAGCCATCCTACAGGGATGACTTTTAAGTGGGCAATGAGGGATTCGAACCCCCGACCCCCTCGGTGTAAACGAGGTGCTCTGAACCAACTGAGCTAATTGCCCTAGAAGACGCTATTCTGAACATTCCAAAAAATGCCTTTCAAGCGGGTGCAAATATAGAACTCTTTTACGTATCGCAAAAGAAATAATAGTAAAAAAAAGGTCTCTTCAAAATGGAACGAATCAGTGATTTTAAATACAGGCTGCCATATGCATTTTGATACAATAGAATCTGATGGATGATCTAACCAATGATTTGGAATCAGAAATACGAATCTTTCAGACCCTCGTCAACTTGATAGGATATGTCTTCCCGGAAGCCCATTGCGGAACATATAGGTCACCATCGTTATCTACGAGTACATCATGCGGATTACGGAAAGTCTTTCCGTCATATACGGGCTCGGACAGCTTGCCGCCACTATAATCTGGCGCGCTACCTCCTGGAAGGGAAACGATTTTATTATCGGCATCCAGCACGGCTAGCATACCGTCGTAGCTATCCCAGGTCTTGGTGATTATCACCGCGAAATAAATATGTCCGTCGTGTATTACCGGTCGGCAAATGGAGCAACCCGGGAGGGAGATGGTCTCTAGATGCTGACCATCTAAGGTGAAGCGTTTGAATTCCTGACTTGCGCGCGAGGTAATCAAGAGGGTCGGATTATCGGCATCACGGCTATCTAAAGTAATACCATGGCAGCAATTGAATGTGTCGTCGCCTTCGCCGTTGCCCCCAAAATGGCGGATGTACTTGCCTTTGGAATCATATTGAATAATGAAATTTTGACCATATCCGTCGGCGACGTAGAAATCACCATTGGGCATAATAGCGGTCTCGGTGGGCTTGAATTGGTCATCACTAGTGTAGCCGTCGACCTCTCTGGGCCGGCCAAGGCTCATCAAAATCTCACCTTTTAATGTTGTTTTATGTACTTGATGGGTTTCCGGGTCGGTGATGAACAGAAACTGGTCGCTGCCTTCGCCCATTATCGATAAACCGTGTGCACCCGGGAATTCGGTGCCCCAGGAATCCAACACCCTTCCTGATTTATCATAAATGATAATGTTGTTGTTATCTGCCCCGGTAGTGGTCATCAGAATGCGACCTTTGCTGTCGAGAACCATTTCGTGGCAGTCGTTGACCGGTGTTTTTGACGGGTCTTGCACGCCCCACTCTTTATCCACAGTGTATTTGAAATCGCCGTGACCTACGGTCTCCCTCATGGTTTTTCTTGAATGTGTCATTCCGAAAGTAAAAGCGGGTGCTATAAGGCCTGCCCCAGAAGCCATCGCCGATTTTTTGATAAAATTCCTTCGATTTTTATTGGTTTCCATGGCGGGTATTAGGTTTATCGGAAATAAAAATACAGTATTTTAATTTAAGTTTTCGGAATTCAAAATTAGCTTTATCTTTGACGAAGTATTAAGGGTCATTAGCTCAGTTGGTTTAGAGCGCTGCCTTGACAGGGCAGAGGTCACTGGTTCGAATCCAGTATGTCCCACTACTTTGTTGGTCACTGGTTCCCCCGAAGTTTTGGGGCAGCATGTCCTACTAATTTTTCGGTCCCCGATTCTACTGAAGCTTTTGGGAAGTATGTTTTTTCCTAAAGCAAATCCAGAATACGCTCCAACGCCATCCCACGGGATCCTTTAATTAAGATATTGGCACTCTTCTCGACGGGATTTTTCGCTAGATATTCCGCGAACGCTTCGAAAGTGCCGAACTTCTTCAGGTCAACATCCGTTCGATAGAAATTTTCACCGATTAAAAATACATCCTCAAAGTGCATTGAAGCGGCGAGATTCGCAATGCCCTGATGTTCGATGGCCTCGGTTTCGCCCAATTCGAACATATCTCCTAAAAAAGCGATTTTACGCTCAGCATTCATTCCCTGGAAATTTTCTAGAGCGGCCGCCATACTGGTCGGGTTGGCGTTGTAGGCATCCAAAATAATGGAATGTCCGTTATGTTCTAAAAGCTGAGAGCGGTTATTTTTCGGGATGTAGTTTTCAATGGCCCGTTTGATATCCCTTAGGGGAACATTGAAATATTTGCCCATGACGATGGCTGCCGCGCAATTTGTGAAATTGTAGCTTCCTATCAATTGGGAAGTTATCGATAGGTCTTCCACTTCGATTTTGACGAAGGGATCGGCGCCGACCAAAGATATTCGATAGAAGTCTTTTTTGTCCGTACTAAATCCGATTTTTTTAATATGATTGCCCAATTTTTCGAACTGAACGGAGTCGTCAGCGTTCATGAAAATAGCCCCATTGTTCGCCATTAGATGGTCGTAAAGCTCGCTTTTTCCTTTTATCACGCCTTCTACGCCACCGAAACCTTCGAGATGCGCCTTTCCGAAATTGGTGATATAGCCGAAATCGGGGCGGGCGATACTACATAAAAATTCGATTTCTTTTTGATGGTTGGCGCCCATTTCAACAATAGCGATCTCGGTATCTTTCGTAATGGATAGCAAAGTGAGCGGAACCCCGATATGGTTGTTGAGGTTTCCGACGGTCGCGATAGTGGCATATTTTTTAGACAACACGGCGTTGATCAGTTCTTTGGTCGTGGTCTTTCCGTTGCTCCCGGTCAGGGCGATGACTTTAGCGGTACTATGATTTCGGTGGAAGGTTGCGAGCTCCTGGAGGGCCGAAAGCACATCTTCGACCAAGATATAGTTGACGGAAACCGCATATTGGCTTTCATCAACTACGGCAAGGGCAGCACCTTTTCTCAGGGCTTCCGCAGCGTAGGTGTTCCCGTTGAAATTATCGCCTTTGAGGGCGAAGAATATACAGTCATCGGTAATTTTTCGGGTGTCGGTACAGACATGGGGGTGCGCTAGAAAGCGCTGGTGCAGTGCTTCGATTTTCATGTAACGAATATAAAAAAAGCCCCAACAAAATGTCGGGGCCCTATCAAATTATGTGAATCGTATTATCTTACTTTTTTGCCGCGAGGGGTCTTGTTCTTTGTTTTCGATTTAGAACCTACCCTTGACATGGCACATCGGAAACCGATATAGTCTGTAGCCATATATTGTGGCAGGTACCTTCGCTGTGCAGGGTCTAACCAAAAGGCTCTATCTCTCCAGCTTCCGCCTTTGTAAACACGAACTTCGTTATTGATCAGCGTGCTTCGGTTGTTCGATTTGTCGTATTCCCGAACCAGATTTCCGGCCGAATCGACCTCTATTTTGTTTTTCGGTGAATCGTACATTTTTTTGGCATCGGCCTCGTCTTCATCGGCGAACTGATCGAAGAATCTTGAAGATGCGGCATCACCATCTCGATAGCCTCTGTTGTCACTTGAAGAGAAATTCGTTCTCAAGAAGGTTTCCTCCTCGCCAATCGCTTCCATTTTAATTTCCCCCGGCAGGTTTACCGCTACAATTTTACCGTTGGGAAGTGTATCGTACATCACCGAATCACGGAGAATGCTCACTTTACCATCTTCACCGATAGCGGTCTTCATATAGACGTTACCACGGTAGTAGTTGAAATCGCTTACTTCATCGTCAACGATAGGTCGGTAGACATCGGCAACCCATTCGGCTACGTTACCGGCCATATCATATAGGCCAAGATCGTTCGGCTTGTACGACATTACCTCTGCGGTAATATCGGCGCCGTCATCGGACCATCCGGCGATTCCGCCGTAATCTCCTTTGCCTTGCTTAAAGTTGGCCAATTGATCGCCACGGCCTACACGTTGTCCGTTTCGGGTATATTCTCCATCCCAAGGATATTTTTTTCTTCCCCTATAGTTGTTATACTCACGAGTGCCCTGATTGGCTTGCGCCGCATATTCCCATTCCGTTTCGGTCGGCAATCGATATTCGGGCATGATTACACCGCTGCTTCTTTTCGCATAGGTGTTGATACTGTCTTTTTTCTTGCTTCCCTGTAGCGAATCGATCTGCCCGTTGTAGACGGATTCAGGTCGGTTCAAATACGCTTCGGTACTGAAAGTTCCGGCAACTTCTCCGGTCGAGGCCTGATATTTGGCGTCTTTGGCCAAATAGCCTTCTCTTTCCAACATAATCTCGTTGACACGGTCGGTACGCCATTCGGCAAACTGTGTGGCCTGTACCCAATTCACGCCAACGACGGGATATTCCGCGTAGGCAGGGTGGCGCAGGTAGTTATTGGTCATCGTTTCGTTGAAGCCCAAACGGTTTCTCCACACCAAAGTATCGGGCAATGCCCCTTTGTAAATATTGGCGTACTGCGGATTTTCCGGCGGATAAACGCTTTTCAGGTAATCAAGGTATTCCAGATACATGACGTTCGTGACCTCGGTCTCGTCCATATAAAAGGATTGTACGTGCTGCGAGGTGGGGGTATTGTTCCAGTCATGCATGACATCATCTTGCACTTTTCCTTTGGTAAACGTACCGCCTTCGACAAATACAAGACCGGGAGCAGTTTCCTGTTCCTTGAAATCCGTATTGAATTGAAAGCCGCCATCTTTTGAATTAATTTTCCATCCGGTGGCTCTCGATACGTCTTTGCTACCGGAATTCTTACAGCTGGTAACCGTAAAGCCTCCCGCAACTACTGCACAAGAAAGTACAACTTTGATAAACTGTTTTTTCATAATAAGGACTTGAGTTCAAATGGTTCGACGGGCTAAACGATAGCGGTCGGAATTTCTATGTTTGATTAATTTGAGAATCACTTTCGGCATATAAAACGATGAAACGAACATAATATTTTATGACCAAAAAAAAATTATCCAAAGAATGCCATAAGTTTCAAATGACAACGTAGGGCGGTTCTTCAACAGAATAACGGTACATTTTAGAATATAGTATGGCGCCGGTCGTTTCTTTTTTAAGGATGGATGCCACTTTGAATACCTTAATGTAACGCGGCACAAAATTAAGGGTATTATCGCTACTACGTGCAGGTTGTTTTATGTAACCAGGATGGTTAAGTACGGATAAGACCGGCTTTAATCGAGATTTGAAGGCTCCTTTGAACGGCCTTACCCTGGTGATAGCATCTAAATCTTTATGTATCTTCGTCAGTGAAATGTCAATCTGATGATATGGATGCATCGCTAGATCGGTATTTCCTGTGGGTTAAACGGTTTTAAATTAGGCGCTAACTCATTTTCGCTAAAAATAGTATACAAATAATATAAGATATTGCCAAAAAGCCCGTTTTGCATGTAGTACGTCCAATATATTTTACAATTCCAAGACGTTTAGCAATATTTGACCGATTGAACCTGAACTTTAGAACGAGTTCGTTAGACCTGTAATAAGATGAAAAAATTATCAGTACTGCTCTTATTTTTCGGTGTTTGCCAACTTTCTGCGCAAGACCCGATCGAAGCAAGCGATCGAGTGATCACTACTGCGGTCCCATTTTTGAATATTACCGCCGATGCAAGGGCCGCCGGTATGGGCGATGTGGGTGTTGCCACCTCGATGGATGCCTATTCGCAGCAATGGAACCCGGCAAAATTTGCTTTTGCCGAACGTAAGATGGGAATTTCTTTGGGGTATACACCTTATTTGAGCAGTGTGGTTTCCGATATAGGGCTTTTGAACGCCAACTATTATAATAAAATAGATGACCAAAGTGCCTTTGCCTTTAGCCTACGCTATTTCACTTTGGGCGAAATTGAACTGAGACAGACTTTTCAAGACGAGGCGACCATTGCCAAGCCAAACGAATTGGCATTGGATGGCTCGTATTCGTTGAAGTTGAGCCCGACTTTTTCCATGGCCGTTGCCGGTAGGTACATTCGATCAAACCTGAAATTTCCGAACGAAACTAGTATAGACACCAAGCCGGGCAGTACTTTTGCGGTCGACGTCGCCGGTTTCTATCGTTCTGAAGAAATCGCCTACAATAGTTTTAGTGGGCGATGGAGGGCCGGTTTCAATATTTCTAACCTCGGGGGTAAAATTGCCTACGATGAAAACGGGCAGGACAACTTTATACCGGCAAACCTAAAGTTCGGCGCCGGATTCGATTTTATTCTAGACCAAGATAATGTGTTGGGCCTTACCGCTGAATTCAACAAACTGTTAGTGCCGACACCTCAGGACTTCAACGATGATGGCTTGCTCAATGCTTCCGATAACGACGAATATCAAGAGATCGGCTTTCTCAGTGGTGTCTTTAAATCGTTCGGCGATGCCCCGGACGGTTTCGGGGAAGAGCTGCAGGAGATGACCTGGGCCCTTGGTGCGGAATACATTTACCAAGATGCCTTTATGTTCCGAACGGGATACTTCAATGAAAGCGATGTGAAAGGATTCCGTAAATTCTTTACACTGGGCGCGGGATTCGTTTACAAATCCGCTCAAATTGATCTTTCGTACCTATTTTCGACCTCTAGAATTGCCAATCCCATTGAAAATTCATTGCGGTTCTCGTTGACCTTTAATTTGGGCGATGAGTTTGTCAATGATTAAAAGGATAGTGTTCTAAAAATTCGAATCGAAACCTGCCTTGTGCAGGTTTTGGTATTTTCGGAGCAAAATGATGGGTAGGTTTACTAGTTTAGGGATTCGAAAAAATGAATCGCAGATTGCACCAGTTAGTTTCCAAGAAACGATTTCAGTTATGCAAAAACAAAGAGTAAGTTTCGAAATGACCGTTTTCGACGGATTGGCCGAACTTTCGGAAAAAGACCAAGTCTTGATGTCAAAAGCCGTCGAGGCGAGAAAGAACGCCTATGCTCCCTATTCGAACTTTCAGGTCGGGGCGGCCGTATTATTGGAAAATGGTCAAGTGGTTATCGGCAACAATCAAGAAAATGCTTGTTACCCATCTGGACTCTGTGCCGAGCGGGTGGCCATTTTTCAGGCCGGTGCGCTATATCCAAACGTATCGATCAAGGCGGTCGCCATTACGGCTACGTCTAAAAACTATATAGTCGATACCCCGGCGGCTCCTTGTGGTAACTGTCGACAGGCGATGTTGGAGTACGAGACCAAACAAAAAAAACCGATAAAGATTCTAATGATGGGGCAGACGGGTAAAGTAATTGAGTGTGATGCCATAGCCGATATATTGCCGTTAGGGTTCGACAGTTCATTTTTATAGTTCGGATTATCCTACAAATGACGGATTTCCTTGTTTCGATCGAGCTGCGGCTTTCCTCACCTTTCTTTTTTCCAAAATTTTCCCAACTAATGATTTAATACGTATTTTTGTTTCTCTTGTGCCTTTTCGATGGTTCGCGAAGGTAATCAAGCGATAAATTATTGTATTAAACGATTGGAATGGAAAAAATTACCAAGGAAACCTATCTAAAATGGTACGAGGATATGTACTTCTGGCGGAAGTTCGAAGACAAGTTGGCCCAGGTGTACATTCAGCAAAAAGTTAGGGGATTTCTACACTTATATAATGGACAGGAAGCGGTTTTGGCCGGTTCGCTGCATGCTATGGACCTGACCAAAGACCGGATGATTACGGCCTACCGAAACCACGTACAGCCGATCGGAATGGGGGTAGACCCCAAGAAGGTCATGGCCGAACTATACGGTAAGGTGACCGGTACCTCAAAAGGTATGGGCGGGTCTATGCACATCTTTTCAAAAGAACACCGCTTTCATGGCGGTCATGGTATCGTAGGCGGACAGATTCCACTAGGGGCGGGAATGGCCTTTGGTGATAAGTATGCCGGGCGTGATAACGTTACCCTTTGTTATATGGGTGATGGCGCCGTGCGTCAAGGTGCTTTTCACGAGGCCCTGAACTTGGCCATGCTCTGGCAACTACCGGTCGTATTTATCTGTGAGAACAACGGCTATGCGATGGGAACTTCGGTAGCCAGAACCTCACATTCCACAGAAATCTGGAAGTTGGGTCTAGGCTACGAAATGCCATGTGGCCCCGTAGACGGTATGGACGCCGTGACCGTCGCGCAAGAAGTGAGCAAAGCGGTCGAGCGCGCTAGAAGTGGCGGGGGGCCAACGTTTCTTGAAATGAAGACCTATCGCTATCGCGGCCATTCCATGTCGGATGCACAGCACTACCGCACCAAAGATGAGGTGAAGGAATATCAAAAAATCGACCCGATTACCCAAGTGTTGGCAATCATCAAAGAGAACGATTACGCTACCGAAGATGAGATAAAGGCCATAGACAAGAGGGTCAAGGATAGGGTTACGGAATGCGAGAAGTTTGCCGATGAGTCCGACTATCCACCGGTGCAGCAACTCTATGATATGGTCTATGAGCAAGAAGATTTTCCGTTTGTACAACATAAATAAGTAAGATACATGGCAGAAGTGATAAACATGCCCAGACTGAGCGATACCATGGAAGAGGGTACCGTGGCCAAATGGCTGAAACAGGTAGGCGATAAAGTTGAGGAAGGCGATATTTTAGCGGAGATCGAGACGGACAAGGCTACGATGGAGTTCGAATCGTTTTACGAGGGAACCTTGTTGCACATCGGTATCGATGAAGGCGATGGTGCCCCGGTTGATTCCCTTTTGGCCATTATCGGGGAAGAGGGCGAAGATATTTCTGCGCTTTTGAACGGTAGCGGAAGTGGTTCCGATAGTGATAATGCATCCTCCTCGAATGACGCTTCTGAGGATGCCGACACATCGGATTCAAAAGAGGAGAAGTCCTCTGAAGATAAAGAAAGTAAAGATTCTGGTTCCGAGGATGATGATTCCGATGGCGGAACGGCCAAAATCCCTGAAGGCGTAGAGGTGGTCAAAATGCCGCGCCTGAGTGATACCATGGAAGAAGGTACTGTCGCCGCGTGGCTCAAAAAAGTTGGCGATACGGTCGAAGAAGGAGAGATACTGGCCGAAATCGAAACGGACAAGGCCACGATGGAATTTGAGTCCTTTTACTCCGGTACCTTATTATATATTGGAATAGAGGAAGGGGAATCTTCTCCGGTGGATGCCGTTTTGGCGGTTATAGGTCCGGAAGGTACCGATGTGGATGCCGTATTGAACGCTAAACCATCCAAAGGGAAAAAGGAAAGTACCTCCGACGACTCAAAAGGGGAACCCAAATCGGAAGCCTCCTCTTCCGGGGCATCCAAATCGGAAAAAACCGAAGATACTTCCGGAGCGGCATCCGAAAAATCGGATTCCGGTTCAAAAGCCGTCAACGATGGCCAACGTATATTCGTGTCTCCGCTTGCCAGAAAAATGGCCGAGGATAAAGGTATCGACTTGGCCAATGTTTCCGGTTCCGGCGATAACGGCCGAATCGTTAAAAAAGATATCGAGAACTTTGAGCCGGCTGCAAAATCGCAACCGCAAGCGCAGGACAAGGAAGCTGCGCAAGAATCAAGTGCCGCAACATCGGCCGCCCCAATGAACTTGCCGGTAGGCGAAGAAGGTACCGAAGAGGTCAAGAATTCACAGATGCGAAAGGCTATTGCCAAGACCTTGAGCAACTCGAAGTTTACCGCACCACACTATTATTTGACCATTGAGGTCGATATGGACAATGCCATTGCTTCCAGAAAACAGATCAACAATATGCCCGAAACCAAGGTTTCGTTCAACGATATGGTGGTCAAGGCCTGTGCCATGGCGCTCAGAAAACATCCGCAAGTGAATACCACTTGGAGCGATAATGCCATGCTATATCATCAGCACATCCACATCGGGGTCGCCGTCGCCGTACCCGACGGGTTGGTGGTACCGGTACTTAAATTTGCCGATCAAATGGGCCTAACCCAGATAGGCGCTTCCGTAAAGGAATTGGCCGGTAAGGCAAGAAATAAAAAGCTGACGCCCGCAGAAATGGAAGGGAGTACCTTCACGGTTTCCAATTTGGGAATGTTCGGTATCTCGGAATTCACTTCCATCATCAATCCGCCCAACTCGGCTATCTTGTCCGTTGGCGCGATTGTGGAGAAACCCGTTGTCAAAAACGGGGAAATCGTTGTGGGCAATGTTATGAAAGTGACTTTGGCCTGCGATCACCGCACGGTCGACGGGGCTACGGGATCGCAATATTTGTTGACCCTGAAAACCTATTTAGAAAATCCGGTGACCATGCTGGCGTAGGGCAAAACGCTAAAATTTTATAAAGGCATCCTTTAATTATTTTGGGATGCCTTTTTTTATGAGTACTTTGTTACGTAATGTACAATGATAAATTTCAAATGCTAAAATATTCTGAAGATGAAAAATAGAATTCTTACGTTACTATTGCTATCGGTCATTGCCTACGGTTGTGGGTCTTCCAATGCCATAGACGAATCTGTTGTTTTAAATACCAAAGCGCCTTTGGAAAACAACAACATCCCCGATGAGCTGTATAAAAAGCCGAGTGATATCAAGGGCTTGGACTCCATCGTCAATTCAAAACCGAATCCGTTTCGAAACGGTGGTGCCATGTCCGCATCAAATGACGGGCCAAAAGCCGGCAAGTCCGGCAACATGGCCAACGTCAAGCAATTCACGAACGCCAAAAAAATCGGTGCCATTATGGGTTATCTGGCATCCGATGAACTTGAGGGTCGGGATACCGGTAGTGAGGGCATCGAAAAAGCGGCGGTTTTCATTGAAAATGCATTCAAAAAAAATGGGGTTGAGCCGTATTTCGAAGGGTATCGCGATATGATTTCCGATTATGAAAAACCCGCTTACAACGTGGTCGGGGTCGTGGAGGGCAACGATGCACAACTCAAGGACGAATATATTATCGTAGGCGCCCACTATGACCATTTGGGACTTGTGGAGCCCGAAGGCGGCGATGAAATTGCCAACGGTGCCAATGATAACGCATCTGGTACGACGACGGTCATGGAACTGGCCCGATATTTCGGCACCTCCAAAACTAATAAGCGAAGCATCATATTCGCCTTGTTCAGTGCCGAAGAAAAAGGGCTTGTAGGCTCAAAGCATCTGGCCGAAAAATTGAAGGCACAGAATTTGGACCTTTATACCGTACTCAATTATGAAATGGACGGAGTGCCCTTGATCGACAAAGACTATCTCATGTACCTTACCGGGTACGAGATGTCTAATTTAGCGGAAGTTGCCAATCGCTATTCCAGCGGAACCTATGCCGGTTTCTTACCGAAGGCCAAAGAGTTCAATCTATTTAAAAGATCGGACAATTATCCTTTTCACGAAGCTTTCGGGGTACCGGCGCAAACCTTCAGTACGTTCGACTTCACCAATTTCGATTACTACCATAAGGTCGGAGACGAGACCTCGGAAATGGACTATGGCCATATGGCGAACATCGTGAACCAAAGTATTCCCGTAATCGAAGGTATCGCCAATGCATCCTCCAAAGAAATAAAATATAACTAGCGGCAACGGCCGCTAAAGATATCCGCAATCGGAGGATGTACGAATACGTCCTCCAAAGAAATTAATTTACGCTGGCCAAGTCAATAATAGCATATCCGAAATTGACAGCACAATGAAAGGGTCTTTCAAGAAATTAATGCATGCCGGCATGCCCAATAAAAGGATACCCAAAACCAAAGGACAATGAACGAATTCTCCATAGAAATCAATTGAATAATGGCAAATATTATAATTACCGGAACCAGCAGGGGCATCGGCTTTGAACTCGCCCAACTCTTTGCCGACAAGGGTCATCAGGTATTGGCACTTTCCAGAAACGATACCCCTATTTCGGAATTGGCGCATGCAAATATTGTATCTTTTCCCTTTGATATTTCGAAATCCGATGATTTGAATAAGATGGATGGTTTTATCGCCGAAAATTGGAAATCCGTTGACATCCTTATAAACAATGCCGGTAAACTACTGAACAAAGCCTTTCTGGAAACCTCGGCGCAGGAATTCGAAGCGGTATATAAAGTAAACGTATTCGGAGTGGCCGCCATAACCAAAGCCGTACTCCAGAAAATGCCCAAAACAGGGCATGTACTGACCATAAGTTCCATGGGCGGGGTACAGGGCAGTATGAAATTTCCCGGACTTTCGGCCTACAGCTCCAGCAAGGCGGCCGTCATCACCCTGACCGAACTTTGGGCGGAAGAATTCAAGGAAGATGGTCCATCGTTCAACGTATTGGCCTTGGGTGCCGTGCAGACCGAGATGTTGGAAGAGGCCTTTCCCGGGTACGAAGCTCCGAACTCGGCCCTCGAAATGGCGGAATACATCATGGAGTTTGCCTTGACCGGGCAGCGATTCTATAACGGAAAGTTGTTGCAAGTTTCTAGTAGTACGCCCTAATTCGGCATGCAACGGGTGTTGACGCAGCGAAACCTAGATTTTAAGTATTCGATTCATGTTGTGACCATCAGTACAATTGGTCATCACGATTGATGGGCATCACTAACTAGGGTCATCCCTGTTTTTTTCTTAATCAATGTTATTGCCCAACTTTAAATTTTCAGCTCTTACCAGTTTCCGGCCTGCATAAATTCTTATTTTTGCGGTGATGGATAAAACCTTGCAAAAATACCTTCCTGAACGCGCCGTGACGACTTGTGCGGCCCTGATTAAACAGAACAACGTCCATTTGAAGATTGTCAACGAAAGGGTAACCCGCCATGGCGATTATCGGCGCATGCCGAACGGTGCACATCAGATTACCGTGAACGTAAACCTGAATAAATATCGGTTTTTGATTACCTTGGTACATGAAATTGCACATTTGGTGGCCTTCGAAAAATTCGGGCGACGCATCAAGCCCCATGGAAGGGAGTGGAAACACACCTTTCAAGTCATGATGCTTCCGTTTATCCGTCCTGAAATATTCCCTGCACAGCTATTGCCATTATTGGCCAATCATTTTCGAAATCCTAAGGCCAGTAGCAGTACCGACGCTAAATTATCCATCGCCTTAAAAGCTTTTGATGAGGGAGAGACCGATAAGACCTATATCTTTCAAGTACCGTCCGGCAGTGCTTTCCGCATTTATAACGGCAAGATTTTCAAGAAAGGCAGCCGACGGATAAAGCGTTATGAATGTGTGGAGTTGGCAACGGGCAAAACCTACCTTTTTCAACCCAATGCGGAAGTCGAATTGCTCAGTTAATCTAGGGTGTGAACCCAAGAAGGGCGTCGTAACAAATGACTGAAATTTGAGCAGGCCAGAACGAATGGTCAAGCTTTGCTCGCAATGTATAGCACATGAAAAAAAATTATTATGCGGTATTAATGGCCGGCGGGGTCGGATCTCGATTCTGGCCGGTGAGTACTTCGTCTTATCCCAAACAATTTCACGATATGTTGGGTACGGGTGAAACCCTGATACAAAAGACGTTCAAGCGATTGAACACTTTTGTGCCGACCGAGAACATTCTTATTTTGACCAATGCGCGCTACAACGATTTGGTGCTCGAACAGCTGCCCGAGGTCATGCAAAAGCAAGTGGTCTTAGAACCGGCCATGCGCAATACCGCGCCCTGTATTTTGTATGCCGCCTTAAAAATCCGAAAAAAGGATTCCGATGCGGTGATGATCGTGGCACCGAGCGATCATTGGATCGAAGATGAGGTGGCTTTTGCCGAAGACGTTATCACTTGTTTTGATAAATGCGAGCATGAAGATGTACTCTGTACGCTGGGTGTAAAACCCTCTTTTCCCAACACGGGTTTCGGGTATATCGAATATGAGAAAGACGCTGGCGAAGGGCTCAAGCGTGTACACCAGTTCCGGGAAAAGCCGGATTATGAAACGGCAAAAGAGTTCTTGCAACAAGGTAATTTCTTATGGAACGCGGGTATTTTTATGTGGAGTGTCGAGTCTATCGTACAAGCTTTTAAAAAATATCAACCTACCCAGTATGCGCTGTTCGAATCTGGGAGTTCTTCTTACAATACTTCCGAAGAATCTGCGTTTATTGAAAAGAATTATCCGCAAGCTGAAAATATATCCATTGATTATGCCATTTTGGAGCATTCGAAGTCCATCTACGTGCTTCCGGCGACCTTCGACTGGAACGATCTGGGCACTTGGGGTTCTTTGTACGACAAATTGGATAAGGATGAAAATAGCCATGCGGTAGTAAACGCGAAGGTTATTTCAGAGGATGCTTCTGGCAATATGATTCGCTCCCCAGAGGATAAGATTGTGGTCGTTGATGGTCTTAAGGATTATATAATAGTCGATAACGACGATGTACTTTTGATCTATCCCAAGGCCAAAGAACAAGACATCAAAAAGGTACTGAACAAGGTAAAGAACGCTTTTGGGGATAGTTACACATAGGTAAACATGCTTTTTAAAAAATGGGCAACAATTTGAATCAAGATAATATCACCCCGACCGAGGAGCCTTCGGATAACCGGGAAGAAGTAAAAAGGGATTTTAAGGGACTGCTTGAAAGTACCAAAGCCTTTCTACATGAACTTTTGGATATTCGGCCCAACACCGACCAAGAGGCGACCAAAGCGGCCATAGTGGCCGATATTCCTTTTAGGGGCCACACCTCTTGGATTCTTATCTGCTCGATATTCATCGCCTCCATTGGCCTTAACGCCAATTCTACGGCCGTGGTAATCGGGGCGATGTTAATTTCCCCGTTGATGGGTCCGATTTTGGGGTTGGGCATGTCATTGGCCATCAATGATGTAGACACCTTGCGACGTTCTTTGAAAAATTTTGCCATCATGGTCGTACTCAGTGTACTGACCGCTTATTTGTTCTTTGCGCTTTTTCCGATCCGTGACGAATCTTCGGAATTGCTGGCACGCACCGCCCCGGATATCCGAGATGTATTGATTGCCTTTTTCGGCGGATTGGCCTTGGTCATTGCCCGTGCAAAGAAAGGTACGATTGCCAGCGTTATATTCGGTGTCGCTATCGCTACTGCCTTGATGCCCCCGCTCTGCACCGTCGGTTTCGGTCTTGCCATAGGCAACCCCAGTTACGCTTTGGGAGCCCTGTATTTATTTACGATCAATACGATATTCATCGCTTTGGCGACCTTTTTGGTTATAAAGTTGCTCCGCTTCCCCATGGTTCGGTACGCTAATTCGCAAAAACGGAGACGAACGGCGCGAATTGCCTCCGCTATTGCGGTACTGGTCATGGTTCCTGCGGGATATACCTTTGTTAAGGTGTTCAAAGAATCGAGTTTCAAGAACCAGGCCCAACAATTTGTCAAGCTGAAAATCGCGCCATACCAGTTTACGGAGGGCGGCCGCTTCATGGAAAATTTTACCGATATACATTATAACGATGGGGTCGATTCGTATATAGAATTGGTTTTTATGGGCGATGAGGTAATTCCCGATAATGTTATCGCTACTTGGAAGAATCAAAAGAACACCGAATTTTCAAAGCTTACCGATACCGAGCTACATATTGTACAGGGTTCGAAGAACGAACAGGTCGATCAGCTACGGTATGTCAACGAGCTCTACGAATCGCAGAAAAGCCAAATGTTGGGGAAAGACGATCGAATTAAGGTTTTGCAGACCGAATTGACCCGGTTGAAGAAAATGGAATCTAGGCAAATTCCTTTTAGCGAAATCAGTGCCGAGGCCAAGGTCAATTATGAGAATTTGGTTTCGTTGGAATATGATAATGCATTGCTGACGGACTTTAAGAAGGTGGATACCTTGTCCGTTTTTCAAGTGCAATGGCAAGAAGGCCTGACACCGGCGCGAATAGCCCTTGAAAACAAGAAGCTGCATCAATGGCTCAAGATTCGATTGAAGGACAGTACGGTACAACTGCGGAAATAAAATTGTTTTTTTATAAACCTAGACCTTACCTCCTAGATTTGACGTCTAATTCCGCTCTTCCACGTACATTTGGCGCACTTTTTCGAAGAGATCCGAAGAGTAGACGAATCCCGTTACGGCCTCGTTGTCCGTCTTAAAGATTTCATGTTTGGTTCCTTCCCATTCTTTTAATCCATCCTTTAGAAAAATAATCTTTTCCCCGATTTCCATAACGGAATTCATATCATGGGTGTTGATAACCGTAGTAATATCGTATTCCTCCGTGATTTCCTTAATAAGATTGTCAATCAGGGTGGCCGTCTTGGGATCCAATCCCGAATTAGGCTCATCGCAGAAAAGATATTTAGGGTTCATTACGATGGCCCGGGCTATGGCGACGCGTTTCTGCATCCCTCCCGATATTTGTGAGGGAAACCGGTCGTAGGCTTCCGTAAGGTTGACCCGCTTTAATACAAAATCGACACGTTCTTGTTTTTCCGATTTCGATTGTTTTGTGAACATATCCAAAGGAAACATCACGTTACCCTCGACCGTCATGGAGTCGAACAGTGCACTGCCCTGAAAAACCATGCCCATTTCTTGGCGCAAATCGCGACGTTCTTCCGCGCTGAGATTTGAATAATCCCTTCCATCATACGATATGGTACCCTTTTCCGGACTGAAAAGTCCCAGTAAACACTTGAGAAAAACCGTTTTACCCGAACCACTTTGGCCAATGATCAGATTGGTCTTTCCTTTTTTAAAGTTGGCGGTCACGCCTTTGAGTACGTGCGTATCCCCGAAAGATTTGTGTATGTCGTTTACTTCTATCATCAGTTCAGTAGCAGTTGGGTGAGTATATAGTTCATTACGACAATAAGTACACTTGACCACACAAAAGATGTGGTACTGGCCTTGCCTACTTCCAACGCCCCGCCTTTCATGTAAAAGCCGTGAAAAGAGGGTACCGTTGCCAATATCCATGCGAATACCAAGGTCTTTACAAAGGCATAAAAAACTTGATACGGACTAAAATCGATCTGCAGGCCCTCGCTGAATTCGGCGTTGGTCAAAAATCCGCCAAATACGCCGGCGATCCAGCCCCCCATAATACCTACGAACATCGAGATGGCGATGACGAACGGATAAAAAAGCATGGCCACAATTTTTGGGAAGACCAAGTAGTTCAACGCGTTTACCCCCATAACTTCCAAAGCGTCGATCTGCTCGGTGACCCGCATGGTGCCAATACTGGAAGTGATGTAAGAGCCGACCTTCCCGGCCATGATTATGGATACGAATGTGGGCGAAAATTCCAGAATAATGGACTGGCGCGCCGTAAACCCGATCAGATTTTTTGGGATAATGGGATTGGTCAGATTGATGGCCGTCTGTATAGTGACCACCGCGCCGATAAAAAATGAAATAAAGATAACGATACCCAGCGAACCGTACATCAGCTCATCTATTTCTTTTAGTATTAAGGATCTCATTATCCGCCATTTCACCGGCTTTTT
>JBATUY010000350.1:0-14375 GCA_049671465.1 Pricia sp. | reverse complement strand
GCTGATGCTCTTTTTTGGCCTTTAGGCTAGAAATGGACAGGGCGGAGACCCGCTTAGAGGCGATGTCTAACTGTACTTTTTTAACGGTATCCGGTTTTTTGATTTCCGTTGCGACGGCTGGTTCGATCACCTGAACGTCTGAACTTCTGGTGGAGGATTCGGATACACTTGCTATGTCATCGTCTACCGTTATTGTCGTTTGCATGCCACTACTCGAACCTGTATTTACCTTTTGCTTTTCTAATTCAGTAGAAGTTTCAGCAGTATTTACAGGTATTTCGTTATCATCTTGATTTTTTTCGGATGCTGATGCAATCGGCGCCTCTGGTTCGCCTGCAGATTCCTTAGTGCCACCATGATTTTCTTTGACTCCTTGCTCGATTTGTTTTTCGGATTTACCTACGGGTTCCCCTGTGCCAACTTGATTTTCTTCGGATTCAATGGCAGTCGGCATATCTGAAACGCTTGCAGAGCCCTTGGTGCCATCTTGATTTTCGGCTGTTACCTCCGGCGCGACCTGCGCTACTTTTCTATCCTTAAAATAGGATGCCGGAACAATCGTATCGGCCCCGGAATGCTCGGATGTTACCGATTCAGGATTTTTTTTTTGCCCGTCAAAGTCGATGGAGGCCAGTTTCATCAGGGTAAGCTCGACCAGAAGCCGCTGGTTTTTACTGGTCTTGTATTTCAGGTCGCAATCATTAGCGAGATCCAAAGCCTTCAGCAGAAAACGATTCGAGGTCTTTTTGGATTGCTCTAAATAACTGGCCTTGGCCGTATCCCCGACTTCCAACAATGCTATAGTTTCTTCATGTTGGCAGACCATTAGGTCGCGAAAATGCGATGCCAGTCCACTGATAAAATGATGGCCATCGAAACCTAGGGAAAGCGTTTTGTTGAAAAGTAAAAGCAGTTCGGGAATGTTATGCTGTAGAATAAGATCGGTCGCGGAAAAATAGGTGTCGTAATCGAGTACGTTCAGGTTTTCGGTGACCGCCTTTCGGGTCAGCTGTTTCCCGGAGAAACTGACCACCCGATCAAATATCGAAAGCGCATCGCGCATGGCACCGTCGGCTTTTTGGGCGATGATGTGCAAGGCATCGTCTTCGGCTTCAACGTCTTGGCTCTCGGCGACATACTTTAGATATTCTACGGCATCCTTGACCGTAATGCGTTTAAAATCGAATATCTGGCAACGCGATAATATCGTGGGAATGATTTTGTGCTTCTCCGTGGTCGCCAAAATAAATATGGCGTGTTTGGGCGGCTCTTCCAAGGTCTTTAAAAAGGCGTTGAAGGCCGCTTGGGAGAGCATGTGCACCTCGTCGATGATGTACACTTTGTATTTTCCTACTTGCGGGGGAATGCGAACCTGATCCGTCAGATTACGAATATCGTCGACGGAGTTGTTGGAGGCGGCATCTAGTTCGAAAATGTTAAAGGCAAAATCCTCATCGGTCTGCTCGGTGCCGTCTTGGTTGATTTTCTTGGCGAGAATACGGGCGCATGTGGTCTTACCTACCCCTCGCGGTCCGCAAAACAAGAGGGCCTGTGCCAGATGGTGGTTCTCGATGGCGTTGTTCAGGGTATTGGTAATGGCTTCTTGGCCCACAACTTCCTTGAAAGTCTGGGGCCTGTATTTCCGTGCCGATACGATGAAGTGTTCCACTGGGCTTGTTGTTAAAGATTGCGGATTATGGTCGCAGCATTAAAATCAATGGCAATTAGGTCTTGCTTCAAAACTCAACAGTTGCTTCTTAGCTGTTCAAATCTGAGTACCGAACGGCAGTATTCCAGATAGTTGCGACATATCCAGAACCGCTTTGAACCTTAAATCTTACCTTATCAAATAACGATGTGCAAATATAAAGATCACTGAGGTCTTGAAGCGCTAATATAAGGGTATTAAATCCTTTTTTATCAACAATTCGGCTACCTTTGCCGCAAAGCAGGCCGCCCTATCGCGGTGACCCTTGCGGTTAACGAGGAAAGTCCGGACACCACAGTGCGGCATAGCGGGTAACGCCCGTCCGTCGAAAGATGCGGACCAGTGCAACAGAAAGTATGTACAGGTAAGGCTGTAGTGAAACCAGGTAAACTCTATGCGGTGAAACGTCATGTAAATCGGTGTTCGAGGGCTGCACGCCCGAGCCGAAGGGTAGGCGGTTCGAGCCTTTGGGCAACTGAAGGCCTAGATAAATGATAGGGACCTCGCGAAAGCGAGGCACAGAATCCGGCTTATGGCCTGCTTTTATTAAAAAAACTGAAAGCGCTCCCGCCATACTTCCGCTTTTCGCTAAAGTGCTTGAGACCGGAAAGATCCAAGCGGCTGGTATGTTCTATCACCAATGCGCCATCCGTCAATAGCAAATCACGATCGAATACAAGACCCACCATTTTCCTGAAGTCTTCCTCGGCCATATCGTAGAACGGGTCGGCAAATATGATATCCGCCTTGGTGCCTGCTTTTTCCAAATAACTGAACACATCGCTTTTAAAAGTGGTAATGCCCAATTCCATTTCTATCGAAATACCATCTATAAAGCGAATGCATCCGGCGTCGCTGTCGACCGCCGTGATATTTTCCGTACCCCGGGAGGCAAACTCGTAACTGATATTGCCCGTACCCGCAAAAAGGTCGATAACGGAGATGTAGGCAAAATAGTACCGGTTGTTCAAAATATTGAAGAGCGCCTCTTTGGCCATGTCGGTGGTCGGGCGGACCGGTAATTTTTTGGGTGCCGTAATTCGTTTGCTTTTGTACTTGCCGGCTATAATGCGCATTAAAAGGCGTTTAAGGTGGTGAAATCTATCGAGAGATCATTTGTATCTTTCAAAGGATGGTCGGTTGCCGCCGGAGCGAAAATTGAGATGTGCTCGATGTATTGGTGGCAAAGTTGGTAAATGTCATGGTCTTCTTCGATATCGCCAAAAAGCTTTACGATGACCGAGCCGGTGTCAAGTTGTAACTGCTCTAAGGTAAAAAGCAGATAGTACAGAAAGTCTTCCTTGGTCACGAAGCTAAAGTTGTTGTACAGCAGCAGTTTCTTGTGGTCGATGATGGTAACATCCATTTGCCGCTCGCAGACATAGAGGTAACACACGGTATTCTTTCCGCCGCTTGGCGCACCGCTTTCTTTTATAAATTGGGCGTGGTGCACGAGTAGCGATTCTATCAAGACGGTACCGTGGTGTTTAAAGGTAAACGCACCGAAGAGGTCATAGATATAGTTGTTGATGTTGACAAAGGGCACATAGACATTGATGAGGTCATGGGGTTCTATCTCATCGTAGGCCATATGGTCATTGGCCAATATTTTGGTGTTGAACTTAAGATAATTGGGCAATTCATCGGCATCGAACAGCACCTTGGGTACCAGCCCGAAAAGATGGTTGCGGTGTACGGCGACCACCTCTGCGTATTGGCCTTGGGCTATTTTATGTTCTTCGAAGAGTTGTTTTAGCCGTTTCAATACGGCATAGGGCGTAAGCTGTTTTGCGAAAATCACTTGTTCGCTGGCCCGTATGGCATCATCGGCCGAATCTAGAATACAAAAAGAAAGTCCATTCAAGCTAACCTGAATGGACAATTTAGTATGATTTTCCACTGGTACTCCAGTTATTGTTGATCGCCTCTATTATCGTATATCGGTGGCCAGTTTCCGGCGGTACTCACTTCTGACAGCGAACCTACCTTAATCCAGTTTCCGTTTACTTCGTCAACCCCGATTTCCGCATTTTCCTTATCCAAAAGCACTTTGGGCTGATCGTAAAGCACCACCTTTTTTTCGACTTTCACTTCAAAAACGGGCGCTTTAAAACCACTCTTGTTGATAACGTTGGCTTCCATTTGAAATTCTTCGTCATTTGGGGCGGTAGGCACTTTCGCCAAATTTTTGTAGCGCCCGTCCTCCCCGAAAAGGGAATCCTTCACGGAAACAGTCCCAAGGGTATCGATAAGTTTTACCTCCTTCAGCATATCGATCTGATAGGTCTTATCAAATTCCATATAAGAAGAATCACGCTGCTGCGTTATTGTATAATTGGCCGTATCGATAAATTTGATCAGACTGTTGAAGTCTTTGGCATACCTGCGATTCACGGTTTTATAAGCTTCCTGTGCCGCGCGAATATCTTTCATTTTCGCGATGACCTGCGAAAAACGCTCCTCTTTAACCTCGTTGAAACGTATGGGTCCGGTAACGGATTGATAGATAAGATAGCCTAAGCCGATACAAACTATCCAAAGTACGATCTGAATTACGGTCTTCATTTCTTAGTGTTATTTATTATAGTGGTTCACACAAATCTACAATTTTTTTTCAATCGTAAAAGTTTTTCGCGAAAAATCGTTCTTATCTTTGACCCATGGCCCTATTGACCGATGCTTCTTTTTTTTCTGCCCTTAAGGACAAATTTCCGCATGAACCGACCCTAAAGCAAGCTATTGCCCTACAAAAACTGGCTTCCTTTATACTATCCAAGGACAAGAATAGGTTGTTTCTATTAAAGGGATTTGCGGGTACGGGAAAGACTACCCTTGTGGGCACCTTGGTCAACAGCCTTTGGAAAACATCCCAAAAATCGGTGTTGATGGCACCTACGGGGCGGGCGGCCAAGGTGATGGCAAACTATGCCAATACCCAGGCGTATACCATCCACAGAAAAATTTATTTTCCTAAAAAACAGCGCGGTGGTGCGATTCATTTTGAACTGGCGCCCAACAAGCATCGCGACACTATTTTTATCGTCGATGAGGCCTCGATGATTCCCGACGCACCTACGGATTCGAAGCTTTTTGGCAACGGTTCTCTCTTAGATGACCTTCTGATGTACGTGTATTCCGGTCATAACTGTAAATTGATCTTGATAGGGGATACCGCGCAGCTTCCTCCCGTACATTTGAATCTGAGCCCTGCTTTGGACGCGGATAAACTACGGATGAACTATAATAAGGAAGTGGTCATGCTGGAGTTGGACGAGGTCGTCCGTCAAGCGGAAGATTCGGGTATTCTGGTTAACGCGACCTTGCTGCGAGAACAACTGCAAAGCGAGTTTTTCGATACCTTTCAGTTCGATGTCGATCCCTTCAAGGATATCGTACGACTGGTGGATGGCTACGAGATTCAGGAAGCCATCGATGCCTCCTATTCCGAAAACGGGAAGGAGGAGACCGCTTTTATCGTGCGCTCGAACAAGCGGGCAAACCTTTACAACGAGAATATCCGCGGTCGGATACTCTTTCTGGAAAATGAGCTGGCCGTGGGTGATTTTATGATGGTAGTAAAGAACAATTACTTTTGGCTGGAACCGAAATCCGAAGCCGGATTTATCGCCAATGGGGATATCATCGAGGTATTGGAGATTTTTGCTTTTAAGAATCTATATGGTTTCCGTTTTGCCGAGGTGCTGGTGAAAATGGTAGATTATCCGAACCAGAAACCTTTGGAGACCGTTCTGATGTTGGATACCGTTAAGGCCGTTACTGCATCCTTATCTTACGAAGATGGCAATCGTCTGTACCAAGAAGTGATGCAAGATTATGCGGAAGAGACATCCAAATACAAAAAATTCCAATCTGTCAAAAACAATAAATATTTTAACGCGTTACAGGTAAAGTTTTCATATGCAATCACCTGCCATAAATCGCAGGGCGGACAATGGGATACGGTTTTCGTCGAACAGCCCTATTTGCCAGACGGGGTTGACAAAGAATATTTACGTTGGCTCTACACCGCCGTGACCCGCGCGAAAAAGCAGCTCTATCTCATTGGTTTTAAGAGCGATTTTTTTGTTGGTGCGGAATAAAGTAAATTCGTCTTATGACATCCGAAACCATCATCAGCATCTTTTTGGGCATAGGCCTTTCCGCTTCGGTCGGGTTCAGGGTGTTCTTGCCCTTGTTCGCACTGAGTTTGGCATCCTCTTTCGGAGTATGGGATCTCAACGATAGCTGGCAATGGATCGGTAGCCTTACCGCGGTCATTACCCTGGGTGTTGCCACGCTTATAGAGATCTTTGCCTATTTTATTCCATGGGTGGACAATCTTTTGGATAGTTTTGCCGTGCCTTTGGCGGCCATTGCCGGTACGGCCGTTATGGTGTCGACGGTGGCCGGTCTCGATCCCGTGGTCACGTGGTCGTTGGCGATTATCGCTGGCGGAGGTACGGCGACCGCGATTAAAGGTGCGAGCGCGACAAGTCGATTGGCATCGACCGCGACCACCGGGGGCTTGGCCAATCCAATAGTTTCGACAGTGGAGACCGGAACGGCGATGATCGTCACGACAGCATCCATTTTTGCGCCGGTTTTGGCGGCGGTTCTAGTCATTATCATCCTGTTCATTATCTTTAGGATATACAGAAAGTTGAGGCCTAGGACGCAAAAGGAGTAGGTCGTCGCATCATTCTCAGGGCTTCAACATAACTTGAGGTTTTTTCGTGCCCCGGGAATTTTTGAGATTCCAAAGGGTGTTCGGCAAAATTTGAACGACAATTGATCAATACTAAAATAATTCCCAGTGAAAAAAATTGCCATGATTCCTGCCCGTTATGCGGCCTCCCGTTTTCCGGCCAAATTAATGCAAGATCTTTCGGGAAAACCGGTCATCTTGCGTACCTATGAAGCCGCGCTGCGTACCGATCTTTTCGATGCGGTCTACGTGGTAACGGACAGTAGCGTTATTTTTGATACCATAACCGATGCGGGCGGACAAGCGCTTATGAGCCAAAAAGAACATGAGTGTGGCAGCGATCGTATCGCCGAGGCCGTAGCCGATATGGAGGTCGATATCATCGTAAACGTTCAGGGTGACGAGCCGTTCACCGACCGGGAAAGTCTGGCCGCCGTGCTCGATGTGTTCACGGAAGATCCGGAAAAGGAAATCGATCTGGCCTCTCTTATGGTACAAATAACCGACGATTCCGAAATTGCCAACCCGAATACGGTGAAGGTCATCGTCGACAACCGTAATTTTGCGTTATACTTTTCGCGTTCGCCGATTCCCTATCCGAGAAATACCGATATGGAAGCTACCTATTATAAACACAAGGGTATTTACGCTTTTCGAAAATCGGCGTTGATGGATTTTCAGCGTTTGCCGATGTTGCCTTTGGAAGCCATCGAAAAAATCGAGGCCATTCGATATCTGGAGTATGGGAAAAAAATTAAAATGGTCGAGACCAGCGTATCGGGCATAGAAATTGATACCCCTGAAGATTTGAAAAGAGCGCAGGAAGCATGGAGGTAGATTACAGTCATATTAAGGTAATCGCTTTTGATGCCGATGATACCCTTTGGGTGAACGAAACCTATTTCAGGCAGACCGAAGAAGCTTTCGCAGGTCTTTTGGAAGGTTACGAGACCCAAAATAAAATCGATCAAGAGCTGTTCAAGACAGAGATTAAAAACTTGGAACTCTACGGCTATGGGGTAAAGGGGTTTATGCTTTCGATGATAGAATCCGCCCTGGAAATATCGAATCACCAGGTTTCACAGGCTACGATCTCAGAAATTTTGCAGCTTGGGAAAAAAATGCTGAACGAGCCGGTGCATCTATTGGATGGTGTTCGGGACGTATTGGAGGCATTAAAGGATAAATATCGATTGATCGTGCTGACCAAAGGCGATTTATTGGACCAAGAACGGAAAATCGAACGTTCGGGACTTTCGGAATTTTTCCAACATGTCGAGGTTTTAAGCGATAAAAAAGAAGAAAACTACCTACATTTGTTAAATCATTTGCAGATAGATGTCAACGAGTTTTTAATGATAGGCAATTCCCTGAAATCAGACGTACTGCCCTTGATCGGTATCGGGGCACAGGCGGTACACGTGCCTTTTCATACTACTTGGAAGCATGAAGAAGTTTCGGTAGAAAAAAACGGATTCAATTATCTAAAAATTAGTAGTTTGACGGATATATTGGGCTATTTGAAATAAAGATATGGAGTTGAAAAAAGAAATTGAGACCAAACCAAAGCCCGTCAATAGTGCTACGAAGCCATTTAAAAATTTTCCGATGGTGCCCCGGGTGGTTTTTGGCAGCGGATGTTTTGACCAGTTGGGCGACATTCTCATGTCGCAAAGAAAACACTCAGACGCCCCGTTTATCTTTTTGGTAGACGATGTTTTTGAAGGTAAGGCGCTTGCGGCCAGAATACCCCGTATATTTAATGATCAGCTGATTTTTATTTCGGCCGACCAAGAGCCCAGAACGGTACAGGTAGATGTTCTTGTTGATAAGATCAAGAAAGACTTTGATGAACTCCCCTCCGGTATTGTAGGTATAGGCGGCGGCACCTTGTTGGATCTATCCAAAGCCGTGGCCATTATGTTGACCAACAAAGGCAGCGCTTCCGAATATCAGGGTTGGGATTTGGTTGGTAAACCATCTATCTATCACGCTGGAATACCTACTATCAGCGGAACGGGCGCCGAAGTCTCGAGAACGACCGTACTTCTCGGTCCGGAGAAAAAACTGGGTATCAACTCCGATTTTACCACGTTCGATCAAGTACTTCTAGACCCTGACCTGACGAAGGGTGTCTCGAAAGAACAGTGGTTCTATACGGGTATGGACTGTTATATCCATTGTATAGAATCCTTAAAAGGCACTTATCTCAACGCCTTTAGCCAAAGTTATGGTGAAAAGGCACTGGAGCTTTGTCAAGAGGTCTTCCTTGAAGATCTGCCGGCCGCCGAATCCCGTGACAAACTGATGATGGCTTCGTGGCACGGCGGTATGAGCATTGCCTACTCCCAAGTCGGGGTAGCGCATGCCATGAGCTATGGGCTAGGCTTTCTTTTGGGTGTCCGGCACGGTATCGGCAATTGTCTCGTTTTTCAGCATTTGGAGGAATTCTACCCCGAAGGCGTCGCCGAATTCAAGACGATGCAGCAAAAACATGTTATAGAACTGCCTACCGGCATTTGTGCGAACCTAAGCGATACGGAGTTCGAGACCATGATTTCGGTAGCTATGGGTATGGTTCCGCTCTGGGAAAATGCCTTGGGTAAAGATTGGCGCAAAGTCATCACGCCTGAGAAATTGGAAGCCATTTATCGGAAGATATAGGTTTCGAGATGTGAAGAGTCGGCGATAACCCCTCAATATTTATAGTGCAGAAATTAGCCCGTTTCATTTACTTCAAACTATTGGGCTGGAAACTCATCGGTGTTTTTCCGGGTCATTTAGATAAATTTGTAATCATTGTCGTTCCGCATACCAGCTGGATCGATTTTCTTCTCGCCATGCTGATACGAAAAGTTTGGAACGAACAAATCAATTTTATTGCCAAAAAAAGCCTATTCGACTCTCCTTTGGGATGGTTTTTTCGATGGACGGGTGGTGCGCCGATAGACCGCAGCAAAAGCAGTGATACGGTCGCCGCAACGGCAAAAATTTTCAAGGAAAGACAAAAATTCCGTTTGGCCCTCGCCCCTGAGGGCACCCGTACAAAAGTGGGCAAATGGAAAACAGGGTTCTACTATATCGCCAAGACGGCGAAAGTGCCCGTGGTAATGGTCGCCTTTGATTTTGGTAAGAAGCAAATCAAGGTTTCAGAACCTCAGTATACGACCGCCGATAAAGAAGCGGATTTTGCGATGTATGAGGCATTCTTCAAAGGGGTAATAGGCAAGGTTCCTCGATAAAAAATTACAAACATTTATTTTACAAAGAATTACCAAGGTTTTCTAAACTTTTCGTTTTTCTTCCTTTCAAAACACATAGGAATTATCTTCATCAAACTTCATACTAGTCAACATTTAGTTAAAGAAATCAAAAGTAGGGCATGCACTTCATCGATAAAATACTGTCGATGAGCGTTTTTTAAAATCGTTTGGAGATTAAAAGACTATCCTTATTAACGTTTTAGTTACCAGAACGCCCAAATTCTTACGTTTACTTTCCTCCTTTTAAACATTTGAATTCGCTTCGAATTTTGATTCGGTGCGTGTTCATACCAAACCAACATTTCGAGTATGTACCAACCCCACGTCCTGTGGTGCGTCATCTTTGTCGTACCCCTCTTTCCCGTTTTACGAAAATACTTCCGGAGCTTTCCGCTTTTCGGAATTGAAACCATTCCTTTTCATCCTTTTATAATAAAATCTGCCGCACATCGTGTGGTTGGTCAATCAATGCCTATTCCTAAACGAATAGGAGGGTTTTACCATCCGGCTAGAAAACACTTAACTATACTCCCCCGCTAACCATTTTAATATTACCCATTTATGAGAAAAATTACGCTACTCTCGTTTTTTGCATTCTTTTCGTCCCTTGCCTATGGTCAAACACCGTGTTCGCCGATAAGTCCGCTTGACTGTTCGGAAATTGCGGTGTCATTGCCAGCGAATTTGGACTTTAATTCCAGCTCGGCGAACAGCATTTCGGATAGTAACGGCTTGGGCACAGGGTTTACTGCGGTCATGGAACATTCAGAAGCGAGAAGACAGGGCGATCTCCCGATTTCCGACCCAAATCTCAATGGATATGAACCATCCCTTTTGACGCTAAGCGGAGGTCAATTGCAGATACTTTCTCAAGGTGGTATTGCCTATTTGGATCCACCTGACAGTAACAATAACAATAATCAAGTGAATACCCTAGGGGTCGGTTTCGATGCGTTACAGGAAACGATAGTGATTGAGACCAAATTACTGAATATAGTGACTGGGGGAAATTCGGCACAGGCAGGTATTTGGTTCGGTTTTAATGAGGATAACTTTGTAAAATTAAACGTTAACGGTTCGAATATCGAATTACGTGTAGAAATCGAGGGGGCTTCGGTCAACGGATTACCAGGTCAAATTCAGCAGAACTTGGGAGTTTCGGGACAAGATGTTACCCTTGAAATGATAATAAATCCGAGTACTTTGACGGTCGAGGCCTATCACACCATTGGTGCCGGTGTACGTACGCTATTGGGAAACCTTCCGATACCGAATTCCTATTTTACCGGAAGGGATATCAACCCGGTCGGTGGTCAAGACAATGTATCTTTTGCCGGTATTTATGCTACGCACAGGGCTGGAACTCAATTTACGGCCAGCTTCGATGCTTTCAGCGTTGAAACGCCTCTTGCGCCTTTGTTCGAAGCACACGTCAATTTCCAGAACGATCCTGCATCGACCGTTCCTCCAACAGGGTATGAGGCGGATTACGGACTGGCCTTTGGTGCATCATCGCTGAACGTCGCCGGTGATAGTTATGCCTATGGATGGAAAGAATTTTCCAACGGGACGCCCATCGATGTCACCGGAAACGGCGGTGCGGGCAGAAACCGGATTGAAAGTAGTTATGCAGGCGCATTGCTCCAAGAAAAATTGGAAGGCACTTTGGTCCATTTTCAAGGGGATAATATTGGCAGTTGGTCCGGGCAGAACAGGGGTACCGAACTGATGTGGGAACTTCAAGTCCCCAACGGCACTTATGATGTCACCGTTGGAATAGGAGATAGAAGTGCTTCTACGGACAGCAGGCACAGCGCAACCATTGAAGGATTTACCATTGTGCCCGCTTTTGTTCCGTCACCGGGGCAGGTAAAGACCGAGACCATGACGGTTAGGGTATCCGATGGATTTTTGACCATGAACGGGCTGGGCGGTTTCAACTCAAAAATCACACATATCGATGTGGTGGAAAGTACGGGTGTACCGGTGAATGGCAACTTGGTTTTTTCCCCGGCTGCCGTAAGTCCAACTTTGGTCGTGGGAACTACCGGCACTTTTTCAAGCGACCTATCAGGTACCGGTGCCGGAGCCATTGCACTTACCATCGACGATAACGTAGACGAAACCGGCTTCAACGACTGGATGAACCTACCACCTGCCGGTTTGGGATCGGTCCAGTTCAATATGGATGCTACCGATTTGGCCGTCGGTGATACCAGAAATAGTTCCATCATCGCTACGGCCAAAGGTTTTACGCCGGCCATTTTAGCGGCCGACCTTACGGTTACCGCGCCTGCCAGCACAGAGACGCAGATTGTAACTTTTGTGTTGGCCGAACAGTCCGAAGAAGCGACCATAGGCGCAAGCAGTATCGATATCGAGGTAGCCAACGGTACAGACCTGACCGTTTTGGCCCCGACCATTACGACTTCCCCCGATGCGAGCATCGACCCCGATTCCGAGGTAGCCCAAGATTTCACTAATCCCGTAGTCTACACCGTTACCGCAGAGGACGGCACTACAACGCAAGACTGGACTGTCACGGTGACCGAGGCGTCTCTGGCAAACCAGGCACCAGTCGTAGAGAATCAAACTTTCGATATTTCAGAGGATGCTACTATCGGTACTTCCATCGGAACCGTAGTAGCTACCGATTCAGATACTACGGATTTGACCTATACGATTACCGCCGGAAACGACGGAGCTGAATTCGAAATCGGTGCTAGTACCGGAGAAATCATTACCAGTAAGGCCTTGGATTTCGAGGCCATAGCCCAATACACCCTAACGGTCGAGGTAAGCGACGGGGAACTCACGGATACCGCCGATATCATAATCGACGTTACCGATGTGTTAGAGACGCTTCCGTTCGAGGCGCACGTCAACTTTCAGAACAGCGCTGTGACCCCTCCGTCAGGATATTTGGCGGATTACGGAAAAGCATACGGAACTACATCTGTCTCCCTTGGTGCAGATACATACGATTTTGGTTGGAAACGGCTTTCCGATGGTACTCCGATAGACCTATCAAATGAGGCGGCGAACAACTCCAATGGTGCCGGTAGAAACCGTATTGGAACTGCGTACGATGCTGCCACCGATCAAGAAAAGCTCGAGGGAACCCTGATACACTTTCAAGGCGACAATGTCATTACTAATACGGGCGGTCAACCCGCTTGGCAGGGGCAGCCCCGAGGCATCGAATCGATGTGGGAGCTTGAAATGCCGAATGGTATTTATGAAGTGACCCTAGGCCTCGGCGATAAAGATGGTAGCAATCTTGACAGTCGCCATAGCGCCACTGTAGAGGGCTATACGATTATTCCCGCATTTGTGCCGAATCCGGGTCAAACCGTGGTCGAGACCATGGTCGTTGCAGTGAGCGATGGATTTTTGACCATAAACGGCCTCGGTGGTTTCAACTCCAAAATCACCCACATCGACGTCATCGAAAGTACTGATACACCAGTTGATGGCTTACTCTCCTTTGATCCCGCTGCAGTCAGCGAAACGCTCGTGACCGGTGAGCAGGGCATCTTATCGAGTAGCTTGTCCGGCGCCGGTGCAACCGCTATTGGTCTTGTCATAGACGACAACATAAATACGAGCGACAAAAACATTACGGATGCCAATGACTGGCTGACGTTACCTGCAACGGTTACTCTCGGTACCGTCGATTTTTCTATAGATGCGTCGGACTTGTTGGAAGGCGATACCCGTAACAATACGATTATCGCTACGGCAAAAGGTTTTCGACCGGCCTCTTTGACCGCCGATGTTTCCGTGACGGCTGTTCCGGTCGAAGCACCCGTTCTGGTCATCAGCGAAATCATGCAAAACCCGGCGGCGGTAGGTGATACCGAAGGCGAATGGTTTGAACTGTACAATCCGGGTACGGAGGATGTGGATATAGAAGGATGGAGCATCGCGGATAACGATTCCGATGCGCACACGATAACGAACGGTGGCCCGTTACTGGTTCCGGCAGAAGGATATTTAGTGCTAGCGAACAATGCGGATGTACTTACCAACGGTGGAAAAATCGTCGGGTATCAATATGACGGTTTTACGTTGGCCAACTCTGAGGATGAAATCGTATTTGTAGATGCTGCGGATAACGAAATAGATCGCGTCGAGTACGATAATACAAACTTCCCGGACAAAGAAGGGGAATCGATGGCCTTGAACGGCCTGACCGATGATAATAACGTCGGAGGCAATTGGTCTGCAAGTGATGCCGCTTTCGGTACCGGCGATTTCGGTACGCCCGGAATATCCAACGCGGGTAAAGCCAATGAATCACCGGTCATTACCAGTGTCGCTGCAGCGGAGGTCGAAGAAAACCAAACCGCTGTTTTAGATATTGAGACAACCGATGATGTTGATGCCGAAGGTGCGGGAATTACTTTTGCTTTTAGTGGAGGCCTTGACGATGCCTTATTTTCTATCGACGCAGTTACCGGTGTGGTATCGTTTTTAAATGCGCCTGACTTTGAGTCTCCGGCCGATGACGGAGGGGATAATATATACGACCTTCAAATTACCGCGACCGATAGCGGTGGCTTGATCGCTGCTCAGAACATTGCGGTAACGGTAACCGACGTTGATGAAACCGTGGCCTTTGAGGCACATATCAATTTCCAGAATAATCCTGCTTCGACGCCCCCCCCCGTCGGGTATTTGGCCGATTACGGAAAAG
>JBATUY010000349.1:0-2230 GCA_049671465.1 Pricia sp. | reverse complement strand
GAATAGGACATTTCGGCAGCTTAAAACAGATTAAACCGCCCCCTGAAAGGTAGCGTTCGGGATGCGGACTAATAGCATGTAATACCTAAAGTCTGATCTTTCTCGAAACATAGAATAAGATATGGATACTGATTGGTAGTACAAAGTGCTGACCGGCGCATTCTGGCCGGAAGCTAGAACCAAGATATAAACTCAAAAATTAAGATAATGGGTCTTTTTAACTCAATTTTCGGCAGTAACAAAGACGGTGAAAGCAAACCGGAAGAAGCGTCGCCATGGGTCATGTTGACAACGATGGAACAGTTAGACGAAATCGCGGAAAAATCAGCATCCCGAACCCAAGTAATCTTCAAACATTCGACTACTTGTGGGATCAGCCGGATGGTGCTGAACGGCTTCGAGAGAAATCCCGTTTTCAGGGAAAAACGTGTCGACTTTTATTTCTTGGATCTGCACCGGTACCGGGATATATCCAACGGAATCGCCCAAAAATTCGAGGTGTATCACCAATCGCCGCAGTTATTGGTCATCCGGAACGGACAGACCGTCGCGCATGATTCGCATGGGGGCGTAAATGAAGTTGCGTTGGAGAAGTATGTTTAGTAGGTTACCTATTGAAAGCGCTGCCTCGTCAAAATAGACTTTAAGCGCGATTTTAAATCCTCGCCGGCATCGTACACCATTTGCTCGTTGGTCGGAAACGGCAATGAGGTTAACCCAAGTAACTGCTCAAGTTCGTTTTCAAGCGCTCTTTTATCCCCCTCGTAGTTGGCGTATACATGTTCAAATATAAACTCACTGGCCAACGGATAGGAATCTAAAGGCTGGTTCGTCGCAAGGTTCGTAAAACGTACCATACCGGCCACCCTAGCGGATTTGAATTGGGTAAACTGATAAAAGTTACATTTTACGGTCTTGAACTTATCAATCTTAATTTTATTTCCCAAGCTGTCCTTCATTACCGTTCCCGCATCATTGACCGCGTATTGGTACCCGTCTTTCACTTGTCTTTCCCGTACGATTTGTTTTTCACTGATTTGCTCCGGCGAAATATCTATGGTGTTCAAGGCAAGTTCCATCGCATAGTCGTAGCGGATGTTCGGTAACGGGTTGGTGTGGTAGGTAGTCCATTGTTCGTCTAATCCGTACGTGTTGAAATTCAAAAGTTCATCTTGCAGTTTGGCGGGTATAATTTTTTCAGAAGTATTGATCATATCGACCTTTACATAATCTTGGCCTTTGGTATAGGCCTCTTTCATCATAGCTTTCGTGTCGTCAAAATCGGGGTAAATTTCCTCTAGGTCTACCAGGTCATCGTAGGCTTTGCGATAGTCTTGTTTTGAGGTGGCATTTTCTAATAGGTTGGTGGCATTCTCGTAAAGATATTCCGATAGGTCATCTTTACTGTCAAGCACATCGTCTTGATAGTCATTGAAAACAAACCTCGCATTTCTGTTTTCATCATGAATGTAGAGCGGAAGCAGCGGCCGTATGCGCTGCTGAATAGTTCGTAGCCCGACGTACCCTTGATATATGGCCTCAAGGTGCGCCGGATTATCATCCTTTTCCAGAAAAGCGATCTGCTTCAGCTCCCGTTCCGTATTTTTTTGATAGGCCTCTTCTAGCAGTAGAATATAGGACTGATTTCCTTTTTTGGATTTATTTTTGGCGAGGTTTTCTATGGATGTATAGATTGCCCGATTATAATCCCCCGCATTCATGGCCTTCTGGGTCTTTTTCACGCCGCCGCATGCAATAAGCAAGGTAAAAATTGCGCCAAGTAGAATAGATTTTTTCATAGAGCCTTAGGTTGTGGTGGATAGCGCCAATTCAATCGGTGCACCCAACAGCTTTAGTATGTAACGAAAAATCTTGGGCAATATTACGTTGGTCGCTTTTCAGTGGGATTAAAAGCTTTTTACTGGCGAGTGTCTTTCAATTCGGTTTTAATGGTGATTTAGTTGTTTGGATTCTCATTATCTGATAAAATCGAAAATTCGAATTTCAAACTGTCCAATTTTTAGGGAAGTCTACATTTTTAGGGAAGGCTACAACTGCACCAGCTATTGCTTATACACAATGTTGTATGCCCGTGCTTTTTTTTCAGCGTTTGGGAAGCCATACTCTTTGGCAAGTTTTGGCTTTTGGGGTGGCTTTCAGCGACTTGCCAATGTGTATGAATTCGAGCATTTGAATTCATTTTCAAATTCTTGTCACTTTAATTTCTTGA
>JBATUY010000348.1:0-5606 GCA_049671465.1 Pricia sp. | reverse complement strand
ATGTTAGCCTTTGGTTTAACCGTACGGTCGCAGACTGAAATTTCGCAAACCGATCAAAACCAAAATGAATCCCAAAATACAGAGGTGGAGCCATTTACTTTAGAGTCGGAATCCAAAACTTCCATACCATATCCCACGACTGAAAATTCAGACGTCTTAAATTATCCCAAAAAAGGTCAATCGGTACATAACCTCAGCGGTAGTATTTCAGTGCCTATATACGTGGTAGATGGAAAAATCGTCGACACTATAGAAAGCCTAAATCCTGCCGATATCGATCATATAAATATTTTAAAGGATTCTTCAGCGACCATTATGTATGGCGAAAGAGCTGCGAACGGAGCTGTGGTGATTACTACGAAAGCTGGAATTGATGGTCTGCCCAATATTACGGATGACTTTTCCCGCGAGCATTGATTTTCCTATAATCAGTTTGTTTTTTCACTTGGATGTCTCAATAGCAAACTAGCGCTATACTTCAAGAGTGCGGGTAATTCTGTTTCTTGAAATCTATTTGGATGTCCGGTGTTAAAAGAACCGGGGAACGAAAATGCTAACCGTCGATGTGTGCCGAAATCAAGTGATTCAAATAATATTTTAGCGTTTCGGAAATATAATTTTTAACTTGTCTTCAAAAAAAACCAAACTATGCAAATAAAGGAAATTCCCGAAAAATATGATGTGATTATCGTCGGATCGGGAGCCGGTGGCGGAATGGCTACCAAACAATTGGCCGATGCCGGTCTCAATGTGGCCGTGGTAGAAGCGGGTCCGTTTTTTGATCCTGCGGATCCTAAAACGATGACACAAATGAAATGGGCCTATGAGTCGCCAAGAAGATTCGCCGGAACCGACCGTGCGTTTGGTGGGGCCGACATGTCTTGGGGCGATTGGGAGGTCGATGGCGAGCCGTACACCCATACGCCGGGTACGACCTTTCGCTGGTGGCGATCGCGAATGCTGGGCGGGCGCACCAATCATTGGGGGCGTATTTCGTTGCGCTTCGGTCCCAAAGATTTTAAGGGAAAAACACGTGATGGCCATGGAGATGATTGGCCTATAGATTATGAAGATGTAAAGCCCTATTACGATAAAGTCGATAAACTGATCGGTGTGTTCGGCACCAACGAGGGCCGGGAGGATGATCCCGATGGATTTTTTCTTCCCCCACCGAAACCTAGATTGCACGAGCTCTTTTATATCAACGGGGCCAAAAAATCCGGAATTCCCGTAATTCCCGGTAGGCTATCGATGCTGACCAAAAAAATCAATAACGAGCGCGGCGTTTGCTTCTACTGCGGTCAATGCAATCGCTCGTGTTCGGTCTATGCCGATTTTTCCGCAGGCAGTTGTTTGATATTTCCAGCACAGAAAGGCGGAAAGGTAAAATTGTACTGTGATTCTATGGTGCGGGAGGTGACCACTAACGAGGAAGGTAAGGCCACTGGGGTTTCTTTTATCAATAAAATTGATAGAAAAGAATACCAGTTGAAGGCCAAGGTAGTCGTACTGGCAGCTTCGGCCTGCAGTTCGGCACGTATACTTTTGAATTCCAAAAGCGACCAGCATCCCAACGGTTTGGGCAATAGTAGCGATTTGGTCGGTAAATATCTGCACGATTCGACCGGAAGTAGCGCTGCCGGTTTTGTACCGGGACTGATGAACCGTAAAACCAGCTACAACGAAGACGGGGTCGGGGGTATGCACGTGTACTCGCCGTGGTGGGGCGATAATTCGAAGCTGGATTTTCCCCGGGGATATCACATTGAAGTCTGGGGCGGCATGAGCAATCCCAATTACGGTTTCGGCTTCAACGCCAATGAATTCAACAAGTTTTTCGGATTAAAAGTAGGCGGGTACGGTGATAGTCTCCGCGATGATGTCAAAAAATATTATGGTTCCGTGGTCGGCTTTGGTGGCCGGGGCGAGGGAATTGCCAGAAAGGAGAACTATTGTGAAATAGATCCGACAACGCTTGACGAATATGGTATTCCCGTATTGAAGTTCAATTATAAATGGTCAGATCTAGAAGTCAAACAGGCCAAGCATATGCAGGATACCTTTGAGGAGATTATCCATAATATGGGGGGTGAACCTCTAGGCGAGAAACCGGGGAAAGAACGCGACTACGGTCTCAATGCCCCTGGCGAAATCATCCATGAGGTAGGTACGACGAGAATGGGCAACGACCCAAAAACCTCGGTAACCAATAAATTCAGTCAACTGCATGATGTCGACAACGTATTTATCGTTGATGCCGGTGTGTTCGTTTCACAAGCGGATAAAAATTGTACGTGGACGATTATGGCACTTTCTTGGAGAGCATCTGATTACATCATCGAACAATTGAAACAGCAAAACGTGTAAGGCCATGGACAGAAGAAAAAGTATACAGACGATAATCTTGGGTGCGGGTGCATCCGCCTTGGCGTTCCATGGTTGTAATACCGACGGGGAGAAAACGGTCAACGAAGAAATTCCGGCTACCGAGGATACCAAATATTTCGGACGAAGGCCCGAAGAGCTCGAGCGGATCAAAAAACTAAATGCCGAGCAATTGTTCAACCCGCATGAAATGGAAACCATCGGCGTTCTCAGTACGGTCATACTCCCTCCGAAGGAACCGCACGGGGGACCCATCGAAGCCGAAGTTCCGGAGTTTATCGAATTCATGGGTAAAGACATCCCTGAAATGCAGACCACCCTTTTGGGAGGGCTGATGTGGATGGACCATAGGAGCAACAAGATGTTCGGAACCGAATTTAAGTCCGCCACCCTCGAGCAGCAAAAACAGATTTGTGACGAAATTTGTTTTCACGACCCCGATGTGCCCTTGGATGAGCAGCCCTTGGAGATTCAATTTTTCGCCTTGATGCGCAATCTTACCGTTTCGGGCTACTACACCTCCAAAGTAGGCATTGCCGATTTGGGATACAAGGGCAATATGCCCAATGTTTGGGATGGCGTACCCCAAGATGTGCTAGATCAGCACGGCGTGGCCTATGATCCCGAATGGATCGCGAAATGCATCGACCAGAGTACGCGCGGCGATATCGCGGAATGGGACGAAAACGGGAATTTATTAACTTAGACAGGGTATAATTTTATGGATAATTTTTAGACGCACTTATGAAAAAACTGATCAGCATATTTAGTATCGTTCTGTTCACCATACCCGTTTCCGCCCAAGAAGTCGGCCTGCAGCTCTATAGTTTGCGAGACCAGTTCAAGGATGACGTTCCGGGTGCGTTGAGCTTGATTCACGATTGGGGCATCACCAAAATCGAGGGCGGCGGAACTTACGGTCTGCCAATGAAGGAGTACGAAGCGCTTTTAAAAAAAAATGACCTTGAAATGGTCAGTGTAGGTGCCAGTTTCGAAGATTTGGAACACGACCCGCAAAAGGTAATCCTCAATGCCAAATCTTTTGGCGCCAAGTATGTGATGTGTGCATGGGTGCCCCATGATGATAACAAGTGGGACCTTGAGGAAACGCAACATGCCACTAAGGTCTTCAATACGGCTGGAAAACTGCTTAAAGAAAACGGAATCACCTTAGCCTATCACCCCCACGGGTACGAGTTCCGACCTTACAAAGACGGTACGCTTTTCGACTACATGGCGCAAAACGCGACTGATTTTACCTTTGAACTTGACGTTTTCTGGGCGCAACATGGCGGCGCCGACCCCTTGGCCCTAATGAAAAAATATCCAGATAAATTCAGTTTGATGCATTTAAAGGATATGGAGAAAGGTGTCGAGGGAAACAACACGGGACATGAAGATGTAGAGACCAATGTGGTCTTGGGAACCGGGCAAATCGATATCGCCGGGACAGTGGCAGAGGCCCAGAAATTAGGTATCGAATATATGTTCATTGAGGATGAGTCTTCAAAGGTTGTGGAGCAAGTGCCCCAAAGTTTGGCCTATCTCGAAAGTCTCCCCGCAGTTGACAATCTATCGCAAGGGCCAAAAATAGGTATCCAACTCTACAGTCTTCGCAACATATTCCCAAAAGATGTTCCAGGTACTTTCGAGAAAATAGGGGAGTGGGGTATCCAATATCTAGAGGATGGCAACGATGGCACTTATGGATACTCCATGGAGGAGTATAAAGGGATGATGGCCAAGAACGGCCTCGAAATGGTCAGCGTCAGCGCCCCTTTTGAGGAATTGGAAAAGACTCCAGAAACGGTTTTGGCGCGAGCCAAAGAATACGGCACCAAATATGCGGTATGTTTTTGGATACCCCATGATGGGGACAATTTTACCATTGATGACACCAACAAAGCCCTTGAGGTTTTCAACAAGGCAGGAAAAATGTTCGCTAAAGAAGGGGTTACCCTGGCCTACCATCCTCACGGTTATGAATTCCGACCTTATAAAGACGAACTTTTGATGGATTACATGATCAAGAATTCCGAATACTTTGATTTTGAAATGGATCTCTATTGGTTCGCCCATCCGGGGGAAGATCCGGTAGCTTGGTTGAAAAAGTATCCCGGAGAATTTAAGTTGATGCATTTGAAAGATTGCGAGAAAGGAGTCAAGGGCAATCAAACGGGGGAATCCGACGTAGAGACGAATGTCGTTCTTGGTACTGGACAGATTGATATCGCGGCAGCCGTAAAAGAGGCTGAGAAATTAGGGATTGAATATCTTTTTATCGAAGACGAATCATCTCGTGTAATGGAACAGGTACCGTCTAGCTTGGAATTCTTAAAGGAAATAGAGTAGTAGTGCTCCTTCTTATTTGGCTTCTAAGGATTTCTCTCGTTCGTCCCGATAAATTTCGACGTTTTCAGGTAATTGCAAGTGTTCATGCTTCGAGATAATCACCTCCCCTCGCTGCTCAATTCATTTGACCCAAAGTAGCGGATACCGGATCGGCATATTGCGAATTACCTCGGGATTGTCATAGTCGGCATCCAAAGATTTCCAAAGCTCCAGATAGGCTTCATTGTCTAGTGCGAGGCCTCCAAAGAGGAAAGAGGAATGTTTGACGGGCCATTCTTCCCAATACATCACATCTTTCTTAAAATTCCAGCTACTTTTATCTTTTACGTAGGGGTAGAGGAAGCTCAGTCCTTTCGCAATACTTTTTCCTTCCGGTGTGCTGAATTTGAACAAATTGTCTTGTGGCGTGGTGAGCTCTTGACAGAGAGCGGTCATCGCATCTAGCGTAAATAGGGAGTAGCCATAGGGTTTGGTCCGCTCCAGTTCCAAAGGAAAACTTCCGTCTTCGGCCATTTGGTCGGGCAGAAGAACCGTTTTGTACATATTTCGGGTGAAGGCATTGACCTCTTCGTTGCCGGTCAATTCCGCAAAAACGGACGCCTGCAACGCCCAGCAAACGCTATGGTTGTTGCCGTTATCCCGTTCCGCTATGCCGTATTCATGGGTGAATATCCAATCGAGATAAGTGGCGAACCACTGTTTCAAGGCTTCGATATCTACACTCGCAACCACCTCGGATTTTTCGATGGCGGCGATGGCCTTGGCCACTTCCATCAAATGAATGGTGTCGATAATGCCGATTCCCCGACCGGTGACCCTGCCCATTATCGCCTGACCGTACATCAAATTGGGATTCATCAGGGTGGCCT
>JBATUY010000347.1:0-4335 GCA_049671465.1 Pricia sp. | reverse complement strand
GTTCAACTGACCACGGACAAACAAAGGCCGGAAGCCCTGAAATTCTATGAAAAATTGGGATTTAAGGCCAGTCATGAGGGGATGAAACTGCATTTGATGTAGGCAACGAAAATTTTCCCTATATTTCAACCACCAATTGAATCAGACTATGCAAAACATCACCCGACTTTTTGACTTCCCCTATTATCAATTAGAAAAATTCAACCTGAAAGATGCCCTCGTCACAAAGTATGACGGTAAATGGCTGGCCACATCTACTCAGGAATATTTGAATAAAGCTAACGCTATCAGCCGAGGTCTTCTCCGCCTAGGGGTCAAACCCAACGATAAAATCGCTCTGATTTCCATGGCCAATCGAACGGAATGGAATATTATGGATATCGGCATTTTACAGCTCGGCGCGCAGAACGTACCGATCTATCCCACCATATCCGAAGAAGATTATGCCTACGTGCTCAATCATTCCGAATCGATCTATTGTTTTGTTTCATGCCGAGAGGTATATGACAAAGTCAAAGCGGTTCAGGACCAAGTACCTAGTCTGAAGGTAATCTACTCCTTCGATGAACTTTCCAATTGTAAAAATTGGTCCGATGTTTTAGCTCTTGGTGCGGACGATGCAAACCAACCTGAGGTGGAAAAGTTAAAGGATGCGGTCAAGGCCGAAGATTTGGCTACCTTGATATATACCTCAGGAACAACGGGAAGGCCCAAAGGGGTGATGCTCTCACACGACAACTTGGTCAGCAATGCCTTGGAAAGCTCAAAACGCTTTCCCATCAAAGATGGCGAAACGAACTCCTTAAGCTTTTTACCCATATGCCATGTGTACGAACGTATGCTCATCTACCTATATCAATATCGGGGCGTTAGCATCTACTTTGCCGAATCGCTGGAAATGATAAGCGAAAATATAATGGAAGTAGGCCCCCATGTGATGACGGCCGTTCCGCGTTTGTTGGAAAAAATATACGATAAGATTCTTGCCAAGGGCAGTGAACTTACCGGTGTTAAAAAGTCCCTCTTCTTTTGGGCCATAGACATAGGCCTCAAATTCGAGCCCTACGGCCGTAATGGCTGGTGGTATGAGCAAAAGCTGGCATTGGCCCGTAAGTTGATTTTCAGCAAATGGAAGGAAAGCCTAGGAGGCAACCTAAGTCTTATCGCTTCGGGCAGTGCCGCGCTGCAACCGCGACTGGCGCGTGTTTTTAACGCTGCCGAATTCGGTTTGATGGAAGGTTACGGTCTTACCGAAACTTCTCCCGTGGTTTCGGTCAATGATATGCGCGATGGCGGTTTTCGCATTGGCACCGTTGGGGTTCCATTGGATAGAACAGAAGTGAAAATTGCCGATGACGGGGAAATCTGCATCAAGGGGCCACAGGTCATGATGGGCTATTATAAGGATAAAGAACAGACCGACCAAGTGATGATAGACGGTTATTTCCATACCGGCGACATAGGAGAAATCGATAGTGATGGGTTTCTAAGGATTACCGACAGTAAAAAGGAAATGTTCAAGACATCCGGAGGCAAATATGTTGCTCCCCAATTATTGGAGAATCGCTTTAAGCAGTCCCGCTTCATAGAGCAGATAATGGTGGTGGGCGAGAGCGAAAAAATGCCTGCGGCCATAATTCAGCCAGATTTCGAATACCTACATGACTGGGCAAAGAAGAACGGAATCACGATACCTGAAAATTCCGATATTGTTCTCAACGAAAAAGTACTGGAACAATATCAAAAGGAAATTGATGAAGCCAACGAAAAGTTCGCCAAATGGGAGAAGGTAAAGGCCTTTAGACTTACCCCCGACGTCTGGAGTATTAGCGATGGACACCTCACCCCTACTATGAAATTACGCCGTAAAATCGTTAAGGGAAAATATATGGACCTGTACAATGATATATACGGGCATTGAGTTTTTTCATCGACCTGTCTTCTTCAAGTTCAAGGCTTTCAGCAGATGGTTTCCTGCGCCATGCCATCCTTAGAATACCTGAATTTCGACATACACATTCCTGATTGATCTCAGGGACTCCCCATTCACGCCCTACCCATCTTTCAGGTAGACTTTAATCTATTGTCAACTCCGCCATAAACCCTATGCACCGAAAATTTGAAGGTCAAATTTCCGAACAACTATTAGGTTAACGCGAAAAATTGCAAAAATTTATTATGCACGCATAATAAATTTTGGTATATTTGATACTCCAACTTGTGCTAAATGAAAGAAATTACTATCGATTACGCGCTTCGTGCGACTTGGCAATCCGTTGCCCGCATGTATAACGAAGAGGCCAAAAAGTTCGATTCGACGATGGCGGTCGGGTTTACATTGTTAAGCGTAGATCCTAAAACGGGTACCCCTTCAACGGCCCTAGGCCCCAAGATGGGCATGGAGGCCACGAGCCTTTCCCGTATTCTCAAGCGTATGGAAGAACTTGGTCTTATCGAACGCAAGCCAAACCCCAAGGATGGCCGAGGCGTTTTGATTCATTTGACGGACTTTGGCCTTGAAAAAAGAAAGGATTCCAAAGACGTGGTATTACAGTTCAACGAAACTGTAAAAGCCAAGGTGCCCAAAGAAAAATTGGACGGCTTTTTTGAGGTCATGGAAACCATAAACCAGTTAGTTTCAGAAAAAAATATATACAGTAAGGATACCATCAAATAGATACGTTTTCTACTATATCTATCAACGACTTAGTTATTAATCAATAATCGCACATCGTGAACAAACACATCAAGAACGTAGCAGTCATCGGATCAGGAATTATGGGTAGCGGCATCGCCTGCCATTTCGCCAATATCGGCGTCAACGTATTATTGCTCGATATTGTTCCCCGAGAATTGAACGACAAAGAAAAAGAAAAGGGATTAACCTTAGAGGACAAAGCGGTTCGCAACCGTTTGGTCAATGACTCGCTGACGACAGCTTTAAAATCGAAGCCCTCCCCCATTTACCATCAAGATTTCGCATCGCGGATTACTACTGGTAATCTAGAGGACGATATCGCCAAAGTAAGTAAAGTGGACTGGATCATCGAGGTGGTCGTTGAACGCTTGGATATCAAAAAGAAGGTTTTTGAGAATTTGGAAAAACACCGAACCCCCGGTACCCTGATTACTTCAAATACCTCAGGTATTCCCATTAAGTTTATGTCCGAAGGGCGTAGTGAAGATTTCCAAAAGCATTTCTGTGGCACGCACTTTTTTAACCCCGCCCGTTATCTAAAACTTTTCGAAATTATTCCCGGACCAAAAACCTTACCCGAGGTACTTTATTTTTTAAATAGCTATGGCGAGAAGTTTTTAGGAAAGACCTCTGTGGTTGCCAAAGATACCCCCGCATTTATCGGAAACCGTGTTGGAATTTTCAGCATCCAGAGCCTTTTTCACATGGTCAAGGATATGGGAATGACCGTTGAGGAGGTCGACAAACTGACTGGTCCGGTTATCGGCCGGCCGAAGTCCGCCACCTTTAGAACCGTGGATGTCGTCGGATTGGATACTTTGGTGCACGTCGCCAATGGTATCTACGAAAACTGTAAAGATGATGAACGCCACGAACTCTTTAAGCTTCCCGGTTTCATCGATACAATGATGGAAAATAAATGGTTGGGAAGCAAAACGGGACAAGGCTTCTATAAGAAATCGAAGGATAAGGACGGAAAGACTGAAATTCTGACGCTGGATCTTGATACGATGGATTACCGTTCAAAGAAAAGCGCCAAATTCGCAACTTTAGAAGAGACCAAGACCGTCGATAAAGTTATTGACCGGTTTTCGATTTTGGTCGACGGAAAAGACAAGGCAGGGGAATTCTATCGAAAGAGTTTCGGACAATTGTTCGCCTATGTGTCGCACCGCATCCCGGAAATTTCGGATGAGCTTTATAAACTAGACGATGCCATGAAAGCCGGATTCGGCTGGGAACACGGACCCTTTCAGATTTGGGATGCCGTAGGGTTGGAGAAAGGACTCGAATTCATCAAGGCCGAAGGTCAAGAAGCCGCGAAATGGGTACACGAGATGAAAGCATCCGGAAATACATCATTCTATTCCGTAAAAGAGGGCTCGACTTATTTCTACGATATTCCTTCCAAATCCATGAAGAAGGTTCCCGGACAAGATGCGTTTATCATATTGGATAATATTCGAAAGTCCAAAGAAGTATTCAAGAACAGCGGCGTAGTTGTCGAAGATTTAGGAGACGGTATTTTGAACGTCGAATTTCAGTCCAAGATGAACACCATCGGCGGTGATGTACTCGCGGGATTGAATACCGCTATCGATAAGGCCGAAAAAGATTTTCAAGGTCTGGTCGTCGGT
>JBATUY010000346.1:0-14277 GCA_049671465.1 Pricia sp. | reverse complement strand
CATTAGAACGCAAGCTGATCAAACGAAAAGAGAAAATGAGGGTGCAAGCTTAAATAAAATTTTTGCAAATTTGTTTTGAATAAACAAATAAATCTATACATTTGCAGTCCGTTAGAAATAGCGGACTTTTTTATGCCTAAAAAAGGGATAAAAGGCCGATGTAGCTCAGCTGGCTAGAGCAGCTGATTTGTAATCAGCAGGTCGTGGGTTCGAGTCCCTCTATCGGCTCTTTGAAGTGTTGAAAACATAGGTCGGGGAGATACTCAAGCGGCCAACGAGGGCAGACTGTAAATCTGCTGACTACGTCTTCGCAGGTTCGAATCCTGCTCTCCCCACTTTTAGGTTTTTGTGGTGAGGCGCGTCCTTTTAGCGATCGGGGCCTTCGCAGGTTCCCCCAAACTTTTGGGGCTGTTCTCCCCACAAGCTTGGAAAACACCAAATTCCAAGTATCGAGTTCCATCATTGGAATTTGGACTATAAATTGCGAGAGTAGCTCAGTTGGTAGAGCGTCAGCCTTCCAAGCTGAATGTCGCCGGTTCGAACCCGGTCTCTCGCTCAAGATTGACAAAGTATGTCGCTTCCTGCGAAGGCAGGAATCTTTTCCTTATAATGAAGAAGTTGAAGTTAAGGAGTAGATGTTAAACACTTTACGCCGACGTAGCTCAGGGGTAGAGCGTTTCCTTGGTAAGGAAGAGGTCATGGGTTCAATTCCCATCGTTGGCTCAATCACGTCATTACACACACACTAATTATATAACTAAGATTAAAATTCACTAAAATGGCAAAGGAAAAATACGATCGGTCGAAACCCCACTTGAATATTGGTACTATCGGGCACGTAGATCACGGTAAAACAACATTGACTGCAGCGATAACGAAAGTAATGGCCGATGCCGGTTATTCCGAGGCAAGTGCATTCGATCAAATCGACAACGCGCCCGAAGAAAAAGAGCGTGGTATTACGATTAACTCCTCACACGTTGAGTATGCTACTGAATCGCGTCACTATGCACACGTTGACTGCCCTGGTCACGCCGATTACGTAAAGAACATGGTTACCGGTGCCGCCCAGATGGACGGTGCTATCTTGGTAGTTGCCGCCACCGATGGCCCTATGCCACAAACGCGTGAGCACATCCTATTGGGACGCCAAGTAGGTATTCCGAGAATTGTGGTCTTCATGAACAAGGTTGACTTGGTCGATGATGAAGAGCTGTTGGAATTGGTAGAGATGGAAGTACGTGAATTGCTTTCTTTCTACGAGTATGATGGTGATAACGGCCCTGTAATTGCAGGTTCAGCATTGGGAGCTTTGAACGGAGATGACAAATGGACGAAATCGGTTCTTGAATTGATGGAAGCCGTTGATAGCTGGATAGAAATCCCAACTAGAGACGTTGAAAAAGACTTCTTGTTGCCGGTCGAAGATGTATTTACGATTACAGGTCGTGGTACCGTTGCTACCGGACGTATTGAAACCGGTGTTGCCAATACAGGTGACCCTGTTGAGATTATCGGTATGGGAGCCGGGAAATTGAACTCTACCATCACAGGTGTTGAAATGTTCCGTAAGATTTTGGACAGAGGTGAAGCTGGTGATAATGTGGGTATTCTCTTGAGAGGTATAGAGAAATCACAAATTAGCAGGGGAATGGTAATCTGTAAGCCAGGTTCCGTGAAGCCGCACGCCAAGTTCGAGGCAGAGGTCTATATCCTTAAAAAAGAAGAAGGAGGTCGTCACACACCTTTCCATAACAACTACCGTCCACAGTTCTACGTAAGAACCACTGATGTTACGGGTAACATTGCTCTTCCATCAGGTGTAGAAATGGTAATGCCAGGTGATAACCTTACCATTACGGTCGATTTGATTCAACCTATTGCATTGAGCGTAGGTCTTCGTTTCGCTATCCGTGAAGGTGGTAGAACCGTTGGTGCCGGTCAGGTTACCAAGATTATCGACTAATTTAAGTTAAGTGTGTTCAAGGGTGTTCCGTCCTGATTATTATCGGGACCGAACACCTTTACATGCAATTATACTATAGGTGTTTGCCGATAGTATAGAAACGGGTGTAGCTCAGTTGGTAGAGCACTGGTCTCCAAAACCAGGTGTCGGGAGTTCGAGTCTCTCCTCCCGTGCAGAATTATCTAACCTCAAACCTATGTTGACATATATAAAGGAATCCATAGAAGAGCTTCGTAACAATGTTACATTGCCTTCAAAAGCTGAATCCTCCAATCTTATGGTCATCGTGGCCGTATTCTCCATAATTTTCGCCTTGGCGACGTGGGGGGTCGATACGGTATTCAGCGAATTGGTGCAGTTGTATTTCAGCAACATTTTAAATTAAAATAGCGCTATGTCAGAAGTATTGGATAAGAAATGGTATGTGGTGCGAGCGGTCAGCGGCCAAGAAAATAAAATAAAGGGCTATATCGAAAGTGAAGTGGAACGTCACGGTTTTGCCGATTATTTAGAGGATGTTCTTGTGCCTACCGAAAAAGTGATTCAAATCCGGAACGGGAAGAAAATCAATAAGGAGAAGGTTTATTTTCCTGGGTATATAATGATAAAAGCGAATTTGGGCGGTGAAATGATTCACGTCATTCGATCGATAACCAATGTTATAGGATTTTTGGGGGAAACCAAAGGGGGTGACCCGGTGCCGCTACGTAAGTCGGAAGTGAACCGAATGCTCGGTAAAGCGGATGAATTGGCGGTGAATACTGATTCTGTCGCGATTCCGTTTACGCATGGAGAAACCGTGAAAGTTATCGACGGGCCTTTCAACGGCTTTAACGGTACGGTTGAAAAAATCAACGAAGAGAAGCGAAAGCTAGAGGTGATGGTAAAGATTTTCGGAAGAAAGACACCTTTGGAGTTAAGCTACATGCAAGTAGAGAAGGTATAGAAAAATTACAAATGTTACATATATAAAGTTGTGTTGCTTCCAACGAATACAGCTTATAATCAATTAGTAAACAATGGCAAAAGAAATAGGTAAAGTAGTTAAACTACAAGTTAGGGGAGGTGCAGCGAATCCATCGCCACCGGTCGGACCCGCCTTAGGTGCTGCCGGTGTTAACATCATGGAGTTCTGTAAGCAGTTCAACGCTAGAACTCAAGACAAAGCGGGCAAAGTATTGCCTGTGGTTATCACCGTTTATAAAGACAAGTCTTTCGACTTCGTTATAAAAACACCACCAGCGGCAGTTCAATTGATGGAAGCGGCTAAGATTAAGAAAGGATCTGGCGAACCGAACCGGGTGAAACTAGGAAGTGTAAACTGGAGTCAAGTTCAGGCCATCGCCGAAGACAAGATGGTCGACCTGAACGCATTTACCGTTGAGTCCGCCATGAGTATGGTGGCCGGTACGGCGCGTTCGATGGGGATGAAGATTTCCGGCAAACGACCTTTTTAAAATCTTAAAAGCAATTTAGAATGGCAAAAGTAACAAAGAAGCAAAAAGAGGCACGCGCCAAAATCGATAAGGATAAAATGTATTCTATCGACGAGGGGGCCGCTTTGATCAAAGAGATTACCAATACAAAATTTGACTCATCCATTGATTTGGCCGTACGTTTAGGGGTTGACCCTAGAAAAGCGAACCAGATGATCCGTGGGGTAGTTACCCTTCCGCACGGAACAGGTAAAGATGTTAAGGTTTTGGCCCTGGTTACTCCTGACAAAGAAGCGGAAGCTACCGAAGCGGGCGCTGATTTCGTAGGATTGGATGAATATTTGGATAAGATCAAAGGCGGCTGGACCGACGTTGATGTTATCATAACCATGCCCAGCGTGATGGGGAAACTCGGACCTCTGGGACGTGTTTTAGGCCCTCGTGGTCTCATGCCCAACCCAAAAACAGGAACGGTAACCATGGATGTTGCCAAGGCGGTATCCGATGTGAAAGCCGGTAAAATCGATTTTAAAGTAGACAAGACAGGTATCGTACACGCAGCGGTAGGAAAGGCATCCTTTTCGGCCGATAAGATTGCGGACAATGCCAAAGAGCTTTTGGATACTTTGATAAAAATGAAACCGGCGGCTTCTAAAGGTATTTACATGAAAAGTGTTTTTATGTCGAGTACCATGAGTCCGAGTGTCCAATTGGATCCGAAAACGGTTTAACGAACTGGTAGTTCAAAACATATAGTATGACAAGAGAAGAAAAAGCAAACGTAATACAGGAGTTGACTACCCGTCTCGCTGATAGTCCTACCATTTACTTGGCGGATATATCTGGCTTGAACGCTGTTCAGACCACTGATTTGAGAAGGGCGTGCTTCAAGGCCAACGTACAGTTGTCCGTCGTGAAGAATACCTTGCTCGGAAAAGCAATGGAGGCATCGGACAAGGAGTTCGGTAAGTTGCCCGAAGTATTGAAGGGGAATACCTCTTTAATGTTCTCGGAAGTAGCGAACGCTCCCGCAAAGTTGATCAAAAACTTCAGAAAAAAAGCAAAGAAGCCCCTTTTGAAAGGTGCCTTCGTTGAAGAAGCCATTTACATAGGCGACGAGAACCTGGATAAACTGGTCGACATCAAGTCCAAAGAAGAAATGATTGGCGAAATCATCGGATTGTTACAGTCCCCCGCCAAGAATGTTATTTCCGGACTTAAGGCAAGCGGTGGTAAAATCGCGGGTATCCTCAAGACATTGTCCGAAAGGGAAAATTAATACGCACACACACTACAAACTAAGTATATTTTAAAATTAGATTAAACGATAGAAAAATGGCAGATTTAAAAGATTTCGCAGAACAATTGGTAAACTTGACCGTAAAAGAGGTAAACGAGTTGGCCGATATATTAAAAGATGAGTATGGTATCGAGCCTGCAGCAGCTGCAGTAGCCGTAGCCGCTGGAGGCGGTGGTGAAGCTGGTGAAGCCGCCGAAGAAAAGTCTGAATTCGATGTAATATTGAAAGCAGCAGGTGGTTCCAAATTAGCCGTGGTGAAGTTGGTTAAGGAATTAACCGGCTTAGGATTGAAAGACGCTAAAGACATCGTTGACAGTGCACCGAAAGCCGTTAAGGAAGGTGTGCCAAAAGATGAGGCTGAATCCGTTAAAAAACAATTGGAAGAAGCAGGAGCGGAAGTTGAGCTTAAGTAATAAGAACAACCATAGTATCTGGGTTTAGGTCTTCTTTCGCCATCGGCGGGGTTAGACCTAAGCCTTTTTATAAAAGGGGCTTGATTTAGAGCCGAAAATGAGCCATGACTATGCGACAATATGGCGCATTGCAAGAGTAGCATAGATTTTGTATATTGAGAATATACTGCCCGAGTTAGTATTCACGTTCAAAACACTGTCCATAGATGTTCACAAAACAGACTGAGAGAATCAATTTTGCATCCGCTAAAAACACGCCGGCCTATCCGGATTTCTTGGACATCCAAATAAAATCGTTTCAAGACTTTTTCCAACTGGAGACGAAAACAGATGAAAGGGGTGATGAAGGTTTATATAATACCTTTCAAGAGAACTTTCCGATTACGGATACCCGAAACCAGTTCGTACTTGAATTTTTAGATTATTTTATCGATCCCCCACGATATTCCATTCAAGAATGTATCGAGCGCGGACTTACTTATAGCGTTCCCTTAAAGGCGCGGCTAAAATTATATTGTACCGATCCCGAGCACGAAGATTTTGAGACAATCGTTCAAGATGTGTATCTGGGTACCATTCCCTACATGACTCCCAGTGGAACTTTTGTCATCAACGGCGCCGAAAGGGTCGTGGTATCGCAATTACACCGTTCTCCAGGGGTGTTTTTCGGACAGTCTTTTCATGCAAACGGAACCAAATTGTATTCCGCAAGGGTAATTCCTTTTAAAGGATCCTGGATCGAATTCGCTACCGATATCAATGGAGTAATGTATGCCTATATCGATCGAAAAAAGAAATTACCGGTGACTACACTTTTCCGTGCTATCGGTTTCGAACGGGACAAGGATATCCTAGAAATTTTTGATCTTTCCGAAGAAATCAAAGTTTCCAAAGCAGGACTGAAAAAAGTATTGGGCCGCAAATTGGCCGCAAGGGTTTTGAACACCTGGCATGAAGATTTCGTGGATGAGGATACGGGTGAGGTAGTTTCCATCGAGCGAAATGAAATCATTTTAGATCGGGATACCGTTTTGGAAAAGGAGCATATCGACGAGATTCTCGATACCGATGCCAAGACCATTCTTTTACATAAAGAAAACAACGCGCAGAGCGATTATGCCATCATTCATAATACGCTGCAAAAAGATCCTACGAACTCCGAAAAGGAAGCCGTAGAACACATCTATCGCCAACTGAGAAACGCCGAGCCGCCCGATGAGGAAACGGCACGGGGTATTATCGATAAACTATTCTTCTCCGACCAGCGTTACAACTTGGGAGAAGTCGGTCGATACAGAATGAACAAAAAATTGGGACTGGATATCGGAATGGACAAGCAAGTCTTGACCAAAGAAGATATCATTACCATTATCAAATATTTAATCGAGCTGATCAACTCCAAAGCAGAGATCGATGATATCGATCACTTGTCGAACCGTCGTGTTCGAACTGTTGGTGAGCAGTTGTCATCACAATTCGGCGTAGGTCTGGCCCGGATGGCTAGAACCATCCGTGAGCGGATGAACGTTCGTGACAATGAGGTGTTTACCCCGATCGATTTGATTAACGCAAAGACCTTGTCTTCGGTAATCAATTCCTTCTTCGGTACGAACCAGCTGTCGCAGTTTATGGATCAGACGAACCCATTGGCGGAAATCACGCACAAACGAAGATTATCGGCATTAGGGCCAGGGGGTCTATCCCGGGAGCGGGCCGGTTTTGAGGTTCGTGATGTACACTATACACACTATGGTAGACTTTGTCCGATTGAAACTCCAGAGGGTCCGAATATTGGTCTGATTTCCTCTTTGGCCGTTTTCGCCAAAGTGAATCCCATGGGCTTTTTGGAAACTCCATATCGCAAGGTTACCGATTCCAAAGTTAATACGAAAGAGTATGCGTATCTGAGTGCCGAGGAAGAAGAGGGTATGAAAATAGCGCAGGCTAACATTCCTTTAAAAGACAATGGCCAAATCGATACCGATAAGGTCATCGCCCGTGAAGAAGGCGATTTTCCGGTCGTAGATCCTGAAGAAGTGAACTATACCGATGTGGCGCCGAACCAGATTGCATCGATTTCCGCATCCTTGATTCCATTTTTGGAACATGATGATGCGAACCGTGCCTTGATGGGCTCGAACATGATGCGTCAGGCGGTTCCGTTATTGAAACCACAATCTCCTATTGTTGGTACAGGGCTCGAGCGTCAGGTGGCCACCGATTCCCGAGTATTGATCAATGCCGAGGGCGACGGTACGATCGAATACGTAGATGCCAAAATGATTACGGTAAAATACAAGCGTAGCGAGGCCGAGAAATTGGTGAGTTTCGACGAAGATTCCAAATCATACAACTTGGTAAAGTTTAGAAAGACGAACCAAGGAACGAGCATCAACCTTAAACCTATTGTCAGAAAAGGCGATAAGGTGAAAAAGGGACAGGTACTTTGTGAGGGCTATGCCACCGAAAAGGGTGAATTGGCCTTGGGCCGTAACCTGACCGTGGCGTTTATGCCTTGGAAAGGCTACAACTTTGAGGATGCAATCGTAATTTCCGAAAAAGTGGTCCGTGAAGATATTTTTACCTCCATTCACGTAGATGAGTATTCGCTAGAGGTTCGTGATACTAAATTGGGTGCCGAAGAATTGACGCATGATATTCCGAACGTTTCCGAAGAGGCTACCTCAGATCTCGACGAAAATGGAATGATTCGTATCGGTGCAGAGGTAGAACCTGGCGATATTTTGATAGGTAAGATTACACCGAAAGGGGAATCGGACCCTACGCCAGAAGAAAAACTACTTCGCGCAATATTCGGTGATAAGGCCGGTGATGTGAAGGATGCTTCTTTAAAAGCCTCCCCGTCATTACGCGGTGTCGTCATTGAAAAGAAACTGTTCTCCCGTTCCGTAAAGGATAAGCGTAAGCGTTCTGAAGACAAGGAAGATTTGAACAAATTGGAACTCGAATATGAAGTGAAGTTCCAAGAGTTGAAAGATATCTTGATCGAAAAGCTGTTTACCCTGGTAAATGGAAAAACATCGCAGGGGGTATTGAACGATTTGGGTGAGGAAGTATTACCAAAAGGTAAGAAATACAGCCTAAAAATGTTAAACTCCGTCGATGATTTCGCCCACTTAATCGGGGGAAGCTGGACCACGGATAAGGACACCAACAATTCGGTCATCGATCTATTGCACAACTACAAGATTAAACTGAACGATCTTCAAGGAAACCTGAGAAGGGACAAGTTTACAATTTCTGTAGGTGATGAACTGCCAGCAGGTATTATGAAACTGGCCAAAGTCTACATCGCCAAAAAGCGAAAGCTGAAAGTCGGTGATAAAATGGCGGGGCGTCACGGTAACAAGGGTATTGTATCCCGAATCGTACGTCAAGAAGACATGCCGTTCTTAGAAGATGGTACTCCCGTCGATATCGTATTGAATCCGTTGGGTGTACCCTCGCGTATGAACATCGGACAGATTTATGAAACCGTTCTCGGATGGGCCGGACTCAAATTAGGCAAGAAATTTGCCACTCCGATTTTTGATGGGGCCAGTCTAGATGAAATCAACGGATATACCGACGAAGCGGGTATCCCAAGATTCGGACATACCTACCTATTTGATGGTGGAACCGGACAACGTTTCGATCAACCTGCGACAGTAGGGGTAATCTACATGTTGAAACTGGGCCACATGGTCGACGACAAGATGCATGCACGTTCCATCGGGCCGTACTCTTTGATTACGCAACAGCCTTTGGGTGGTAAAGCCCAGTTCGGTGGTCAGCGTTTCGGGGAAATGGAAGTTTGGGCCTTGGAAGCTTACGGCGCCTCGGCTACCCTGCGAGAGATATTGACCGTAAAATCGGATGATGTCATCGGACGGGCGAAGACCTATGAGTCCATCGTAAAAGGGGAGACCATGCCCGAGCCCGGTCTACCGGAATCATTCAACGTATTGATGCACGAACTGAAAGGTTTGGGTCTCGATATCCGATTGGAAGAGTAGGTTTAAGAATACAACATTAATAATAGCACAGTACAACTATGGCTAGAATGAAAGATCATAATCCAGTAAAAAGGTTTGATAAAATTTCCATCGGATTGGCCTCGCCAGAATCTATTTTGGCAGAGTCAAGAGGGGAAGTCCTTAAACCTGAAACTATAAATTACCGTACGCACAAACCTGAGCGTGACGGCCTGTTCTGCGAGCGCATCTTCGGTCCTGTAAAAGACTATGAATGTGCCTGTGGAAAATATAAGCGTATCCGGTATCGTGGAATCGTCTGTGACCGTTGTGGTGTAGAGGTGACCGAGAAAAAAGTACGTAGGGATAGGGTAGGGCACATCAATTTGGTGGTTCCCGTGGCCCATATCTGGTATTTCCGATCCTTACCGAACAAGATAGGATACCTATTGGGCTTGCCTTCCAAAAAATTGGATATGATTATCTACTACGAGCGGTATGTAGTCATCCAAGCCGGTATCGCCAAAGGACCCGAAGGCGAGGAACTGAATAAATTGGATTTCTTGACGGAAGAGGAGTACTTGACCATAATGGAGTCCATTCCGCCCGAAAATCAATATTTGGAAGATTCCGACCCGAACAAGTTTATCGCTAAGATGGGTGCGGAATGTTTGATCGACCTTTTAGGCCGTATCGACTTGAAAGAGCTTTCGTATGAATTGCGCCACAAGGCCAATACAGAAACTTCGAAGCAGCGTAAAACCGAGGCCCTTAAAAGACTTCAGGTGGTCGAGGCATTGCGCGAATCTCAAGACAACCGCGAGAACAATCCCGAGTGGATGATCATGAAAGTGATTCCGGTGATTCCACCAGAATTGCGTCCGTTGGTGCCGTTGGATGGTGGGCGTTTTGCTACTTCCGATCTCAACGATCTGTACCGCAGAGTCATTATCAGAAACAACCGTCTGAAAAGATTGGTGGAGATCAAAGCACCGGAGGTCATCCTAAGAAACGAAAAAAGGATGCTTCAGGAAGCTGTCGATTCTTTGTTCGATAACACGCGTAAAGCATCCGCAGTAAAAACGGAATCTAACCGTCCGTTGAAATCCCTTTCCGATTCCTTGAAAGGGAAACAAGGGCGTTTCCGTCAAAACCTTTTGGGTAAACGTGTCGATTATTCCGCTCGTTCGGTAATCGTCGTTGGACCTGAAATGCGCTTGTTCGAATGTGGACTGCCCAAAGACATGGCGGCCGAGCTGTACAAGCCTTTCGTCATCCGTAAGCTTATCGAGCGCGGTATCGTGAAAACGGTAAAATCCGCGAAAAAAATTATAGACAAGAAGGAACCTGTAGTATGGGATATCCTCGAAAACGTATTGAAAGGGCATCCAGTTTTATTGAACCGTGCCCCGACGCTTCACCGATTGGGTATTCAGGCTTTCCAGCCGAAACTCATCGAAGGGAAGGCGATTCGTCTACACCCCTTGGTATGTACTGCATTTAATGCGGATTTCGACGGGGATCAAATGGCGGTGCATTTGCCCTTGGGCCCTGAGGCTATCTTGGAAGCACAGCTTTTGATGCTGGCATCCCATAACATATTGAACCCTGCGAACGGTTCACCGATTACGGTACCTTCCCAAGATATGGTCTTAGGTCTGTATTATATGACCAAAGAACGAAAATCAACGCCCGAAGTACCCATCAAAGGAGAGGGTAGCACTTTTTACTCCTATGAGGAAGTGGAAATCGCCTTCAACGAAGGTATGGTGAATCTGAACGCCGGTATCAAGGTACGGGCCCCAGATTTCAACGAAGAGGGCGAATTGGTCAATCAAATCATTCCGACGACCGTCGGCCGTGTACTCTTTAATATGGAAGTGCCCGAGCAGGCCGGTTACATCAACGACGTCTTGAACAAAAAGTCGTTACGTGATATTATCGGTAAGATTTTGAGCGTAACCGATGTACCGACCACAGCAGATTTCTTGGATAAGATTAAGACCATGGGCTACGATTTCGCCTTTAAGGGCGGATTATCGTTCAGCCTGGGAGATATTATTATCCCTCAGGAAAAGCATGAGATGATCGCCGAGGCAAACGGACAAGTCGATGGTATTATGGCCAACTATAACATGGGTCTGATTACCAACAACGAACGTTACAATCAGGTAATCGATGTGTGGACGTCTACGAACGCGCAATTGACCGAGTTGGCCATGAAACGTATCCGCGAAGATCAGCAAGGTTTCAACTCTGTGTATATGATGTTGGATTCCGGTGCGAGGGGCTCGAAAGAGCAGATTCGCCAGTTGACCGGTATGCGGGGTCTTATGGCGAAACCTAAGAAATCTACCGCCGGTGGTGGTGAGATCATCGAAAACCCGATTTTGTCCAACTTTAAGGAAGGACTATCGATTTTGGAGTACTTTATCTCGACCCACGGTGCCCGTAAGGGACTTGCAGATACCGCTTTGAAAACAGCGGATGCCGGGTATTTGACCCGTCGTTTGGTGGATGTTTCCCAAGATGTGATTATCAATATCGAAGATTGTGAGACCTTGCGTGGCGTAGAAGTCGAAGCCCTTAAAAAGAACGAAGAAGTCGTAGAATCATTGGGCGAACGTATTTTGGGTAGGGTATCCCTACACGATGTGTTCAATCCACTGACCCAAGAATTGCTTTTGAGTGCCGGACAGGAAATTTTGGAAGCAGATATGAAGCGCATCGAGAATTCTCCCGTTGAGCGGATAGAAGTACGTTCCGCATTGACCTGTGAGGCTCCAAAAGGTATTTGTGCCATGTGTTACGGTAGAAATCTATCGACCAATAAAATGGTACAACGTGGCGAAGCGGTCGGGGTTGTGGCCGCACAATCCATTGGTGAACCGGGAACGCAGTTGACCTTGCGTACCTTCCACGTGGGTGGTATTGCAGGAAACATCTCCGAGGACAATAAGCTCGTGGCCAAATTTGACGGTATTGCCGAAATCGAAGACTTGAGAACCGTAAACGGTGAAGATACCGATGGCAATAACGCTGAAATCGTGATTTCAAGAACTTCCGAGATTAAGGTGGTCGATAAGAAAACAGGTATTACCTTAAGTACGAATAACATTCCCTATGGTTCGCAGCTGTTCGTTAAGAACGGTGCGAAGGTGAAGGAAGGTGAGATTATTTGTCAGTGGGATCCCTATAACGGGGTTATCGTTTCAGAATTCCCAGGTAAAATTGCCTATGAGAATATTGAGCAAGGCGTTACCTATCAGGTTGAGATTGACGAACAGACCGGTTTCCAAGAAAAAGTAATTTCCGAGACCAGAAATAAGAAGTTGATTCCTACGCTTTTGATTAAAGACGGTAAAGGTGAAACTTTACGTTCGTACAACCTACCGGTGGGCTCGCACATCATGGTAGACGATGGCGATAAGATTAAAGAAGGTAAGATTTTGGTCAAGATACCGCGTAAATCGGCGAAGTCCGGTGATATTACGGGTGGTCTTCCGAGGGTTACCGAACTCTTCGAGGCGCGTAACCCATCGAACCCTGCGGTAGTGTCCGAAATCGACGGTGTCGTTTCTTTTGGAAAAATCAAACGGGGTAACCGGGAGATTATTATCGAATCGAAACTCGGTGAGGTCAAAAAGTATTTGGTAAAACTATCGAATCAGATTTTGGTACAGGAAAACGATTACGTTCGCGCCGGAATGCCGTTATCCGATGGTTCTATTACGCCAGAGGATATCTTGGCCATCAAAGGCCCATCTGCGGTACAGCAGTACTTGGTAAACGAAGTACAGGAAGTATATCGTTTACAGGGCGTGAAAATCAACGACAAGCACTTTGAGGTCGTAGTACGTCAGATGATGCGTAAAGTTAGGATTCAAGACCCGGGCGATACGATTTTCTTGGAGAACCAATTGGTACATAAAGATGATTTTATCACCGAAAACGATGAAATCTACGGTAAGAAAGTCGTCGTAGACAAGGGAGAATCAGAGAACCTGAAGGAAGGCCAAATTATCACCGCCCGAGAGCTAAGGGACGAAAATTCTATCTTGAAGCGCTCCGATATGAATCTGGTTACCGCCAAAGATGCCATAGCAGCTACGGCTACCCCGATTCTTCAGGGAATCACCCGTGCCTCGTTGCAGACGAAATCATTCATTTCGGCCGCGTCGTTCCAAGAAACGACCAAAGTATTGAACGAAGCCGCCGTAAGTGGTAAGGTCGATACCTTGGAAGGCCTCAAGGAAAACGTTATCGTCGGACACAAGATTCCCGCCGGTACCGGAATGCGCGACTACGAGAATATCATTGTAGGATCCCGAGAGGAATACGATGAAATTATGGCCCGTAAAGAGGCGATGAAATTCTAAATATTCGTAATGGTTAGCAAAGCCAAGCAATCTGTTCCATCCTCAACAGGATAAAACAGATTGCTTTGCGCTTTGTAGACCTTTTTAAATGTCCATTTTAATTTGTTACCATGGCCGCAAAAGAAGATAAGCAAAAACAGATCAACATCGAGCTGGACGAAAAAACGGCAGAAGGAATTTATTCCAACCTGGCGATTATCAACCATTCCGTATCCGAATTTGTGGTCGACTTTATCAGTATGATGCCCGGGGCGCCGAAAGCGAAAGTAAAGTGCCGTATCGTCTTGACCCCGCAGCATGCCAAGAAGTTCTTGAAAGCCCTGAGCGACAATGTTCAGCGGTTCGAAAAAGCACATGGTACTATAAAGGATTACGAGCAACCTCCGATTCCTATGAATTTCGGACCGACCGGAGAAGCTTAAAAAAATGCCCCTTGCGATTTCGCGAGGGGCATTTTTTTTGATGGAGTATTGCTAGAAAAAAAGCATTTGCTCTTCAATAGGAGTGCAATCACAAAATTTCTACCAATATTCAAGCCGTTATCGATTTAACATGTGGTTCATCTATTTAACAAAGTCTTATGTGTGATTGTACAGAATACAAACGTCTGTTTTCCGTTAATTGTCCGTATATATAGTCAAGGCATAGTTGACAGTCTGCATATAACCAACCATCGCTTGATTTCCTTTTTTTAAGTAATTATATAATACTAGATTTGAAATGACAAATATTGTAATTATAGGTGCTTCAGGCCATGGCGGAATGTTGTTGGACTGTATAGAGAAAGAAGGTCGTTATAACGTTATGGG
>JBATUY010000345.1:0-12044 GCA_049671465.1 Pricia sp. | reverse complement strand
TTCGCGAGGCCGACCTACTGTTACACGTAGTCGACATTTCTCACCCACAGTTCGAAGAGCATATCGAATCGGTAAATAAAATTTTAGGGGAAATTAAAAGCGCGGACAAAAATACGATTATGGTCTTCAATAAAATCGACCTCTATAAACACGAGACCATCGAAGAAGACGATCTCATTACCGAAAAGACCGAGCGCCATTTTACCATCGAGGAGTGGAAGCGAACGTGGATGCAAAGGGTAGGCGACAGGGCACTCTTTATTTCAGCACTGAACAAAGAGAACCTTGATGAGTTTAGAAAGAGGGTTTACGATGAGGTACGCGATATACACGTGACCCGTTTTCCGTATAACAATTTTCTGTATCCAGAGCATCTTGACCAATACTAAGGCCGAATCCGTTTGCCGAAAACCAGTTCAAAGTTTCATGTTGCCGTGGACCGATACACTGTCAACGGTAACGGAAGTGCGGGTTTATTTCTTAAATCAGAAGGGCGCTTAGCAAATCCATGGCATATAGAGGGTTTCAAAAGTACGGCATCCCTTTTCCGCACCGTTTATACAAAGAATACTACCATTTATACAATAGCACCTTGGGGTACAACTTCATCGGTTTACTTTGGCTTTGAATTGTTTTGATTATCCGAAGATATTCTAAGGTTATTGTAACAAAAGGCCGGGCAACCGGACAAATTAAGAGATAATGAAAAAGTGCCTGTTGATGTTCTGCCTGTTGTTGATTGCCCTCTTTCTGGCGGTCTCCACGGAAGTGAAGACAGATTCGACGTTCGATGAAGAACTGGGTATGGGGCAAGAAGTAACAGAAAATTTAAGACCGGATGTAGAGCGTCGAGATAGTATTCGGTAAGCTTGAAGTTAGCGTGCCTCGCCTACACTTAATGCAAAAGAATCGAATAACATAATAATTCACCTAATGTATAGTGTTCATTGTGAATAAATTATGTAATTTTATTTTCTAATTTAGCGTAGTCAATCCGTAAAAAAATATACCAACTATAGGAAACAAGCTAACAATTTTATGAAACTGCCATTCCAAAAAGGTACGGCTCTAGGCATCATGTTATTTATTAGAACGTGGTTTAGTCCGACTGATGAAACCAATATTGGACCACCTAACCAACTATTTGGTACCCGGTGATTTGCTCGATTATAGGTTTCGGGGGAACTACCTGAATCAGCATCCATTTTGGCACTATCGATTTCGATACATCGGAAGGGCCGTACGGATTGGCGGTATCATAATTATTATCACGAAAAAACCGGAAGTGAAAGCTTCCGGCTTTTTTTATGTGATATCGTAAGGAATTGCCAAAATTTATTTCTCGATATAAGGTCGGGCCGCGACCGCGGAAACATAGGCCGCTATGTAGATAATCAGTATAATGACGTATTTATCCATGGTGCTGTATTGGCGATAGCACCATATATACGTTTATACTGCGATAAAAAGATTATTTCGGTGACGAAGAAACCCTCTTTTTTCTTGTCGAGGGTCAAAAAACTTCTACATAAAAGCATCCTCTTGTTTGTAAGCATCTATGACGGCTTGCTCGCCAGCTTTGCCTTCCTTCGAATTGCCGTGTTCCATTCCGAGCACTCCGGTATAGCCTTTTTTATGAATCCACTTAAAGACGTTTTTATAATTGATTTCGCCGGTGGTAGGCTCTTTTCGGCCGGGGTTATCGCCGATTTGAATGTAGGCGATTTCGTCCCAGGTTAAATCCATATTATGAATAAGATGTCCCTCGGTTTTTTGCATATGGTAGATGTCGAACAATATTTTACAGGAAGGGCTGTCCACTCCTTTACAGATCATATAGGTCTGATCGGAATTCTGGAGGTATAGGTCGGGGGAGTCCGATAAGGGTTCTAGCACCATTACCAGACCGTGCGGTTCAAAAATTTCGGCACCTCTTTTCAGCGCTTCTATCACGTGACCGTCTTGTACTCCGGTCGGCAGGTTTCTTTCAAATCCACCGGGCACCACGGTCATCCATTTGGCATTACAGCGTTTGGCGGTCTCGACGGCTTTTTTACAACCCTCTAAAAAAATATCAATGTGTTCTTTCTTGCCGGCGGCCAAGGTGTTTTCCATGTTTCCGCCCTTTTGCACGACAAATACGCCCATGGTCATTCCTCGCTTGGCCATGGTTTCGCCCATTTTGGTTTGGAGGGACACATCGCGTTTCATCATATTATTGTCTTCGAAGGCCGTAAAACCCTGATCGGCCATAAAATTGAGCTGATCAATGGGATCTTTGCCGGCAAGGTTTTCGAACATGCCGATGTGAGGCGCATATTTAAGGTTGAACTTGTTTGGCGCCAAACTAGAAGAATTGTTATTCTTGGAATACGCGAAAGCTCCACCCATTGAAATTGCACCGCCGGTCAGTGCCGTTTTTTGAATAAAATTTCGTCTTTTCATTTTTATAGGTGTTTTGGTTTGACAAGTTATTTCGGGAGCCTACTAAAAGAGAAAAGAGTTAAAGGCCCTTTCAATTGCCCTTAACCCTTTTCCGCACTAAATTCTGTTATGTGAAAATCATATGGACCAGTCTTTTCCGCCGGTCAACTCCTGTAGATCACCGCAGCCGATATATTCACCGGGTACGGGCAAGTAGGCCAGCACTTCTTCCCCTACGAATTCAGAGGTTTTGTAAGCCATAATGGTCAATCCGCGTAGATTGTTGGCGAACGCGAATCTAGAAATGGCATCGTCTAAAAGCGGCTCTTTCTCTTCTGCGATGGCCTGATTATACTGTTGAATGGCCTTGAAATTCTTAGTTTGATCCTCTTTGGGAACTTTGAGCGCTGGCGCTAAAACAGCCTCAAGGTCTTCGGCGGTCAGGTCGCCTGCCTTGTCGTTACCGGAATCTTTTAGGGCTTTTTCAAGAAATCGGCCCATTGACATTTTCCAGAATTTTTGTTGTTGCTCATCGAACACCTCATTCGCGAATCGGTCGATGAACAGGTGTACTTGGGTTTCCGACGCTGAAGGGATATCCGTTTTTGGGATGATAATATCCACCAATTTGGTCAGGGCAGCGCCTTCGTCCTTCGTGAAAAAATCCGGTGTCCATTCGAGTACCGTTTCGTTTTGACAACTCTGCATGATGCTGATCAGTGTGGGGGTGGCGACGGTATACCCCATGGCCAATCCCATATTTCTGAGTGCTTTTCTTCTATCCATTATATATTTCCTTTTTTAAGTTCGTTGGCCGCATGTTCCGCAGCCCTTGCTGTAAATGCCATATAGGTCAACGAGGGGTTGACGCAGCTGGCCGAGGTCATAAACGCCCCATCGGTCACATAAACGTTGGGCACATCGTGTACCTGATTGTTTCCGTTGAGTACCGAAGTTCTTCGGTCACGCCCCATTCGGGCGGTACCCATCTCATGAATACCCAAACCTAGGGCTGTCTCCCTATCATACGGTTCTACATCGCGTACACCGGCACTTTCCAGCATATCAACGGCCGATTGCATCATGTCTTTACGCATGGCAAGTTCGTTTTCCTTGAATTCTGCGTCAAAGGTTACGGTGGGTAGTCCCCATCCGTCAAGTTTCTCATAGTCCAAGGTCATTCGGTTGTCTTCATAGGGCAGTACCTCTCCGAAGCCTTGAATACCCATTGACCAGCCACCCGGTTTGAGAATGGCATCCTTCATTTCTTTTCCGTAAGATAGTTCGGCAACGAGTTCTTCCCAATTGCCCCTGCTGGCGCCGCCTTGATACCCAAAGCCGCGCTTATAGTCTTTTTGATCGCTGGCTCCGCCCAGATTCCTGAATCGGGGAACGTAGACACCGTTGGGACGTCTTCCCTTATAATATTTATCTTCGAAACCGTCAAATTTTCCGGCAGCGCCTACGCCCAATTGATGGTCCATGATATTGCGGCCTAGTTGGTCGGAATCATTGCCCATACCGTTCGGAAAACGGTCGGATTTTGATTGCATCAATATCGCGGTCGACGCAATGGATGAGGCGCACAAGAAAATCACTTTTGCCTTGAATTCATGGGTCTCTTTGGTTACCCGATCAATGATTCTAACTCCCGTAGCTTTCTTGGTATCCGCATCGTAAATGATTTCGTGTACGATGGAATCGGGGCGTAAGGTCATGTTGCCCGTAGCCTCTGCCGCCGGTAGTGTTGATGAAAGACTGCTGAAGTAGGCGCCGAAAGGGCATCCTCTTATACATCGGTTACGATACTGACATTTTTGGCGTCCATTACCCTCGTACTGCTTGTCGCCGGTAATATGGGCAACGCGGCCTATGGTAACCGTACGGCCATCGAAACTTTCTGCCACCTTGTCCTTAAAAACGGTTTCTACACAGTTCAGGTCCATCGGCGGAGAAAAAATACTATCCGGCAACTGCGGCAGGTTCAGGGCCTCCCCGCTAATGCCGATATATTTTTCCACTTTTTCGTACCATGGCGCAATATCCTTATAGCGTACGGGCCAATCTACGGCGATACCTTCGTTGCGGTTGGCCGTAAAATCGATGTCGCTCCAGCGGTAACTTTGGCGGCCCCATTGTAGGGATCGCCCCCCAACGTGGTATCCGCGCATCCAATCGAAACGTTTTATTTCGTTGTAGGGGTGCTTTAAATCGTTTACGAACCACATTTGGCTGGCTGCATTGGTCGTATATCCGGTTCTGCTCTGCTTGGGTTGTTCGGCAAGATCCTCTTGTGTGGGGCGTCCAGCATTGGGAAAGTCCCAATCGTCCATATTCGCCGTCTCGTAATCTTCGATATGCTTGACCATCCGTCCCCTTTCAAGTACCAAGGTCTTCATGCCCTTCTCACAAAGTTCCTTGGCCGCCCAGCCGCCACTTATACCGGTGCCTACTACGATGGCATCATACGATTCCTGCTCTTGATTGTAATAAAATTTGTTCATGTACCGAATTGTTTAGTCCTTAAATTTATCAAATATAAAATTAATTCTCTACATTTATTCGCTATACTTCCTGAGGGAATGCTATTTTCGGGAAGCACTTTGACCGTTATCATTAAATAAACAGGAAACCAATATACAATCAATGAAACGAAGAAATTTTATTAGGAATGCTTCGCAAGCAGGTCTTGCCCTCTCTTTTCTAGGTATGTACGCCTGTAAGGAAGCGAAGAAAGAGGAAGCCGGTGCAATGGGGGATGCCGATTTGACCGTTAAGGCCGTCGACCCGTTTTTCAAACTTTCATTGGCACAATGGAGCATCCATAAAATGATCAAGGAGGAGGGTCTAAATCCCTACACGTTCGCCGAAAAAGCCAAGAACTGGGGATTTTCAGGATTGGAATATGTAAGCCAGCTCTACCCCGCCGATTTGGAGGATAACGAATATTCCGAGGACGCAATGGCTTCCTTTGTTGAAAAATCGAACATCGAGGCCGAAAAACATGGGATGCAGAACGTATTGATCATGATCGATGGCCAAGGAAATTTGGCGGTCAGTGACGCCAAGGAGCGAACGGAAGCCGTGGAGCGCCACCATAAATGGGTAGATGCGGCCAAAGCCTTAGGATGCCACTCCATTCGCGTCAATCTTGCCGGAAGCGATGACCCGGCGGAATGGAAGGCCAATTCCATCGACGGCCTGACCCAATTGGCCTCATACGCCAAAGACAAGAGCATCAATATTATCGTTGAAAATCACGGCGGACTATCTTCTAACGGCGCCATGCTGGCCGATGTGATGGCAGCTGTCGATATGGACAATTGTGGGACGCTGCCCGATTTTGGAAATTTCTGTATCACGCGCAGCGATGATGGCTGCGCCGAGGAATACGATAAATACAAAGGGGTGAAAGAACTGATGCCCTACGCCAAGGCGGTCAGTGCCAAAAGCAATGTTTTCGATGCGGACGGCAACGAGAAGGTAATCGATTACGTCAAAATGTTGCAAATCGTAAAAGACCACGGGTACACCAGTTTTATAGGGGTCGAATACGAAGGAAGCGAACTGAGCGAAGAGGCCGGTATCATAGCCACCAAAGAATTAATGCTCAAAGCGGCGCAAGAAGTTTTTTGACCTTGGAAAGTGCCCTATAGAAAGAACATTATCTAGCGTTATCGCAACCTGATGTTCTCTTTTAACCTATTTTATATACCAAAATCCGTGAAACCTTTCCTCAATTCCCTTTTCGACTATAATTTTCATTGCAATAAAAAATTGATAGAGACCTTTACCGCTATCGAAACGGTACCGGAAACGAGCGCAAGGCTTTTTAGCCATATTCTCAATGCCCACCATCTGTGGAACGCCAGGATCAGGGACCGAAAACCCGAATTCGAGGTTTGGCAGGTGCACGACACGAAGGCCTTGGGCGATATTCACTATGAAAACCAGCGGAATTCGTTTGAGATTATATCCAATACCGAAGATTTCGAGAAACGTATGGACTACGAAAATACCGAAGGCCGTTTGTTCACCAATACGGTGCAAGATATCCTATTTCATATCATCAACCATTCTACCAACCATCGCGGCCAAATCGTGATGGACTTCCGGGCAAACGGACTAGAGCCCTTGTCGTCGGACTACATTCACTACAAGCGATAGGCTGGCCGATCAGATTTCGTTTACAGGTCAGGTACAATTGTAAGCTCTTAAAATATATATTCCGAACACATGACCGGTACGGTTCGCGCTCAACTATCTATAATGATGTTCCTCGAATTTTTCATTTGGGGCAGTTGGTTCGTGACCATGGGCATCTACTTACCGAATTCCCTGGGATCCGATGGCGGCGAGATAGCAATGGCCTATTCCACTCAGTCTTGGGGGGCCATTCTGGCGCCTTTCATAATCGGCTTGATCGCCGATAGGTATTTCAATGCGGAACGTATTTTGGGCATTTTGCACCTTTCGGGGGCGGTTCTGATGTACCTGCTGTATCGGGCCGATAATTTTGACCTGTTTTTCCCGTACCTACTGGTCTATATGGTCGGGTATATGAGCACGCTCGCCTTAGTGAATTCGGTGTCGTTCAACCAGATGGAAGACCCAGGAAAAGAATTTCCGTTTGTACGGGTCTTTGGTACGGTGGGATGGATTACGGCGGGCATTCTAATCAGCTTTATGGACTGGGATTCGCAGTTGGGTATTTCCGAGGGATTTCTTCGCAACACCTTTTTGATGGCGGCCATCTCGTCAGGGGTCTTGGGGGTTTTCAGCTTCACGCTTCCCAAAACACCGCCCCGGGCAGATGTCAGCAAAAAAGTTAGGCTTTCAGATGTTTTGGGTCTAGATGCCCTATCCCTTTTAAAGGATCGTAATTTTTTGATATTCTTCTTGGCTTCTGTACTGATATGCATCCCTTTGGCCTTTTATTATCAACATGCCGGTCAGTTTTTGGGGGAAATCGGGGTCGCCAATCCCGCTTTCAAAATGACTTTCGGACAGGTTTCCGAAATCCTTTTTATGTTATTGCTGCCCTACTTTTTTAAGCGGTTCGGATTTAAAATGACGCTGTTGGTGGCTATGGCCGCTTGGGGCATTCGGTATCTGCTATTTGCCTACGGCGATACGGGCGAACTCGTATTTCTATTGTTAATAGGTATTGCTTTGCACGGTATCTGCTATGATTTTTTCTTTGTCAGCGGGCAGATATATACGGATAGCAAAGCGGGCCAGGCGTACAAAAGCTCCGCTCAGGGTTTGATTACTTTGGCTACTTACGGGCTAGGCATGCTCATCGGATTTTGGGTCGCCGGCAAGATTACGGATGCCTATCTTCTGTCGTACGGTATTCATGACTGGCAAACCATTTGGATGTACCCCGCTGCTTTCGCCGTTGTCGTACTGATTTTGTTCGCGGCTCTTTTTAAAAACATAAAAATCGATTACAGGGCCTAATGGATTGCCGTATATTGTAGTTCGTCTTGCAAAAATCAAACTGGAGCCATAAGACTTTCCGGAAGGCCTTAAATCAATTAAATTTATTACATTACATCCTTGAAAATAGTATAAACCGTAATAATAGTTCACATGCCAAAAAAAATTAGATTGGGAATATTGGGCGGCGGCGGAGATTCGCTCATCGGAATTTTACACCGTGTGGCCTCACAAATTAACGACAATTACGAAATCGTTGGCGCGGTCTTTAATCCGGATATTAAAGACAGCATCGCTTTCGCCAAGGAAATCGACGTGCCGACCGATCGGATATACAAAGATTTCGACACCTTGGTCGAGGAGGAGATGAAGTTGCCCGAAAGCAAACGCATTCAAGTGTGTTCGGTATTGACACCGAATTTTTTGCACTTTCCCATGGCCTTGAAACTCATCGAAAACGGCTTCCATGTTATCTGCGAGAAACCCATGACCACCTCTTTGGAAGAGGCGAAGACTTTGCAAAAAGCACATAAAAAAGCGGGTACCGTTTTTGCCTTGACCCACACTTACACCGGTTATCCGATGGTACGCCAAATGCGGGAGATGATCAAAAAAGGGGCGTTAGGGAAAATCCACAAGGTCGATGCAGTGTACTACCAAGGTTGGATCAATGAAATCATTCACGATAAGGAAAAGCGTTCGACCGTATGGCGTTTAGACCCCAAAAAAGCGGGCATCAGCTCGTGTATCGCCGATATTGGGGTACATGCGTTCAATATGGTGGAATACACGACCGGACTACAGGTGAAATCGATTTTAAGCGATTTCAATTATATGTATAAGGACAATAAAATGGATGTCGACGGCACCGTGCTGATTCGTATGGGCGACCATATCAAAGGCGTCATTCGAAGCAGTCAGGTGGCTACCGGCGAAGAAAACGGATTGGCCATTGCCATCTACGGCGAAAAAGGTGCTTTTCGATGGGAACAGGAAAATCCGAATTTCCTGTATCTGTTGAGCGATACCAAACCGACGCAAATCTATAAGCCGGGGCATGCCTACAACAGCAAGCTTTCCCTAAGTGGTACAAAACTGCCACCGGGGCATCCTGAAGGTATTTTTGATTCCATGGCGAACATTTATCTCGGTGCGGCGAAGGCGATCCGTGGCAAAAAATATGATGATGGCGAGTTCCCGACTATGACCGACGGCGTTCGTGGTATGAACTTTATAGAGGCTACGGTGGAGTCGAATAAGGGCGGGAATGTTTGGGTTCCGCTGGAAAAGTAGGTTTTTAAACAGGCAACAAACTCGCTTCATTGTCCGATCGGCCGGATGATATAGCTAAATGACATATCATCCGGTTTGATTTGGTATGGCTCACGAGGTAAATATCCCCAACTATTATCGCCGCCGACGCCCATTTGGCTGTCGTCGATGTTTATACTGATGAATTCCCTTTCAGGTACATCGTAGGTATGGCGTTGTTGTTTTTGTGTGCCCTCGTCAAAATCGGAATTGTATTGGTGATGGGCACTGAACCCAAAAGTTTCCGGAGCGGTTATTTCAATGCCTTTTCCGGTACTATCGGTAAACGATAGGGTGCGCACATCGGTGCGATTTCCGTTGGCCTGCGGACGAATGTACTCGAAATACAGATCGGCCACTTTGGCATCGTAAGACCCGACCAGCGCCGCAGTTTTTCGATCCTGATAGTTTTCGAAGGGCCCTCGGCCGTACCAGCTCACATGATCATAAGCCTTGTCGATGATAAAATTATTGCCGAATCGGGGCAAGATAGGTCGATTTTGATCAATGCCGGTCAATTGGGAACTGACCATTAGCTCGCCTTTGGTATTGACCGCATAGGTAATCGCGGCCTGTCCGCCGACCGAAGGAAGTTCAAAAGTGGCCGTAATTGCCAACTTATCTTTTACTTTAAATGGATTTTCGGTCAGCTTAAGGGCGTCCATTCCTTTTTCTTCGCTTTTTGAATTCAACTGTAGTCCCGTCAATTTTTGGGTTTCGGTGGCTTCTTTCCAAACAGCCAATTTTTTAGGCATATTGTAGCCAAAATCGTTGTCCGTTGGTGCTCGCCAAAAATTGACCTGCATCCCCTCTAGAATAAGATTTCCCTGCCCATAATCAAGGGCGCTCAAAATACCGGTGTTGCTATTGATGCCAATTTGAAAACCGTCGCCAGTGATGTTGATGATGCTATCCTTTTTAATGACCGACAGCCCCCCGGTTTTATTTTCAAAGATTGGCGGCGTGAACTCCGTAAGCTGAAATTGGGCGTAGGCGACCTCATGACCTTTCGCAATCAATGGCGCGTCTTCCTTAGTTTTAGCGGATACATTCAAAAAGTATTCGGCCTCGGAATCCAATAGTTCCGGCAAATCGATTTGAACCGTTTGGGAAGCATAAGGTGCCACCGAAACATCCGATATAGTGCCCGTGGCTTCCTCCTTGCCACTTTTCATAAGTTTCCAAGTGAACTCGTATTCCGAGAGATCGGTGAAGTCGTACTGATTGGTCAACGTAACGGCTCCCGATTTTGGATTCTCGGAGGTAAACTTCACATATTGGTACACCTTCTTGACTTCATGCAAGGCCGGATGCGCTGAACGATCGGGATCTACCAATCCGTTAAGACAGAAATTATTATCGTGCTGCAGATGGCCAGCGCCAAAATCCCCTCCAAAAGCATAGAACGGAGTGCCTTCATCATTTTCGGTCAAAAGGCCTTGATCGACCCAATCCCAAATGAAGCCGCCCTGAAGCACGTCGTACTTTTCGATAACATCCCAATAATCTTGTAGGTTGCCAACGCTATTGCCCATGGCATGAGCGTATTCACATTGAATGTAAGGGCGCTTTGGGTCGTTTTCGGCGTATTCGATCATGGTTTCAATCCGGTCGTACATGGGTGCCTGTATATCGGTATTCTCATATTTGGTGGCGCCCTCGTATTGTACCGGGCGGGTGCTATCCTGTGCTTTGAGGTAATCGTAAGTGGCAAAGAAATTTTCGCCGTTGCCGGCCTCGTTGCCCAATGACCAGGTGACGATCGAGGTAAAGTTTTTGTCCCGCTCGTACATGCGTTTCGTGCGGTCTAGGTGCATGGCTTTCCACTGCGGCAGGTAGGCCGGATGTACCTTTTTGGCTTCCTCGTTATTATCAAGTCCTTGATTGGTGGTGCCCATACCGTGAATCTCAATATTGGCCTCGTCGACTACATAAAAGCCGTATTTGTCGGCCATACGATAGAAAAATGGATTTTTAGGGTAGTGGCTGCAGCGAATCGCGTTGAGGTTGTTCCGCTTCATGATTTCCATGTCCTTCAGGGTAATAGCTTCAGTGATGACGTGCCCTGTGGTTTCATGGTGGTCGTGCAGGTTGACCCCTTTGATGAGAACCGGTTGGCCATTGACCAAAAATTGGTTGTTCTTGATTTCGATTTTCCGGAAACCGATTCTGGAGCTGATGGCTTCGGTGGTGTTCCCTTTTTTGTCTTTTAGGATAAAAAGTAAGGAGTACAGATGGGGCTTTTCGGCGTTCCAAGGCTTGATGTTCGGGATGGCCTTCTCAAAAGTTAGGACGGTACCGTCGGACGGGAAATCCGTATTTTTGGTTTCGGCGTAGATTTCTTTTTCGCCGTCTAGAAGCCGGACTTCGACCGAACCCTTATTTTTTTTACCGCTGTTCGCAATTTCAAAACTCAAGCTTAACTTACCGTCGGAATAATCGTTCTCCAAATCGGCAACGGCCCGATAATCTTTGATCGTGGTGCGGTTCGTAGCGTAGAGATAAACGTCGCGCTCGATACCGCTGAGGCGCCAGAAATCTTGATCTTCGAGATAGCTGGCGTCAGACCAGCGCAGCACTTGAACGGCCAAAGTGTTTGGGCCTTCCCTGAGATATGGGGTGATATTGAATTCGGCCGGCGTCTTGCTGCCTTCATTATAGCCTACTTTTTGCCCGTTGACCCAAACGTACATGGCACCGCTGACCCCACCAAAATGCAAGAAGATATCTTTTTCTTCCCAATTTTCGGGAATTTTAAAAGAGCGTAAATAGCTGCCCACCGGGTTGGCGTCATGGGGAATAAAAGGCGGATTTTTCGGAAAGGGATAGACCACGTTGGTATAAATGGGCGTACCATACCCTTGTAG
>JBATUY010000344.1:0-8631 GCA_049671465.1 Pricia sp. | reverse complement strand
CGGTAAATGTGAAAGTAGTAGACTAGAACGCATAAACTTTTTTTGTACCAAGCCCCGGCATTTTGTCGGGGCTTTTTTTATGGCATTCGAGGGAGTTTAATTTAAACGCTGTCGGAATGATTTTTTTTGATTATCATTAAAACAGATATGTAAACTGACATCCTCCGATCTGAGCCTGAAGAAGATATTTCCCTCCTTTTTGAAAAAGCTTGCAGCCCTTACAATCAGTGCGATATACTTAGCCTTCAAACCAACAAATGTATACATACGGCAGTAATACTATCCTTTTTCGGCTTCTCAGCTGTCCTTCAATCGATTATCGATTATTTTTAGAGCTTTATTGAAGGAACAGAATACATCTTAGTCATATTTTTCATACATTTATCCACGAGAAATAGTAGATTATACACAATGGATAGTATCACTACATACTATTCCCTTACTATGCTGCTATCATTATGAATACCTCACCACAAAATAGTAAACGCGATGCTTACTTTTTTTGGTATACTTATACTTTTGATTTTAGTGAATATCGTGCTTTTAAAATGGAGCGTCGATGGCGCTAAAAAGCCTTGAATCTTCGAGTTGTTCGTAGCTGATCGATAAAAGGTAGGGTTTGAACATATTGAGGTGTTTCTCATTTAAAGGAACTAATTCTAATACCTATTGGCTTTGGCATGCTTACATTTTTCACCATCTTAATTGTACTGATTGCTGTCAATATCGTGCTTCTCATTCTGAGCACGTACCAAAAGGATTGAAAGGCGATACTAAAAAAAAAGCCTCAGGCTATTGCCGAGGCTAATTTGGTCTATAAAAAGTTAGTTCTATTTTACGTTCATCAACTCTACATCGAACAGTAAGGTGGCGTTCGGGGGAATAACACCACCGGCACCGGCGCTGCCATATCCTAAATTCGGTGGAATGACGAAACGTGCCTTATCGCCTACTTTTAGCAAACCGATACCTTCGTCCCAACCGGAAATAACTTGGCCCGCTCCCAATTGAAAATCAATGGGCTGCTTGCGTTTGTACGACGAATCGAAAACCTGTCCGTTTAATAGGGAGCCCTCATAATGTACCGAAACGGTCTGCCCTTTTTCGGCTTTGGGGCCTTTACCTTCTTGGATCATTTTATAGCGCAATCCGCTCTCCGTGCTATCGAAGCCTTTTGAGATTTTGTCGAGTTCGGCTTCCTGAATTTTTTTTTGCTCCGCTTCGCGTTTTTCCTTGGAGCTTTTAAAGGTTTCGAAAGCCGCGAGCGCATCCCATTTTTTAGCCGCTTCCCCAACCCTTACGATCTCAAGGGTTTCGATGGAATCGCCCTGCGCGATATCATCGACCACGTCTTGTCCGGATTCCACATGACCGAAGACGGTATGCTTATTGTCCAACCACGGTGTGGCGACGTGGGTGATAAAGAACTGGCTGCCGTTGGTGCCCGGGCCGGCATTGGCCATAGAAAGTACACCAGGTTTCGAATGATTCAGATCGGGATGAAACTCATCGTCGAACTTATAGCCCGCATCTCCGGTACCGGTGCCTTGGGGACATCCGCCCTGTATCATAAAATCGGGAATCACCCGATGAAACTTGAGGCCATCGTAATATGGTTCACCTTCGGCCTTCACCTTGTTCTTCTGCTTTCCCTCGGCGAGGGCAACAAAATTACCGGCCGTGCCGGGCGTTTTATCGTACGTAAGCTTTACTAGTATTTCTCCTTTCGAAGTATTGAATTTTGCGTATAATCCGTCTTGCATTGTACTCATTTTTTGTGAGGGGCAAAGGTAACGAAAATGTTCCTGTTTGCGATAGAACCATTATTTTGACCCTGCCGAACCGACACCGTACTTATCGATAAGATACACTAAACTGGTCATACTGGCTGCTCCAAGTTCTAGCTCCCGCTTGTTAACATGTTCGAAGGTATCGTTCGCCGCATGATGGTGTACAAAATAGCGTTGGGAATCTGGCCTCAATCCGGCCAAGACCATCCCCTCTTTTTTAAGGGGAGCGATATCGGCACCGCTATAGCCCTTCTCCAATAGATGTATTAGGTAGGGTTCGAAGAGCGGTGCCCAGCCTTGAATATTCTTCAAATCGGCATCGGAACTGTCGAACGAAAATCCCCTTGGCGTAAAACCTCCGGCATCGCTTTCCAACGCGAATACATGGTTTTCGTTATTGTTTTTGGCTTGCGCCGCATATTCGTTACCGCCGCGCAACCCGTTCTCTTCGTTCATGAACAACACCGCCCTGATCGTGCGTTTCGGCGTATAGCCCGAAAGCTTCAAAAGGCGAAGTACCTCCATACTCTGCACGCATCCGGCACCGTCGTCGTGCGAACCGTCGCCCAGGTCCCACGAGTCAAGATGGCCGCCTACCACAATAATTTCATCGGGGTGCGTACTTCCCTTTATTTCACCGATAACATTAAAGGATTCGACATCGTCGAACTGTTTGCAGTTCTGCTTAAAATAGAACTTCGTATCAGGATTCAATTGTAAGGTCGTACCCAGCATCTCGGCCCCGTTCGTACTTATGGCCGCTGCGGGAATTCTATCGCCAACGGCCGTATCGCCATAGCCCATTGAACCGGTATGCGGTAAATCGTCTAAACGCAGGTTCATCGATCTGACGATGACACCGACGGCACCGTATTTGGCCGCCTCCTCCGCCCCCGAATACCGCTGATCGACACAACCGGAGTACGCATCAAAAGTACTGATCAGGGTCGGATCCATCGGCCGGTTGAAGAACACAATTTTCCCTTGAATCACAGACCGTCCCAGGGCCTTTAGTTCTTCGATACCCTGAACCTCGACAAGATTGGCCTTGAGCCCGCCGATGGGTGTTCCCACCGAACCGCCCAAAGCGCAGATGGGGATGGTACTGGTCACCCCGGGCGCCGTTTCCATATAAGCGAATTCCGGCGTGCCACGCACCCATTTGGGCACCATCACAGGCTGTAACCAGACCCGATCCAGGCCCAACGAATCGAGCTGCGCTTTGGTGTATTCTACCGCCAATTGCGCTTCTAGAGAGCCAGAGAGCCGGCCACCGATTTGATTGGACAGGTGGTTGAGCCAAGTGTAAGCCCTCCCCTGTGTAAGTGCGGCGTCGTAGATTTTTTTAAGCTGTTTTTCATCCTCGCTTTGCGCGTAAGCCTGTATACTTACAAACACAAATACCATCCATAACTTTTTCATTGGGCTTCCTTTTGCAATTGTTTCTTATAACTATCCAACTCCTCCAAAATCTTGGGCTCAAGTTCGGGTTCTTTGATATCGGTATACTTTCGTAATTCATCCCATAAAATAGAGGCTACCGTGACCCTTGCAGACTTTTTGTTGTCCGCCGGAACGATATACCATGGTGCATGGGGTTTCGAAGTGGCGTTTATGGCGTCTTCATAGCACTTTTGGTAGGTATCCCACAACTTTCGTTCTTTCAGATCCCCCGGCGAAAATTTCCAGTTCTTGCGTTTGAGATTCAAGCGACGTAGTAAACGTTGGCGTTGCTCCTCTTTGGATAGGTGTAGAAAAAATTTAAAAACAATAGTACCGTTGGCCGCGATGTGCCGCTCGAAATCATTGATCTGTCGGAAACGGGTATCCCAAAAACCTTTATCGATATCGGCGACGGCATGGATACCGGGAATGTTCTCCCCCATGATATATTCCGGATGCACCCGCGTGACCAAAACATTTTCGTAGTGGGTACGGTTGAAGACCCCGAACTTTCCCTTGGCCGGTAGGGCAATGTAATGCCGCCATAGATAATCGTGTTTCAGTTCGAGTTCGGTAGGCACCTTGAAGCTATGTACGACGACGCCGCGAACGTTGAAATCTTTGAATACCTCACGGATCAGGCTATCCTTTCCGGCGGTATCCATCCCTTGTAAGCAGACCAGAACACTGTATTTTCCGTGTGCGTAGAGCGTATCTTGTAAATCCCCGAGGTCTTTTCTGATATCTTTTAGCTCCTTTTTCAACTGTCTATCCGAAGCATTGAAATCTTCGTGGGTCGGAAAATCGGCCAGTTTGATGTCTCCTTTCACTTTATAGGAATCGATATTTTGTTTATCCATGGGATGAATATAGAAAATACATTCGTTGAACGGTAATCTAAAGTCGGAAAAAACAACCATTTGCCCTTGGAAAGTATCCATTCGTCCAAAATACAGGGATGGCGCTACGGTGTGTCGAAAAAAGTAGGCAGCAAGGCCTTGGCAGCCATACCTTTGCAAGGTAGAATACCCAAATTTTACAGACCAAACCTACGCTATGAAACTTCCCCAATTATTTCTCTGTGCTTTTTCGGTATGCATTTTTTCGTCATTTGGTGCGACACAGGCCTGCGATTATGCTGGCAGCAACATCGCTTATGTGGAGAAGGAAACCAAAAAAGCCTTGGAAAACGAGGACCTTCAGATCATACGTTTCCATATTTACAAAGCGTTGGGCGCTATCTCAAAATCGGATAAACAGATGGCGGAATGTGATTGTGTACATGCTTCGGAAAGTCTTGAAGAGGTTGCGGCACTACTTAAAAACGCCACAAAGACCACTTCTTTGGCCAGTACCCGTATTTTGCTCGAGAAGACGCTGCCGCACGTTTCGGATGCCCTTGACGCCGTTCGTAACCACGAACAGCACAAAAGCCCCTACGGCACAGACGAACTTTCGATAAATACCACCGGTACAGTTGCTAAGGATACCCTACAAGCACCGCCAAACGGAAAAATGCTGCGGGAAAAAATAGATATCGCCCTGAAAAAATACAAGATATCACTACAAAACGTAATCAATACCGTAGACTGTAAAGAGGCGCGCACCTTTGCGACGGGCATCTACGAAAATTGCGAGCAGCAGTTGCTAAACGCCAACCTCTCGGAAGGAAAAAAATATTACAATTTAAAGACCAAGGAGATTACAGGCCGTGCCCTTGATATGCTTGGGGATTGTAAGGGAAAATAACGCGGTCGCGGAACTGCGCGCATTCCTATTTACTCGCGAATAATTTTACATCATCTTCCGTAACTTCCTTACCCCCGAGAATGATAAGGCGTTCGATTACGTTTCGCAGCTCGCGAATATTACCGGTCCAATCATAACTCTTCAACAATTCGATCGCTTCTTCCGAGAAGACTTTAGTGGCAATGCCCTGTTCCGAAACGATTTTATTGGCGAAATGTTCGATAAGTAAGGGGATATCGTCACGTCTATCGTTCAACGCGGGTACTTTGATCAATATCACGGCCAGTCGATGGTACAGATCTTCGCGGAACCTGTTCTCTTCGATTTCCAATTTTAGGTCTTTGTTGGTCGCTGCTATCACCCGAACATCGACCTTTATATCCTTATCGGTACCTACCCTTGAAATCTTGCTTTCTTGCAGGGCCCGCAATACTTTGGCCTGTGCGGAAAGGCTCATGTCGCCGACCTCATCCAAAAAAATCGTGCCCTTATTGGCGGCCTCGAATTTGCCGGCCCTATCTCGTAACGCACTGGTAAACGCACCTTTTACATGACCAAAAAGTTCGCTCTCTATCAATTCGGAAGGAATGGCGGCACAGTTCACCTCTATAAAGGGTCCGCCGCTACGCTCGCTTTTCTGGTGTAACCAATGGGCCACCAGTTCTTTGCCCGTTCCGTTCGAGCCGGTTATCAATACCCGCGCATCGGTCGGGGCGACTTTCTCGATCATTTCCTTGATGATGGAAATTTCATCGCTTTCCCCTATCATTTCGTAGTTCTTGCTGACTTTTTTTCGCAGCTTTTTGTTTTCGACCACCAAGGTCTGCTTGTCAAGCGCATTGCGTACGGTCGTCAGAAGCCGGTTAAGATCTGGCGGTTTCGAAATATAGTCGAAGGCGCCCAAGCGCATGGTATTCACGGCAGTATCAAGGTCACCATGGCCGGAAATCATGATAAATGGAATTTCCGGCTTAATTTTAACTGCCGCTTCCAATACTTCCACCCCGTCCATTTTTGGCATTTTTATATCGCAGAGTACGAGGTCGTAGTCGTTGTTCTTGACGGCTTCCAAGCCTTTTAGTCCATCTTCGGCTTCCTCCACTTGATACGAGTCGTTCTCTTCGGATAGTATTTTGACCAGCACCCTTCGAATGGCTGCTTCATCTTCTATAATCAGTATTTTTGGCATTGTTTCCTATTTATTTTTAAGATCATAATTTTTATATGGCGGCGACCTACTATTGCTTACTGCGACTGTCACCGTCCGCTTTCTAAAGTCCTATTCGAAACCCGGCCCGCATGTAAAAGTTCGGACCATCGTTCAGCGTAAAAATATCTTCTCTGTCAGCGTTGCGCAAAACCCCGGTCTGAAAAAGGGTATGGCCTCCGTAAATATAGAGAAATACCGACTTCTTGATGGCATACTGATAACCTAAAGTACCCAAAGCACCAGAGGATGAAATCGATGTGGCGCCACCACCACCGGGTACTAGAATGGTACCTTGCAAGTTTACGTAATATCCGTCCAATATAAATTCGGACTGCAGTTGATGTTTTTCGTCAAAATGATATTTCAGCGCCGTTTTGGGTGCGCCTAAGACATAAGACCACTGTTCATGGAAACGCTTTTCAAAATATACAATGGGCAAGGGCACCCGCAAGGCGACGGTGGAATTATAAGCGATGCCCAGTACTAGAATTGTGGGCTTTTCTACGTGCTTCTTCTCCCTTAATACCCCGACAGTCATGTTGAACGAAACATCTCCCTTCTCGATCGGAGCGCCCAAAGTCGATGACAAGCGCGGGGTCACTACCCCGATAATACGCCAAAAGGTATTGTAGCGGTGCACATAGCCAAAATTTATATCGGCAACGTGCAAATGTCTCAATCCTTCAATTCCCTCGGGAATACCTTCGCGCCTAAGGCCGTAGGACAAGCGGTTGTATTCAGCACCGAAAATAATATTACTCGAGTCTTTAAGAGTAATGGGATAGTTGGCCACCAGCTTTATCCGAGACAGTTTTGCGCCTTGGCTGTTTTCTGGCATCCTCATATATTCGGCCCTGAAAATATCGGGAGTTTGTGCACCGCCGACCAGGGTACGGAGCAAGGTACAGAGCAGGGCCATCCAAAGACATAACGATGGTCTTCGGGTACCTAACCTCATTTCGTTTCGCTTTTAGGCGCTGAATTTCGATGTTCGAACGGACCGGATTGATAGATATGTACATCGCGCTGTGGAAAGGGAATCGTAACACCGTTTTCCCTAAATTTGGCGTCGATGCGATATCGCATGGCACTTTTAATCCTAGGATCGGAAAAGCTATCGTTGATATAGAAATTGATGGAAAACAGCAGTGCCGAATCGCCAAAATCCTCGAACATCACAAAGCACTTCGGGTTTTTGAGAACGCCCTTTTGGTTTTTCGCTACCTCCTCCAAAATTTTGGTTACCATTTCGACATCGCTTCCGTATGCGACCCCGACACTGATTTTTTCACGGGTCATCTTATGGTTCTGCGTGTAATTGTAAATAATGTCGGTAATAAAATGATGATTGGGTATGACCACGACCTTATCGTCGCGGGTAATGGCCCGGGTCGTTCTGAGCTTGATCTCGAATACCTTGCCCACGCGACCGTCTACCTCTACGATATCGCCTACGTGCAGCGATTTGTCCGTTATTATAAAAATACCCCCGATAATATCTTTAAAAAGATCCTGGAGCGCAAGACCCAGACCAACGAATAATGCTGCCGAGGCCGTAAGCAAAAGCGTGATATTGATGCCCGCCGCGCTCATCGTCGTCAATATGACGATCAGATAAATGACATATTTGATGAACTTGAAAATACTGATAAACTTGAGCTTGTCGTCACCCTGCATTTTTCGGGTCAGCAACTGACGCACCCATTTCAACGCAAAACTGGTGACGAGAAAAGCCGCTACCAATAACAACAACAGTCCGACCGTAATATGTATCTGATCTTCTCCCTGCCCGAAACTCGGGCCCATTTCAAGAACCGCCTTGATCGAACCCCAGACGTCTTCTTCTATAATTTCTTCGACCTTACTTAAATCGTCTTGTTGCAGGTTCAATATTTTAGCCATTTGAACAATTCTTTATAAGATGGTTTTTTGCCGTACATCAAGATACCGACCCGATATATTTTGGCCGCGAGCCATACAATGCCGATAAATGTGATGATCAGTAATAGGATGGATGTCACGAGTTCCCATATGGGAACCCCGCCCTCTCCGACACCTCCCGGTAATCGCATCAACATCACAATGGGCGAAGTCAAAGGAAACAGTGAAAAACCGACCGCGATCGGTCCATGGGGATTGCTGAATACCGAAAAGAAACCCACATAAATGGCCAGCATCAAAGGAAGGATGATAGGGAAGATAAACTGCTGCGTATCGGTTTCATTGTCCACCGCCGCGCCTATGGCAGCATAGATGGAACTGTAAATCAGATAGCCCAAAATGAAGTAAATCAGGAAAAACGTGATCAACATCACCCAAGGGATTTTATAGAGCTCCTGGGCATATAATTGGATGTTCTGGTCGGTCGCGGGCACGGGAGGCGCAAAGTTGGCTCCCACAGCGGCGCCCTGATTGAGGGATGCCGGATCGATATCGAGC
>JBATUY010000343.1:0-2932 GCA_049671465.1 Pricia sp. | reverse complement strand
CAAAATATCATGTAGGGAATACAAACAGCCTATATCTAGGTAGCGAATCGCAGAATTCACATTACACGGTGCACCTTATCCATAATTAAAATATGCTAGCGAAAAGAATAATTCCCTGTCTCGATATCAAAGACGGCCGTACGGTCAAAGGCGTCAATTTCGTCGACTTGCGTGATGCCGGTGACCCGGTCGAACTCGCGGAAATTTATAGTAGGGAAGGTGCCGATGAATTGGTATTTTTAGATATTTCCGCCACGGAACAAAAAAGAAAAACACTGGCGGAACTTGTGTATCACGTTGCCGAGAAGGTCAATATTCCTTTTACGGTCGGCGGTGGTATATCATCTGTGGAAGATGTAGATGTGCTCTTACAGAACGGAGCGGACAAAGTTTCTATCAATTCTTCGGCAGTCAAAAATCCGCAATTGATCAATGAGCTGGTCGCAAAATTCGGGTCGCAATGTATTGTGGTCGCCATTGATGCCAAACGAATTGATGGGGAATGGATCGTTCACCTTGTGGGCGGTAAGGTTCCGACCGAGCGCAAGCTTTTTGAATGGGCCAAAGAAGTGGAAGAACGCGGCGCGGGCGAAATACTGTTTACTTCCATGGATCATGATGGCACCAAAGACGGATTTGCCAATGAAGCATTGGCCCGACTGTCCACCGAATTGAATATACCGATCATCGCCTCTGGTGGTGCGGGAAATATGCGGCATTTTGCGGATACGTTTACCGATGGAAAAGCCGATGCCGCATTAGCGGCCAGCGTTTTCCACTTTAAGGAAATCGGAATCAAAGACTTAAAAGAGAATTTACGGGAAAACGGAATTTCGATAAGAATTTAATGCAAGGATCACCCGAGCCTACCTCGCGCTGGTAGGCGGTCACAGTCGCGGATTAAGGAAATCCGATTTTCCTAACAGCAATTGGACCAAGAATAAAAGTTGTCACAGCAGGCCTGATAGGCAGGTGCAGTGGAGCTTAGAAACACCGCTGGCTCCCGACCGCAACAAGACCCATAGAAGAACAAAAATTATGAAAATAGACTTCACCAAAAACCAAGACGGCTTAGTCCCGGCCATAATCCAAGATGCCATCACCAAAAATGTCTTAATGTTAGGCTACATGAACGCCGCTGCACTTGAAAAAACCCAAGAAACCAAAAAGGTCACGTTTTTCAGCCGTTCAAAGCAGCGATTATGGACGAAAGGGGAAGTGAGCGGCAACTATTTAAATTTGGTAGCTATCAAGAACGACTGTGATAACGACACTTTGTTGATATCCGTTCGTCCCGAAGGACCCACCTGTCACACGGGAAGCGACACTTGCTGGAACGAAGAGAATAGGTCAAACTTCGGATTTTTATCCCAGCTGGAAGACGTTATCGACCAGCGCCGGACGGCATCTAATGGCAGTAAATCATATGTGGCGTCGCTCTTTGAAAAGGGTATTAATAAAATCGCCCAAAAAGTAGGGGAGGAGGCCATCGAAACCGTCATAGAGGCCAAGGATGATAATGATGAGCTATTTCTATATGAGAGTGCGGATTTGCTGTTCCATTATTTGATTTTGCTTCAAGCTAAAGGATTTACCCTGAAAGATATAGAGGCGGAGTTGAAATCGCGGGAAAAATAAAACTGATAGACTTTGCATATTTCTTTCGGAACGGGAATGCCTTCAAAAAAGTAAGACTTCGACATAACCATTCCAGTGGGCCGTAATTGAAATAGCTTAGCCACCATTTGCTGAACCAAACCTGAACGGCGACTACTAGAAGTGCTAAGCCAAACGTATACAAATGCCGAAGATCTCCGATAAGCCCGAGCCCGTAGCCATAAAGAAGTCCGGTTCCGATTATGCTCTGCAGAACATAATTCGTAAGGGCCATTCTGCCATAGGGTGCGAAATTGGCCAACCATTTCTCCGGTCTTGCTTTTCTATATAACAAAACAAAAATGGCAATGTACATTAGGGTCATCGCCATATTTGCGATATCCATGGCCGTTAAGCCGGCCATGGCGGTCCAGTTATCCAGAGATACATTTTCGCCAAGGCTGGCAAAGGCCGCTGCGGTCAACGCCAAGCCGGCCACGAGAATGACGATGGACCAGATGAGCAATCGCTTTGTTAAGGTCTTATTTTCCCTGAAATTTTTGAAGAATCCTGAACGCCCTGCGTAAAGGCCTACGAGAAAAAACGCAAAAGTAAAATAGCCCCTTCCGAAAATAGCGAATTGAAAATCCCACTTATCGCGATGTCCGTCAACGGCATTGGCCTTGAACACGTCAAGCAGGCTACCGTTTTTTAGGGTATCGTAGTATTCAGCTATCCATGGGGCATCCGGTGCGATATCGATTGGACCTCCCCAAATACTGTTGCCATCGGTAATGGCGAATACGATGGCCCTGCCCAACCCTAGAAATAACAGGGCGGCACATCCTAAGACCCATTTGCTGTCCACCTTATAAAACGGAATTAAAAAAATGCCCAAAAAGCCGTAAATCGTTAAAATATCCCCCCTGTAGAAAAGACTATGGGCGTAGCCGATGAGCAATAAGATGAACAAACGCCATAAAAACCGTCCTCCGAAATTAGTGCCCCTTTTGGCGCCATTATCCATCTGAATAAAAAAGCTAAGTCCGAATAGAAAAGAGAACAGGGCGATAAACTTTCCCCGTAGAAAAAAGAAAATAAGACCGTCGAGAATATTGTCGATGATGCTTGGGTGCACGGCCTTATTAAAGGCTTCGGGAGCAGGTGCACCAATAAAATTTTCTACCATATGGCAGATGACAATACCTGCGAGCGCAATACCGCGCAGGGCATCTACACTTTGAATTCTAGCGGGTTTAGTAAGAGACATGCTGTTTTTTTTTTAAATTGGGGAACAGCAAAATGTGATGTGAGGGGAAGACAAATTAAGTAATGA
>JBATUY010000342.1:0-30025 GCA_049671465.1 Pricia sp. | reverse complement strand
ACATATCGCTATATAAGGTATAATTGGACGAAAAATACGTTACATCGCTATTATCCAACAGTTTTTTAATCTTAAATATAGGCTGAAACATCGGGATTTCGGTCAAGGCCTTCGCTTCTTTGTTGGCCGCAATGATACAGCCATCATTGTTGCTAAGTACCACCACCGGCCTATTTCGCAAATCGGGCCTGAAGACCTGTTCGCAAGAAGCATAGAAACTATTGCAGTCTACAAGTGCGATCATAGTACCGATTTAATGACATAGGTGATTACGCCCCAAATCAGAAGTTCGGAATTTTTCCGTACACCGAGGCGTACTATTTGAAAGGTATCTTGTTCGTTGGCCAATACAAGTTGACCGCGCTTTGGAACCAACGATTTGTCGATAATCAGCACATCGTTTTCAGAAACATTGAAATCTTGGAAGGTGTCATCCGAAACCCTTACAAAAAAGGTCGCAGAGGCGTTTTTCACCAAGGCGTCGTTCAAATCGATTCTCGGTTCGTTGTAATGTGTAGCAGGACTTGAAAATCCAGTTTGTACGGGCCGTTCGACACGAAAGTTCTTATCCGATTTTTGAATGTATCCAACTTTAGAATCGTTCATTGATTTCTTTAAAAATTCATAACAGACAAATTTAGGAAATATTCCTAAATAATGGATAAAATCCAAAATTCTTTATTTATAGTCACTTTTCCTATAAAACGGGGAGGCGTGGGAAAGTCGGCGATGTTGGTCTCCCCCAAAGATACTTTAGACTGAACTGGTGAAAAGATGATCTGACGTAAGGGAAGATCGAGGATGTACCAACTTTAGTAATATTGTCTTGTCTTGGTAAACGAATTACTCATGGTGAGACTTCCGTACGCGAGCTATTAATAGAAGGGGAACCTACTAAAACCCGTTAAAACGTATTTTTCAAACCGCCGACTTATAAATAAATTCTACGATCTTATCCGCATTGATGAAACCTTGGCCGTGGGTGGCATCCCATTCTTTAGATAGGTCCAAATTTTGGGTTTCTTCCAACGAATTACCTTCCGCTCTTGCCTTTTTTACCCGCTCCCGCAAGGTGACCAAAATCTCCGTGTAACTTTCTAGATCTTTTTTTGAAGAAACCGGACCGTGACCGGGAATTATTCGGGTGCCTTCATCGACAATGCCCAAGGCCATTTTTAAATTGGAGATCAATCCGTCTATATCACCCCCGGAACTCAAATCGAGGTACGGGTAGCGACCACTGAAAAAGTTATCGCCCATATGTATGAGGTTATCCTCCGAAAAATAATAATAGGTGTCCCCATCGGTATGGGCAGGGTTGACGTGCATGGCGTGAATGCTTTTTCCACCGCCCAGGTGCAGGGTCATTTTATCGTTAAATGTAACTACCGGAAGCGCTTCTTTCGGGTTTGGCTCTTCGGAAGCCTCCATTCTTTTACGTACGTTATCAGGGGCGAAAATCAAGGCACCGGCCTTCGCCAAGTTTTCATTACCACCGGTGTGATCGCCGTGCAAATGGGTGTTCAGTACAAAATTGATGGGTCTGTCCGTCAAGGTCTTTACATGGGCCACAATTTTATCGGTCAGTGGACCAAACTGGTCATCGACAAGATAGGCCGCCTCTTCGCCAATGGCCAGACCAATGTTGCCTCCCGCGCCGAAAAGGACATAGACATTATCGGTCAGTTTTTCTGAGGTAATGACGACATCGTCAAAATCTCTTTGGGCAGAGAGCGTCGCCGATATCAGCAAGCTCAACAGGAGGCTTATATTTTTCATTTCAATAGGATTTGTTTTTTTTAAAGGTATAGAAACACCTCGGATATTTCAAAAGGATTATTTTTGCGGCTTACAATGAAATATTGAAAATGCGAAAGACAACGGGATTCTACATGCGGATTGTTCACAGATATCTGGGCTTCTTTTTGACGGGCATCATGGCCATGTACGCTTTGAGCGGGATAGTCTTGATTTTTAGAAAAACGGATTTTTTAAAACAGGAAGTGCGGCAAGAGCGGGTGTTAAAGCCTAACATGTCCACCGCCGAATTGGGAAAGGAAATTCATATCAACGGCCTGAAAATCGAAAAGACGGAAGGCGATATCGCATACTTTGAAAAAGGACAATATAACGAAAGTACCGGTGCCGTCATATTTACGGAAAAAAAATTGCCTTTGGTGCTCGATAAAATGACAAAGCTGCATAAGGCCACCACCAACAGTCCGGTCTATTGGCTGAACATCTTTTTCGGTGTCGCGCTACTGTTCTTTGTGATATCTGCGTTTTGGATGTTTCTGCCCAAGACATCCGTCTTTAAAAAAGGGATATATTTTTCGTTGGCGGGGGTCGTCCTTACCTTGATTTTGTTATTTGTTTGAGTCTGTTATCAGATTGTCGATTAAAAAAAACCGACTTTAAGGCCGGTTTTAGTAAGTCTGTATGTGGGTCAATCACGCGTTGTCCCTAGGTTGGTGCTTTTCGCGCCGCTGTTTCACCTGATGGTTGATGTCTTTACCATCCGTTTCGTTGTGGTTGATGGCCTTTTCTCCCAAGCTCGTTTTGTCCTTTTCGATTTTGTTGCTTTTGTCATCGCTCATAATCTTCTGTTTTAAATTAATCTTGAAATTTCTTAAACTAATAATATGGATAATATAAGTGATGGGTCACTATTCGATTAGCCCAAAACGAAATGTCTATGACTTTAATGAAATCAGTCTACCGCAAAATGTAATCCCGATAAAGGCCATAGGGCTTATGTAAACGGAATGGGTTCCCGCAAATGCCTTACCGCTTTTTCCTATATTTGATTTTATTAGATACCTGAAATCCAAGCGCATGAACACACGAAGAAATTTCATCAAAAAAACCGCTTTGACGGGCACGGCGATTGCCACACTTCCACAGTCTGCTTTCGGCATTTTGCATTACGGCTTAAAAGATAAACTGAATGTGGGCCTGATCGGCGTCGGCCTCCGTGGGGCGAACCATTTGAACAATCTACTACAGCGCGATGACGTCAACATAGCCGCTATCTGTGATATTGACGATGCTCGCATCGAATTGGCGCAGGAAGAAATTTCCAAGGCGGGCGGATCAAAACCCAAGGTTTTCGGGAAAGACGACAAAGACTATTTGAACCTTTTGGCCATGCGGAAAATCGATGCGGTTATTATTTCTACCCCTTGGCTCTGGCACGCGCGCATGGCCGTCGACGCCATGGAAGCCGGAAAATTTACCGGTATTGAAGTGTCCGCGGCCAATACGATGGAAGAATGTTGGGATCTGGTCAACACCCACGAGGCAACCGGTTCGCATTTGATGATTCTTGAAAATGTCAATTACCGCCGCGATGTGATGGCCGTGCTCAATATGGTCAAACAAAACGTCTTTGGCGAGCTGATGCATTTCAGGTGCGGTTATCAGCATGATCTTCGGCACGTACTGCTGAACGACGGAAAAGATGCCTATGGCAAGGGTGTAGAGTTCGGTGAGAAGGGCATATCCGAAGCCAAATGGCGAACACAGCATTCGGTGCTCCGTAATGCCGATGTATATCCGACCCATGGTCTCGGCCCTATTGCCGTTATGGCCGATATCAACCGCGGCAACCGATTTCTATCCTTGACCTCCCACGCTACCAAAGCTCGGGGATTGCACAACTACATCGTCGAGAACGGTGGCAAAGATCATCCCAATGCCGAAGTGAATTTTAAGATGGGCGATGTCATTACAAGCACGATTGAAACAACGAACGGGGAGACGATTATCGTCACCCATGATACAACCTTACCCAGGCCGTATTCGCTGGGCTTCCGGGTTCAGGGCACCAATGGATTATGGGAAGTCGATGGCAACCGAATTTATATAGAGGGAGAATCAAAGCCCCATGAGTGGGATGTCGCCGATACGTGGCTGACCAAATACGACCATCCTCTTTGGAAAAAATATGGCGAACACGCCTCAGGTGCCGGACATGGGGGTATGGACTTTTTCGTCGATCACGCCTTTGTAGAATCCGCAAAAGCCAATGTTGCCCCTCCGATGGATGCGTACGATGCCGCTGCGTGGAGTGCCGTAACGCCTTTATCTGAACTCTCTATCGCCAATAAAGGCGAACCTCAAGATTTTCCCGATTTTACAAGGGGAAATTGGATCAACCGGAAAGCGTATGATTGGATGAAGGATTCGTATTGAAACTTTGGGTCAAACATAGGCGTTGGCGTCAAAGTGATGACATTTTACTCGTCAAGGGCGAACTGCTCGACTTTCACCCCTTTTTCTTGCCAATAGGTTTCATCCTTAAATCCGAATTGCGAGGGATTGAATTCGCCTACTAGGCTCACATTGGCCTTTTCGGGCACTTCCATATCCATCGCCCAAAAAACGCCGTTGACCAAAACCCTTCGTGTTCCTTCGATCAGCATATCGCTTGCCGCACCTACGGTCGAGGTAACAGCTTTTCCCTCCTTCCCGCCCGGTAGTTGGTAGCTTTTGGTCCATACGATAGGCATGTTCACATCGTCTACGGTTTTCCCTTCGTTGTTTACTTCGGCCACTTCATCATCGGAGGGCCGCATCCCGAAATGGATATCGGTGGGGTCTTCTTCGCCTTCGCGGTTCATTACCTGACCGTATAAAATAGGTTCGGCATCATCGGGAAGCGGAAGGCGTACCTCGTACACATCGGTGGCGCCCCAAACATCGCCATCTTCAATGCCATGGGTTATAGGATGATTCTGGGCATCCTCGAACACCATGCCCCTTTGGCTTTGATGTTTATGGTGGCCGTGGTGTGCCACCCATTTCTCGCCCAGCACCAGACGGCCGAAACCATCGGTCCATTCCGTTTTGTCTCCATCATACCCATTGCTGTAATGCGTATACTTCGAATCTGAATCTTCAGGGAACAGAAACGCATGGGTAGCGGTTCGGATGCCCATCACTGGCTTCCCGCTCATCAAATAGTCATCGATATGTTTCATCTGGTCATCGGGCAAGGCACGGAACCGGGTAAAGAGGATCATCATATCGGCGGTATCCAAAGCATCCAGTCCCGGAATGTTGTTGGCATAGTTCGCATCGACGATGCCCGGATTTTCAGGATGCTGGGCAAAAAGCACGGTACAGGAAAAACCGTGGTGTTCGCTGAGTATTTTTGCCAGTTGCGACAGGGCCTCTTCGGAACGATATTCCTCATCCCCGGAAATCAGCACGATATGTTTGGCGTCGACGCTTTTCCCTTTAAATGCCAACCATTCCGATAGATCTTTGGGCTGTAGTAAAGGCTCCGTGCTATTTTCTTTGACTTCTTTACACGCAAACAGCGCGAAGCAAACAAAAAGATAAACTAGGTTTTTCATAATTACAAGGTAAGATTATTTTGATTTTAAAACTGCGATATCCAATGCAATATCCAGATAAAATCTGTGTGATCAGTAAAATCTATGTGACCAATATTTCGATATCCTAAACCGGTATCCCTTTAAGCGTAAATTTCATCCCTTAAGACCTTTCTTGATCAATTGTATGCCTTTGGTGTAGATTTCCTTCGATGGCGAATAGTCCCGCCACACGTTGATGGCATTGGCAAATTCGGGAATAATGGTGCTGAAGGCCTCGATGGTCAGCCACCCGTCATACTCAATTTCGTTCAAGGCTCGAAAAAAGCTATCCCAGTGCACTTGTCCGCTACCCGGGGTGCCCCTATCGTTTTCGCTGATATGGATGTGCTTGAGTACGGGCGCGATGGTTTTTAGGGCATCGGCCTGGTTTTTTTCCTCGATATGGGCATGATGCGTATCGAACATGGCCCCTAAGTTAGGATGGTTTACGGCTTCGACCATAGTCTTGAGGTCGGCCATGGTATTGTACAGATAGCACTCAAAGCGGTTCACGGCTTCGGGCGTTAGCACGATATTCGCCTGTTGGGCGTACTCGGCGGCCTTCCGCAGCTGTTCGTTGCTGCGCTTTCGTTCATCTTGCGTGGGTGGCTGCCGCGTAAAATAGGCGAAAGTGGAATGAAAGGGCCCACAGATAATGTCGGCGTTGGCGGCAGCGGCCCTATCAATCGACCATTTTAGTTTATCTAGTCCCGCGCTCCGAAACCGGGCATCGGCACTGGCAATATTCTCTTCGGGCGCCAGACCGGCAACTGCGGTCACGCCCATACCGAGTTCGGATAAATGCTTCCCCAGCTTCGTGTAATGCGGAATATCACCTTCCCCTAAGAACAGTTCGATACCGTCATATCCGACTTCTTTCAAGTCGTCGATTATCGGATAATGGGCCTCTGTCACGTGGTTCGTCCACAGCAACATGTTCATTCCGATTTTCATACCTTCCTATTTTCCTGGTTTATAATTTTTTTAAAAGCATCTTATCAAATATAGGAGGAAATGAAAAAAGAAAATTCCTGTATTTCCTGAAACACCGACACTTTTTTGCCTTTTAAAATTATCCGAACCATCCGTATTCCATCCGTATTCCATCCGCTTCAAGAAATACCGGTCTTGAGGTTAAGAAACAATTTCTGGTATTCATGCGGACTCATTTTCACAATGGATTTGAACTGGCGGTTGAAATTCGACAACGTGTTGAAACCGCATTCGTAAGATATTTGCGCGATATTAAAATTATCCTCCAAAAGTAATTTGCGGGCGTGGCCTATCCTGATTTCATTGACAAAACGGGTAAAGGTCTTGTTCGCGCGAGGTTTAAAATACCGACAAAACGAAGTTGTGGTCATGGATAATAGATCGGCTACCTGCTGTAGTTCAATTCTGGTCTTGAAATGTTTCATAACGTAGTCATAGACCAATTGCATCTTTTCGGCATCGTCGGTCTTTAAAACGGGAGTATAGCCTGGGCTAGCAAGAAGATTGTATGTATCGCTGGTCGCCATAACCTCTAAAATTTCTAACAAGGTGATGATGCGGCCAAAGCCCTTTTTAGGCGCTATGGTTTGCATAAGGCGATGCACCTTGGTAGGCGTATCCCCATAAAATTCCATGCCCCTCGCCGCATTTTCGACCAACTTCTTCAAAGCATAAAATTCTTCACGTCGCAATAAGGGCGGACTCATCAGCTCTTGGTCAAAATAGATGACCATAGCGTGGGTCGAGCGGGTACTATCTTTTTCAAAATACGTCTCGTCACTGCGCCATAAATGCGGAAGGTTCGGTGGGGTCAGCACCAGATCGCCCTCTTTAAAGGTTTGTACGTTATCGCCGATAAATCGCGTGCCTTTCCCTTTTATGATATAGGATATTTGAAACTCGGGATGAAAATGCCAGTTCGGATTGAAGTAGGGGCTCTTCAGATCCTTAAAAATAAAGGCCTGTCGTGAAGTAATGGTTTTTTCAATATTAGGACTGCTCATATTTTACCCATCAAAAATGTGCTGCAATGAAGGTAAGACAAAAAAGTGTCATCTTTTACGAAGATATAGGAAATATAAGAGGGACGGGTATACTAGATTTGTAGGTGCCTTGCTAAAGATAATGCAAGGGAGGGGCTAAATAATTAAGAAGGATGCAAAATTTGGTGCATGAGATTACAGGATGCCTGCATTTAATTTGGAAATCTTGTTTTCGATGGCCTTGATATTCCCTATATTTAGAGTGGCCTACGACGACTGCGGATAAACCTACGCATCGAATAAAATTGAACTTAAAAAGTAATAAAGATGGCAAAGAATAATTTTCCAAAACTGCATAATGCCTCTTGGCCCGGAGTGGTCGGTAAAGGTCCGGATTCCGAACCGCCGATTGATTTGGATACCCTGCTAGACCTTACGGCGAACGCCGAGGTCGATGGGATAAAGTTCGACGGAATCGATCTTTTTGCCGCCGACCCGCATTTAGATATCGACTCCGACGATGACGCTCTCAAAAAAATGGCGGACAAGGTCAGGTCGAAAAATTTGGATATCGGTAGTTTGGTGGCACCGATTTGGGCAGGTACGGGTGGCGGTTCGGCCATGGGTTCCGCCGAAGAGCGGAAGCAGTTCGTGACCCAGGTGCGCAAAGCCTGCGATATAGGACAGAAATTGCGAGAACTTGGTGTCCGGCCCTACGGTGTGGTCCGTATAGATTCGTCGGTAGATCCTAAAAGCTGGGACGCTGACCCTGTCGGAAATACCAAATTGATAGCCCAGACCTTTCGGGAAGCCTGCGATGTCGCCGCAGATTACGGTGAATCCCTAGCCGCGGAAGGTGAGATTTGCTGGGGCGGGATGCAGGGCTGGAAAACCATGGTGAACACCTTGGAGGCTGTCGATAGACCCAACATTGGCTTTCAGGCCGATATGGCGCATACCTTATTATACTTATTGGGATACAACAAACCCGATGAGCGCATTCTTCCCAAAGATTTTGATTGGAACGATCGCAAAACCTTGACCCGTGGCCTTGAGGAGCTGACCGCCGCCCTTCGCCCTTGGACGATAGATTTTCACGTCGCCCAGAACGATGGTACGGTATTCGGGTCCGGTTCCCACGATAAAACGGGAAGGCACTGCTTGGCCGACGACCCCAACGGTAAATTGGATATTGCCGTCGATGCCGGCCACTGGCTCCGGGACGAAAACGGAAACCTGACCAAAAAAATGAAACATATATGTTGGGATGGTTGCATGTTTCCCAACTACGTCATGTTGAAACCCAAGACTTGGAACGATATTTTGGCCGCTATGATACAGGTCAGGGAGTTGCACGGTTGGCATGGGAGCGCGTAGGAGGTGACAGTAGCCCTTGGCAGTTTTTAAAAAGTTTTGCGTTCGGAAATGCCCGCTTGAAGTGTGTTGAATTAAGAAATCACCTAGAATAGTAAATAGAAAATGAGCGAAAAAAAAGATCTGAGAATCGGCCTGGTGGGCTACGGCTTTATGGGCCGCACCCATTCCAATGCCTATAGACGGGTACCAAACTTCTTCCCGGAGCTGCAATACCATCCCATTCTAAAAGCGGTCTGCGCCCGAAACGAAGAGCGGGTCACCGCATTCGCCGAGCAGTGGGGCTACGAATCTGTTGAAACGGACTGGCGAAAATTGGTGGCGCGCGACGATATCGACGCTATCGATATCTGTACTCCGAACAATATGCACGCTGAAATCGCTATTGCTGCGGCAAAAGCGGGCAAAATGGTGCTTTGCGAAAAACCCTTGGCCAGAACCGTTGCCGAAGCGCAGCCCATGGTCGATGCCGTTGAAAAGGCCGGGGTACCGAACACCGTGTACTACAATTATCGTAGAATTCCCGCAGTAACCTTGGCAAAGCAGCTGATCGATGCCGGAAAACTCGGAAAGATTTTCCATTATCGTGCCAACTTTTTGCAAGATTGGACCATCAGTCCCGAACTGCCGCAAGGTGGCGAAGGACTTTGGCGGTTGGACAACGCGGCTGCCGGATCCGGAGTGACCGGAGACTTGTTGGCCCACTGTATCGACACCGCCATGTGGCTGAACGGGGGTATCAAAGATGTTTCCGCCATGACCGAAACTTTTATCAAGGAAAGGGTGCATTCCGAAACCGGTGAAAAGCAGGAAGTGACCATCGATGATGCCTGCTTGTTCCATTGCCATTTTGATAACGGTTCCTTGGGCCTTTTCGAATCTACGCGATATGCGCGTGGACACAAAGCGCACTACACCTTTGAAATCAATGGTGAACATGCCTCCATCAAATGGAACCTGCACGACCTGACGCGCCTAGAATATTTTGACCATCGCAACGATTCTATAGAACGCGGATGGCGTTCCATTCACGTTACCGACGACGATCAGCCCTATATGGATAAGTGGTGGGTGCCGGGTCTTTCCATTGGGTATGAACACAGTTTTGTGCACCAAGTCGCCGATTTTTTAAAAGCCCTGGAAGAAGGAAAACCTTGCTCCCCGACCTTTAAAGAAGCCCAAGAAACCCAAAAGGTCTGCGAAGCGGTTTTGGAATCGGCGAAATCGCGAAGCTGGAAAGATACCGGCGTGGTCTGGAAATAGGCATTGTTCAGTTGAGACTTTTAATGAACGGCGGTCAATAAAAAACCAAATTTACCGGCAATTCAGCCTTCGGTCTCTGTTTAACCGCTATTCAAGGTTTAAAGTTGCATCTTTAATCTTAGAACCTCCCACATGCTGAAGAAACCTTGAACCAAAAAATAGAAGAACTTTAATCTAGACAAATACCTTTAATTTAAAGAATGAGCGAACAATTAAAAGGTTTCTGCTTGCAAGGCCGCGATAGAATATATCCCGGTCCTGAGGTTTCTGCGACCGCCAATACTGCGGTGGTCGATATTGAAATTCCCGTGCTTAAGGAGGGGGAGATATTGGCAAAGACCCTTTATACCGGAATCTGCGGTTCCGATAATAGTGCTGCTTTGGGCAAACCGAATTTCGACTGGGTCGAAAGACCACGTATTATCGGCCACGAATTCAGTGCCGAAATATTGGAACTGGGGCCCGGTAATCACGGTGACCTCAAAGTGGGCGATCGATTTACGCCCTTGGCCATGCTGGGTTGCCAAGATGAGGAATGTCCCGCCTGTAGCGTGGCAAAATGGAACCTCTGTCCCCAGAAACAGATTATCGGTTTCCATAGAAACGGAGGCTTTGGGCAACGTGTGGTGCTGGAATCCGATAGGGTCGTACCGCTGATGGAAGGCCTGACCTCACAACAAGGTGCACTGGTAGAGCCATTGTCCGTTGTAGTTAATGCCCTTTACAGTAAATGCCATATTAAGCCCGGAGACGATGTCGTGGTCACCGGATGTGGTATTATCGGCCTGATGTCCGCCGAATTGGCGAAAGCTGCGGGGGCCAGGGTAACGGTGACGGGTATCGCCCACGACCGGGACATCCGTTTGAAAAAAGCGAGAGAACAAGGGTTTATCACCGTTGAGGTATCCCCCGAAAATACGCTTGCCCAACAATTGAAAGCTGGAATCAAAGACGCCGATGGAATTCCCTTTGGAAATAAAGGTCAGGTAGACCTATTGATAGAATGCTCAGGCGTACCTCAAGTACTGACCGAAGCGATTTCCGTAGTGCGACCTGAAGGTGATATCTGCGTCATTGCCACCTATCCTAAAGAAGTAGCGATCAATGCCACTCATTTGACCCGAACTTCCTTGAACATGAAAGGTTCCATGGGATCCTGCCGGGCGGATTATATCGTTGCGCAAAAGTTGATGGCCACAGGGGTTTTTCCATCCGAAGCCTATATCGACGCCTATGATTTTGAGGATATCACCCAAGCTTTCCAAGATTCGATTTCCGCGAACAATGTGAAAGCGGTGGTCAGAATGAATTGAACGGTTGTCGGCGCGGGCAATTCGTTGAAATAAACCAGAATGCAGCATCAACAGAAACGAGAATCAACAGAAATGCGAACGTAACAAACGTGTTAGATTAAAACTAAAATCTAGAAATGAGCAGAATCTTCATTACCGGCGGAACAGGTTGCATCGGATCGGTCACGATATATAAACTCTTACAATTTCCCGACGTTGAAAAAATTGTAATCGCTACCCGTTCCAGCAATACCGATGCCCTTAAACTTTGGCTGGGCGAAGGTCTAGATGCGCGTTTGGAATTTGTAAAGTTAGATGTCTCGAACTATGACGCTATAACCGAACTGCTGCCGAAAATCGACCCTACCCATATCATCCATCTGGGGGCATATCAAAGTCCCGATTGTGCTAGGGACCATATCGGTGGTATGCAGATTAATACCGGCGGTACGATGGCCCTTTTCGACACGGCCGAAAAATTGCCCAATTTAAAGCGTTTTGTTTTTGCAAGTTCCGCGGCCGTTTATGGCAAAAGGGCGATGTACTCACAAGAACTGATTTCGGAAAATGTACCCCTGGCACCCCCGAACCACTATGGTATTTGGAAATTGGCCGGAGAACATTTGGCCCGTTTTTTCCACGACAACACAAACGTGCCGACCTTATGTCTACGGATAAACACGACCTACGGCAAAGGCCGCGACAAAGGCAAGACCTCGGCGCCGACCAACGCGATGAAGGCAGTGGCCATGGGCGCCGTATCCGGAAATGCGATTCCCTTTGAGATGCCCTATCAAGGGCGGGAGAACTACCATTTTGTGGAAGATATCGGTAGCGCTTTTGCCCAGTGCACCCTGCAGCCCTACGAAGGGTTCGGGGCTTTCAATGTCAAAGGCGAGACCATTCCCATTCCGGAATTTTTAAAAATTATCGAGAAAGAGGCCGCTACCTTGGGCATGGGCGATTTTGCCCAATTTTCCATCGCTGATGGCGCCGATCCCAATCTTTTTGTTTGCGATCTCAACCACGGAAAAATAGATACAACGTTCAAAGACCTGCCCCTGACCCCGATTTCCGAGGGCGTTAGAAAGTCCTTAATAGCATTTAGGGATATGGCGGAAAAAGGAATATTAGAATTTTCAAATCCCAACTCATGAAAAAAATTGGAATAGGATTTATTGGAGCGGGCGAAATTGCGGACCTGCACGCTGCGGCTATCAACGGCCTGGCCGGGGCCGAATTGGTGGGCTTGTGGAACCGGACCTTCGAAAAAGGAAAGGCCAAGGCCGAAAAATTCGGCTGCAAGACTTATCCAACGGTCGAAGAACTGCTGAAAGATCCAAAAATTGATGCTGTATTCGTACTGACCAATATGGAAACGCATTGTGCCTATACCGTTCAAGCTGCCGAAGCCGGAAAGCATGTTTTGGTCGAAAAACCGGCGGCATCTAGTGTTGCCGAACTGCATCAAATGCAAAAGGCCGTAGACAAAGCAGGCGTAAAATGTATGCCCGTTCACAATTACATCTACGAACCGGGCATTGAAAGGGCAAAAGCCATGATAGATAACGGTAAATTGGGTACTGTCACGCAATTCTATATGATGTACAATATTCATCACGCCCACGATTTCAGGGTGCGTTATCCAGGTGTTATCCGGCAAATCTTGACCCATCATAGCTATACGATGTTATATTTGGCCGGGCATCCGAAGACCATATCTTGTTTTAAGTATACCTCTGATACCTCATTGGCCCCGCAAGAGAATGTGGCCATGGCGAACTTGCAAATGCAGAACGGTTCGTTATCACATCTGTGCGCCAGTTTTGCCAACGACGATCACGCTGGTGACCCATGGACCTGTATTATCAAACTAATGGGAACCAAGGGAAGTACGCGATACAGTTATCGCGATTTTGTCATCAACGAAGCCAATGGGCCACACTCGCAGACCTTTCAGTGCTACCCCGAATCCATAAAGAACACAGGGGTACATTTTATAGACAAGGTCATCCGTAACAATGAAAATCCGTTATCCAGCTTGGCCGATGCCGTTACCTGTCAAAAAATTATCGAGGCCTGTGAGAAATCGGTGGCAGAGGGAGTTCATGTTGTTTTTAAAGCGTAGACCTATATCTGGAAGGGCGGTTCAAGAAGTTCGATTTTAAATGGTGAAACGTATAAGCTACATTTGCATTCGCAGGTAGAAATAGCGAATCGACGTATTTTTTGATAAATGATATGCAGCAAAGCAATTCATACTGATACATTCATAGGAGGAGTCATCAATAGAAAAACAAAAACAGTAAATTCAAACTAGGTGAAGATGAACCATAGGTATACTAATTTTATTGCAGTTTATCTCCTGCTATTTTGTCTTACCATAAGCTGTTCGGATAATGGCGATAGCAAGATTCAAGTCCATAATGACGACCATATCGTTCTGATTGGCAACAATCTCCCCTCCCGAATGATGCATTTCGGATACTTTGAGACGGAGCTACAACTGCGCTACCCTGATAGTACGTTGTTTATTCGAAACATGGGCGATGGGGGAAACACCCCCGGTTTTCGACCGCATTCCTCCCGAAATTCCCCTTGGGCATTCCCGGGCGCCGACAAATTCCAGACCGAGTACGCCAACAAATCCGGCAGTATCGGGCATTTTCCGACTGAAGACGAATGGTTGACCGACCTCAATGCCGACATTATCATAGCGTTCTTCGGCTATAGCGAGTCTTTTCGAGGAGCGAAAGGAGTGCAGAATTATAAGGATGAGCTGCACGCCTTTATCGAATATACTAAAAAGCAGAAATACAACGGGGAGTCGGCACCCGAATTGGTATTGGTGTCCCCCATTGCTTTTGAGGATTTATCCGATAAAATGGATTTGCCCGACGGTGTTGAAGAAAACAAGAATTTAAAGTTGTATACGGAGGCCATGGCGGAAGTAGCGGCAAACAATAGCATACCCTTTGTAAATGCCTTCGAAGCTTCAAAAAAATGGATGGAGTCCGGAGAAAAAGACATTACCGCTGATGGTTTTCAACTCAACGATTATGGCTACCAAAAGCTCGCCAAGTTTTTGGCCAACGAGATTTTCGGCGCCGATGAAGCCGTGGCCGAGGTGAACCGTAAAGTGGTACGGGATGCGGTGCTCGATAAAAACTGGTACTGGCACAACGACTTTAAGATACCGAACGGGGTGCACGCCAACGGTCGGCGTTATGATCCGTTCGGGCCCGACAACTATCCCTTTGAAATTGAAAAGATTCGGCAGATGACCGCCAACCGTGATACGGCCATTTGGAACGCGGCACGTGGTACGCCTACAGATTTGGTCGCGATGGATGCCAAGACCAGAAAACTCCCCCCCGTAGAAACGAACTATCAAGAAGTCAACGGTTCTGGGAATCCAGAGTACCTTTATGGGGAAGACGCGCTTGACAAACTGGAGGTTCCCGATGGCTATAAGCTTGAACTTTTCGCCTCCGAGGAAGAATTTGAAGACTTGGCCAATCCGGTACAGTTGTCCTTTGACAACAAGGGGCGATTATGGGTGGGTGTGATGCCGAGCTATCCGGCCTATAAACCTGGAGACGGCAAACCGAACGATAAACTGCTTATCCTTGAAGACACCGATAACGACGGCAAGGCCGATAAGCAGACTGTATTCGCCGATAGTTTGAGCCTGACCATAGGTTTCGAATTTGCCCCGGAAGGGGTGTACGTCTCCCAGGCCCCGAACCTAGTTTTGCTAAAGGATACCGATGGCGACGATAAGGCCGATACCCGTGAAATCATACTAAGTGGATTTGACGATCACGATACCCACCACGCCATCTCCGCTTTTACGACCGACCCGTCGGGCGCACTTTACATGGCGGAGGGTGTATTCTTGCACACCAATGTCGAGACCGCCTACGGAACGGTTCGCGCTACCAATGGCGGATTTTATCGCTACAGCCCGCAACGCCATAAATTGGAACGCACCGCACAGCTCCCGATTCCCAACCCCTGGGGCATCGCTTTCGATGAATGGGGGCAGCCCTTTTTCGCCCATACCTCCGGCCCCGACGTCACTTGGATGATGCCCGGCACAATTCTACCCCGCTACGGCCAGGCGAGTCCGCTACCCATGAACATTATAGAAGAGTCTCATCGCGTGCGCCCGACATCGGGACTGGAATTCGTGTCGAGCCGGCATTTTCCCGATGCCGTACAGGGCGATCTGCTCATCAACAATACCATCGGGTTCTTAGGCACCAAACAGCATGAAATGATCGATCAGCCACAATCTACGGGATACGCAAGCAAGCATCGTACGGACCTCATCAGTTCGACCGACACCAATTTTCGTCCCGTTGATATGGAGTTCGCCCCCGACGGTTCGCTATATTTCGTCGACTGGCACAACGTATTGATCGGTCACATGCAACACAACGCCCGCGATCCCTTACGTGACCATGTACACGGCCGGATCTATCGCATGACGTATCCTTCTAGGCCCTTGGTACATCCAGCGAAAATTGACGGGGCAAGTATCTCCGAACTTTTAGAGAACCTAAAACTGCCCGAATACCGTTCCCGCTATCGAACCCAGCGAGAGCTAAGGGGTAGGGACCCCGAAAAGGTACTTTCCGCATTAGAAACCTGGGTAGCGGATTTGGCTACAGATGACCCCCGTTACGAACATCATTTGCTCGAAGCCCTGTGGGTGACCTGGGGGTTGAACCGGGTCGATACCGACCTTTTAAAGAAAGTGCTGAATGCCGAGGATTATAGGGCGCGTGCCGCTGCTGTTCAGGTATTGCGATATGCCGGTCACCAGATACCCGAACAGGCCGATCTGTTGATGGCCGCTGCCAAGGATGAACATCCGCGGGTGCGTTTGGGCGCGTTGGTCGCCGCCTCTTGGTTGGATGAAAAGACGGGAGTGCCCATCATCGAGGCAGCGGGAGAACTGCCCATGGACGATTGGATGCAAAAGCCCTACGAAGCGGCCTTGGCCCATATAAAAGGATATAATATGGGTGAGGACGAATCGGGAAAAGCAAAGACCGATCTTGAAGGTGCCGCCAAAGCGCTGTTCGTCAAAGGAGAGGAAATCTATAACCGTGAAGGTTACTGCGTCACCTGCCACCAGTCGGACGGTCGCGGATTAAGTGCTTCCCAGTTTCCACCGCTCGCCGGACAAGAGTGGGTCACCGGTAGTCCGGAACGGCTGATCAAACTGACCTTAAAAGGCCTAATGGGCCCGTTGGAACTTGAAAACAAAACCTATCCCGGACAAGTGCCTATGACGCCTTTTGGCGGAATGCTGAACGATGAGGAAATTGCATCCGTTCTAACGTTTGTCCGAAATACGTTCGATAATAAGGCCGACCCCATTTTACCGGAAAAAGTAAAAGAGGTACGGGAAGCAATAAAAGATAAAGAAGGTTTTTATTCTCCGGCCGAGCTTCTGAAGGAGCATCCTATGTGAAGGAAAAAAGATTAAAACAAGTTCTACCATGAAAACAAAACGCTACTGTTTGGCCTTGGACCTAAAAAACGATCAAGATCTCATTAAAACCTACAAAGAATATCACGAAAATGTCTGGCCCGAAATAATCGCCAGCATCAAAGAGGCCGGAGTGGAGAAACTGGACATCTATCACGTCGAAAACCGTTTGTTCATGATTATGGAAACCAATGCCGATTTTTCTTTCGATAAAAAACAAAAAGCCGACGAGGCCAACCCCAAAGTACAAGAGTGGGAAACGCTAATGTGGAACTACCAGCAGGCCATTCCCAATTCGAAACCTGGCGAAAAGTGGCGTTTGATGGAGCATATTTTTGAGTTGTAGGGCATCCCGTTCATGTTGATAATAGTTGTCTTTTTACAAAATGCCCCACTGTGCGCATATTCGAGCTAGAACGCGAAGATTTAGGAGGCGGTTAGCGCTTGCATCCGGCTTACATAAAGTAAATTTATTAGCCGATTACCGATCGTATTTGGCCTACACCACACAATTTTTTGAGCCAATTGACAATCGCATCCGGCTAACATCATGCCAATTTTTGAACCAATCAGTGACCATATTCGGCCCGTCACCTATTTTTTCTTACTTACCAATCCCTTTGTAAACTCGTTCAGCGCTTCCACTTTTTCCTCGAAATCGCCTTTGATGGTCTTGCGATATTCGTTGAGGTTCTTGACAAGATCATCGATGTTTTCGGGAAGAACATCCTCAAAAAACTGGCGTAAACGTTTCGCCGTAGTAGGGGACTGCCCATTGGTCGAAATGGCCACCTTGACGTTGCCCTTGGTCACGATACCGCCCATATAAAAATCACAGAACGGCGGGTTATCGGCCACGTTCACCAAGATACTTTTTGCCCGACAGTCGTGATACACCTGTTCGTTGACCTCAGGCTTTTCGGTAGTGGCAATGACCACATGCTTTCCCTCAAGATAATCGATATGATAGGTGTCGTCGTGCATCGTTATACCGAACTTCTGCGCCAATGCAACGGTCTCCTCCCGATACATCGGCGATACCATTTCGACCTGCGCACCCGGACTCGATTTCAATAAAAAGGTCAATTTTTCCAGCGCCACGTTACCACCGCCGACTATGAGGGTGTTCAGGTGCGACACCTTTAAAAATACAGGATAAAGTTCGTTACGTTTCATATAATGATATTTGCCGCAAAGATAAGCGGTACCGTCAAAACTTTGGGTCGAAGGCGATACCTATGAAAATGGATTTTTAAGCCAATATTTAAATTTATCCAATTTAAAGCGTTTTCCTAGGATATCCTTATCCCTCAAATACTGCTTAAATCGCAGTTTAGACATCAGAATGTGATACTTCAACACGGCAATCGGTAATTTTCTATTGTAGAACACATGAAAATAAAGGTCGTAGTGGTGGTTGCACCATTTTATCTTGTAGTCGGTCTCGCCCATGGATAGGTCTAAAATGTCAAAATCCCGTTCGAAACACCACTGCAAACGCTTCATCGTACTGATATCGCCCATGTTGTACTGGGAGTATGCAATATCATAGGATTGCACGTAGCTGAAAACCGTTCTTGAAAGATGAAATTGCATGCCGATGGTAATCGGTTTGTCTTTGTCGTAGATAGCGAACAGTGAAGCACGTTTTTCTAAGATCATGGGGTAGACCAGTTTGCGGTAATAATCCCATTTTCCCAGATTATTGTTTACCGTTTTTTTCTCCTCGAAGCGTTCTTCCAAAAAACCGTAGAAAGCATCGAACAGTCGATGGTATTCCTCCTTTTCGATTTCACCGAAATAGAAGGCGTAGCGTACCTCGTGCTCCGATTCTAGCTTGCGATGTTTAGAACGTAATTTTTTTCTGTTGCGCGAACTGAGTTGTTCGGCCAGAAATCCGTCTAAATTTTTGAACGGCGAAAGGTCCATCAAATAACCTTTGTACTGCCTAACCTTGGTCACTTTTACGTTCGGTGGCAAGGCTTTCATATCGACCTCAAGATATTCCGGAATATCCCAAATGACGGAAACTCCGTTAACTTCCGGTTCTGCCTTGGTGTCAATATCATCAAAAAGAACGTCTTCTGTCAGTCGATTGCGGATAGGGCGCCGATACAATGGCGATACATAGCCCGTCTTAAAAAGGTCAAAGAAAAAGCGGTCTCCCCATGGGGTATGTACGTTCGGCATTGCTTTTCGTAATTATTTGATTCCCTTTCCGATTCTATGGCGAAGATAGGTCCAAAGGGTGGGAATATATCTGATTTTTCCAACTTCGGTTGACCGCGGTTGGGTCTGAAGCCGGTCGTTCGCCATATCTAGCAAGGCATTATTGAGCAATGGTAGGGCAGAAGCGAACTGATGCATGGCGTAAGTGGTGAAATTATCCGCATCGGTCAATTGATCGCCTATGTTCGACTGGGCGATAATAGGACCGGTATCTAGGCCTTGGTCAATGAAATGTACCGTTGCCCCACAATTTTCAATGTCTCTGGAAACCATGGCCCAATAGGCGCCGAAAAGTCCCCTGTATTTGGGCACGATGCCGTCGTGAATATTAATAAATCGAACAGGCACACGGGTCAATGTGCCTTTTGAAATGATGCGTCTGGTCACCACAACAATGGCATCGGGTGAAGCATCATTGAGAAGGCGGCTGCCTTCTTGTGAATTGATATTATCGATGTATTCAACAGGCGGTAAAGGCGCCGAAGGCCTGCTTTTGAGATAGGCCTCCGCGAGCTCCTTCTTCCGCTCCTTGGAACTGGAATTCAAGTACGGCATCGCGATAAAGCGGAAAAGCAATTGGCCAAAAAAGGCCAGCACTCCGATTTTTTTGATTCGGTTGGTAAAGATTTTTTTCCGGCTCGCTCCCGGGTCAACGACAACTTTCACGACCTGAATCGATGGGTCCAAGGCTTCGATAACGGTCTGCGCCGAGGCTTTGTTCCGGGATAGGATGACGATTCTGAAGCTCATACAGGAATTTGTCGTTTTGTTCTAGGTAAAGAAGTTTTTTATCTTCGAAGACCGGCGCAAAAATAATCTTAAAAACCCTAACGGAAAGTTCAATACTATATTTCAATGAAACGGTACGATTATTGGATCGGCGTACCCCGTAGCTGATCGAACATCTTATTTGCACGTGCTACCTTTTCTTTTGGGGCTCGCTCAAACTCCTTTTCGGTCACTTTGTAGACTTTTTGAACACTGTCAAGCTTCTGGTGCATCATCTCGATTACATCGGCGTAGGTGTCGTCATCGATGCTGTTGGTCAGTTCTCGAGGGTCTTTTTCAAGGTCGTAAAACTCCCAAGTATCGATATCATCGTAGAAATGTATCAGTTTGTAGCGTTCCGTTCGGATGCCGTAATGCTTTTTGACCATATGAAAGGCAGGGTAATCGTAATAGTGATAATAAACCACGTTCCTAAAATCGGCTTCGTCGGTCGAGCCGTTCAGAAGACCTTTGAAAGATTTCCCTTGCATTTCGCTACCCATTTCAGAAGCACCGGCAAAGTCTAAAAAGGTCTGTGCGAAATCGAGGTTCAGCACCATAGCGTTCACCTCAGATTCAGCTGAAATACTCCCGGGCAGTTGCATCATCAAGGGGGTGCCGAACGATTCTTCGTACATAAAACGCTTGTCGAACCATCCTTTTTCGCCCATCCAAAAACCTTGGTCCGAGGTGTAGACCACCAAAGTGTTTTCGTCTAGATTTTTTTGTTCGAGGTAATCCAAGATTTTGCCGACGCCATCGTCGACGGCGGCGACAGTGGCCATGTAGTCCCGAAGGTAGCGTTGGCCTTTGTATGTGTCGAGTTCCTTTCCGTGTAGGTCGGCTTCCCAAAAGGCGTTGTTTTTCGGTAGGTAGGCGGCGTCCCACTGCTTCCTTTGGGTTGGCGTCAATCGTTCAAAATCGGTGGTCCATGGGTTGACCGCGAGTTCGGTGCTGCCGTATTCCTTTGAAATCTTGAGGTCGTGGCCTTCGTACATATCGGTATAGATGGTCTGTAGCTGTTCTTGGGCGGCTTTTTGGTTTTCGAAGTCCGGAAAATAGGTATCCGGCAGCGGAAACTGAACGGAGTCGTATTTGTTCGCATGGCGTAGGGGCGGCATCCAGTTTCTGTGCGGCGCCTTGTGGTGCACCATCATAAAAAATGGGAGGCTATCGTTGCGGCCGTTTTCGATCCAGTCGAGAGCATCGTCGGTGATGATATCGGTAGCGTAGCCCTCTAAGCGGACGGTATCGCCGGTTTGTTCGATAAAATCGGGATTGTAATATTGCCCTTGGTCCACGATGATCTTCCAGTAATCAAAGCCTTCGGGATACCCGTGCAGGTGCCATTTACCGGTGACCGCCGTTTGGTAGCCTGCCTTTTGCAGCATTTTAGGGAGGGTCGGTTGACTGCCATCGAAGCGGTCGCCGTTCTGGCGGAACCCGTTGATATGGCTGTATTTTCCCGTTAGAATGACCGCCCGGCTGGGCCCGCAGATGGAGTTGGTGACAAAGGCACGTTTGAACAAAGCACCGTTTTTGGCGATTCTATCGCTATTCGGGGTCGGCGCCAGCTGGCTGATGGGATGGCCGTAGGCGCTAATGGCCTGCATTGCATGGTCATCGGCCATGATAAAGAGGATGTTCGGCTTTCTGTTCTCGGATTTTTTTTCAAGATGTTCCGGTTTGCATCCCGCAAGAAATAGGATGCCAACCAATAGGATGATGCTGCGTTTCATATGCTATTTTTAATGCCAATTCTAAGCTGATCAATAGGGTTGAAACCTCGTTAGTGAACCTTTGACTCGAGGGGCGGAGCTCAAGCGGACGACAATTAACATGTACTATTTCAAAACAAAGGATGCCTTTAGGTCCGCATTAGAATCTGTTCCAACAAAAATTTCGAACTCCCCGGGCTCGGCAACAAAGTCAAGATCACTGTTATAGAATTTCAGGTCTTCGGATTTTAACTCCAGAGTCACGGTCTTCGTTTCCCCTTTTTTAAGGAAAACCTTTTGAAAACCTTTCAGCTGCCGTTTGGGCGGGGTGATACTGCGTACGACATCCCGAAGATAGAGTTGAACCACTTCCTCGCCGTCATATTCACCGGTGTTCTTAAGGGTCACCGTCGCGGTCACGCCCTCATCGGCAGCTATTTCGGAGGCGTTCAGTTTGAGATCGGAATACGCGAATGCCGTATAGCTCAATCCGTATCCGAAAGGAAGCAATGGCGAATTCGGTGCGTCTAAGTAGTTAGACCTGAATTTTTGGAATGCTTCCGGATCTGCCGTACTGTCTACGGGAGCGGCAGGCCTTCCTGTATTTTTCATACTGTGGTACATGGGAATCTGTCCCACATTTCGGGGCCAAGAGGCGGTCAGTTTTCCAGAGGGATTGTAATCCCCAAAAACGACATCGGCAATAGCATTACCCGCTTCCACCCCGGGATGCCAGACCTGAAGGATGCTTACGGGAAGCGCATATTCTTCCGGAATGGTCAGGGGTCGGCCGCTCATCAGCACCAGCACCATAGGTTTGCCCGTTTTGGTCAAAGCTTGTATCAGTTTCTTTTGGGCATCGGGAATCGAAATATCCGTGCGACTGGCGGCTTCCCCGGTCATCTCGGTAGCCTCGCCTACGACTGCCACGATTACATCGGAAGTTTTTGCGACCGCGAGCGCCTCTTCCAAAAGGGCTTCTGGTGAGCGCTCATCGATTTCGATACGCGGCCCGAAAACATTCACGTTTTTGGCCATGACGGTATCGTTCGAAATATTGGCGCCTTTGGCGTAGGTGACCGAAGCATCGGGAGCGACATTTCTAAAACCCTCCAATACGGAAACGGAAAGCTGTGGGTCACCGGTCGGTGCCCAGGTACCGATCATGTTATTACGGCTATCCGCCAAGGGGCCGACCAAGGCAATTTTCGCCGTTTTTTTCAATGGAAGTGTATTTCCCTCTTTTTTAAGAAGCACGAAACTATGCGCCGCTACCTTACGGGCCAGACTTCGGTTATCATCGGTCAAGATATCCTGTTCCGGGCGTTTTTCATCCGAATAGCGGAAGGGGTCCTCGAAAAGTCCCAATTTGTGTTTGGCTTCCAATATCCGCCGGCAGGCGTTCGTAATCTGTGCTTCGGTTACTTTGCCTTCTTCCAAAGACTTTTTAAGGGTGGTCAAGAAGCCTTCCCCGACCATATCCATATCAAGACCTGCGTTCAGTGCTTGTGCCGAAACGGCCTGCAAATCGCCCAGCCCATGGTTTACCATTTCGTTGATGGAAGTATAGTCGGAAACCACAAAACCTTCAAAGCCCCAACGCTTTCGCAAGAGATCGGTAATCAGCCATTTATTGCCCGAAGCGGGAATGCCTTCGATGTCGTTAAAAGAGGTCATCGCACTGGTCACGCCGGCATCGACAGCGGCCTTATAGGGCGGCAGGTATTGGTTGAACATTTTGACCTTGCCCATATCGACCGAATTATAATCGCGGCCCGCTTCCGAGGCACCATATAGCGCCAAGTGCTTTACACAGGCCAACATGGTCTGGGGCGCCTTTAGGTCGGTGCCTTGATAGCCCTGCACCATGACGGTCGCAATGGCCGAGCCGAGATACGGATCTTCCCCGGCTCCCTCGGCGATACGCCCCCAGCGTGGGTCGCGCGCGATATCGACCATGGGCGAGAAATTCCAGTTGATGCCGTCGGCAGTGGACTCCTTTGCCGCAACTTGGGCGGACTGTTTTATCAAGTCCATATCCCAACTCGAAGCGGCACCAAAGGGAATCGGAAAGGTGGTTTTATATCCGTGGATCACATCTGCACCAATGAGCAAGGGAATTTTCAAACGGGAACTGTTGACCGCGATTTCCTGCGCCTTACGCACTTTATCGGGACCGGTAACGCCGAAGAGTCCGCCTACCTCGCCCGCCTTGATTTTGCTCTCGACATCTTCGCTCACCACCGAACCCGTAGCTACACCACCGCCGGGGGTCAACAAGTTGAGTTGACCGATTTTTTCATCTAAGGTCATTTTTTGCAAAAGGGATTCCACTTCAGGGATGGTCGATTGGGCGTGTCCGTTCCAAATAGCCGCAACGAGAAGTATGAGATTGAGAATGATAGGTCTTAGCTTCATGTAAAATGATTTAAATGTTTTCGGATTTGAATAAGGGGTTGCGAAAATTAGTATTGTGAAAGATAGCCAATTCGAAAACAACCTCGAAAAACATATAATAGAAAAGGTTTACTTCGGTTGTACCGTTCCACGATGACCATTTAATCATGGTATCCCCCAATACTAATTGACAATTAGTTTTTTGGTCACCGTATTTCCGTTAGTAGTGCTTCTCACAAGATATAAACCTTTTGAAAGGTTTTGTGCAGACATTTCTACCTCCTGACCTTGAACTCGTTCTTGAAATATTCGTTGCCCAGCTAATGTGTAGACCTCGATCAGGAATCGATCGTCCATGGTTCGTGGTCGGTCTGCGAGTCGTATTCTAAAAAAGCCTCCTCTCTCCACGGAATTGGGATAAAGTATCATTTCATAATCCCTGATGTTCGTTTGCTCGATTTCCGATTCGCTATCGACTATCAATTCCGGTGATTTTTTTTGTGAATCACCGGGCTTCGATGTAGATGGAACTGAATATCCCCTAGCGGAAATTTTGATGTCATCTATAAAGATTTTAGCCTTGTTTTTTCTTCCGTTACTTCTAAAGCGCAGCTTTGCATCCGAGGAAAAATTGTAATCGGTTTTGTTAATGGCTATCTCTGCAGCATTGAAATTTTCACCATAAAAATCTGTTCCATTTTTAAAGTCCGCTATTATTTGCCAGGATGCCCCATCGTAATACTCGACCAAAAAACCTCTGCCATAGGTCATCTTTTTGGCCTTGAACCAAAACTCAATTTTTAAATCCTCATAAGGCCTCAAGTCGATGCCGTCGGTATGGTAGAAAGAGGATGCAACATCGCTATTATCCCTGATCCTGACCGAGGCTTTTCTTTGATAAGCATTAGATCGCCCTTTGTTCAAGGCGCAATCTTTTCCCCCATCGGTCCAAATGCCAAAGCCATCCTCGAAGTCACTGAAGCTTAATACGGTAGTTTCCAGAACCGGTCTTTTGACAAAGGTGAAGCGATCCAGGTTGTATCCGTCGGTTATCGCCTGCATCCTGAGCACATGGGTCCCCTGCTCCAGTTCTATGGTGGTGTCAAGTTCCTGATAATCCCCAAAACCACCGGTTGCGGGGACATCGACCACTGTCCTCGTTTCCCCGTTTACCTGAAATTCGAATTGGTCGCCCCCATCGGGACTTGCAAATCGTACGGACACGTCGTACACGCTGGTCTCTGAAACTTCTATATCGTATTCCATCCAATCACCGGCGTCGATGAAGCCTACCGGATTGCCTTCTACCCCTGAGGATCTCTGCCATTCCGCGGCGACAATGACTCCTGGTATCGGGGCAACGGGGGGCACTAGTCTAAAGCTATACCCTTCAAGGTTATATCCGCCGGTCAAGGCCTCTACCCTGAGCACTTGGGCGCCCTGCTCCAATTCGATAGTGGTATTGAGGTCTTGGTAGTCCCCAAACCCGCCGGTGGCAGGAAGATCGACCACCGTCTTGGTTTCCCCATTTACCTGAAATTCGAACTGGCCGCCTCCATCGGGGCTCGCGAAACTTACGGAGACGCCGTAAACCCCAGCTTCGGGAACTTCTATATCGTATTCCATCCAATCCCCGGCATCGATGAAACCTACGGGATTACCCTCTACGCCGAACATTCTGTTCCAATCAGCGGCCACAATGGTACCTGGAAGGGTAGCGGGTGCTACCTCGGATACCACTACCGTTACTTCGTCAACGGCCGTGGCACCCTCTTCATCGGTGACCGTGAGTGTAGCCGTATAGGTGCCTATGGGCAATGTAACTGTGGGTGTTACGCCAGTTATGGAGTCCTGTCCCTCAATTTCCCAGTTGTACGACACTAGGTTGCCATCGGGATCTGAGCTCGAGGAGCCATCAAGGGTAACGGCCTCACTACCATCGTTGTCCCTATCCTCAATGTTTTGATCTTCTCCCGCGTTGGCGATAGGGAAACTGTTAGTCAATGTAAAGTCGTAGCTGTCAAGGTTATACCCGCCGGTGATGGCCTGTACCCTGAGCACGCGGGCACCCCGCTCCAATTCAATGGTCGTATTAAGGTCTTCGTAATCACCGAACCCACCGGTTGCCGGAACATCGACGACCGTCTTTGTTTCCCCGTCAACCTGAAATTCGAACTGGTCGCCACCATCGGGGCTTGCGAATCGTACGGTAACCCCGTAAAGGCCTGTGGTACCAACTTGCACGTCGTACTCCATCCAGTCGCCGGCGTCGATAAAACCGACCGGGTCGCCCATGACACCGGACATCCGATCATAATCGGCCGCCACGATGTTTCCAGGTATGGGAGCGGCGGTGGAAAGCTCAAGGGAAAACGCTTCAAGGTTGTAGCCTCCCGTGATTGCCCGTATCTCAAGAATCTGGGCACCCTGTTCCAAATCGATGGTCGCCTCGAAATTCTGATAATCGCCATAACTTCCAGTGGCAGGAAGGTTGACGGTAAGGTTCGATTGCCCGTCTACCCGAAATTCGAATTGGCCACCGGCAGGGCTTGCAAAACTTACGGAGACATTATAGGTACCGGTTGCGGGAACATCGATGCCGTACTTCAACCAGTCATTGGGATCAATAAAGCCTACCGGATCTCCTTCAACGCCGAACATCGCACAAAAATCGGCCGCGCGAATGGTTGCGGGAAGCGGGTTATAGGCACAAGTCAAAGGTTCTGTATTTATTTCATTGTTTATGTCGAAAAAATCCGTCCCAAGATATTCGGGAAGGCTTGCCAAACCATAGAGAAAGGTCGAGAAATCGATTCCCTGAACAGAGTTGCCGACAAAACTCGGGTCGTTTAGGCTATACCTCCAAAGTATTTCCCTGCTTGCATCGTCCGGAAGGGCATAGACTCCCTGACTATTGCTGTATTGGTCCAACAAATCGTTTTTCCCATCCATATTTACAGGCAGGTACCCTGCTATGATGTGTGGGGAGACCGTTCGGTTCGGGTTGTCGTTTATCTTATTGGCCAAATAACCGTCTATATCGACCCCTGCGCCATGGCCCCAAGCATAGGATGGGGCCGAACTATCGGCCCACCATTGCTTGTCGGCCCTATAGGAATTTTCAAAGGTTGTCATGTAGGCCGGGGAAGAAGCGAAGTAGTCGACCAGATAGTAGTTGAACAGGTGGATGAAAGAACTCACAAAATTACCGGGGCTGTCGGTAAGTACCTCGATTCCCCCGTACGTGCTCTTGGGTAGGTTTTGGGGATCTGCGTAAAAATTGTCCCAAAGCAGCTGGGCGTCCGTAGTATCGTTGTTGAGGTCATTGATTGCGCACCACGCGACCAACATATATTCGTTATAAACGGAGGTCAGCAAGGTTCCCCCTTCGCCATTGGCCTGCATATCCAGAAAAATTTGTCCCCTATCCGGGTTCGCTATGGCTTTGGTGAAGTCGATGGAGTTCCAAAGCTGGTCTACCTGGGCGGCAATTTCCGCATTCCCCGAGAAATAGTTTTTACAGAACATGGCTCCCAAGGCGAGTATATCGGTATCAATAGTGCTGTACTCCGATTCCCAGGCCCTTTCCCCGGTTTCCATGTCGATGAAGTGACGAAAATATCCCGAAGCGTTCCTGTCGGGGACAAAACCGGGGGTCTGCCCGTTGACGCTTTGGAGCGTGGTAAGGGCCAACGCTGCCGCATCGGGTTCCCATCCCATAGCGTTTGCGATACATAAACTTATTAGGCCCGTGCCCACGTTCGCGACCGAGGACGGATGAAAATCGTCGCCACTAAAAACCTTTGAGTCCCGATATATACCGATTTCATTTCTTTGTAGCTCCCAAACGTGATAGGCATCTTCAAAGAGCTTCGTGAGCGTCGGATCAGGTTCGGGGGATTGGGCATGTAGTGTGAAATCGGTTGCGCCGATAAGCAAAACTGCCATGAATAATTTCAGCGTATTCCAAGTGGGCAATGCCCCTGTTACTCTAAGTGCTCTACGTTTTTCCATGGTTCATAGTTTTTTGGGGTTATACTAATATTTCTTTCTGTCGTTTCGGATAGGTAGCGAATGGGATCGCTGAGTAGGTATACCGTTGGCATCCGAATAAAAAAATGGCTGTTTGGATGGTACTATTTCAAAATGACCTCAATCTCAAACTTCTCTGGTAAAGGGAAAGTTTGAACAGGTTCTTTAGGTCCCTTGCTGATTTTTTAATTGGTATAGCTGAAACCAAGTTTGTCCAGCCCCGCCTGCACATCCTCGTTTTGCATAAAAAGGTTCCATAGAAGGCCGGACCGGTAATTTTCGATCATGACCAATTGCGGACCTTGGTCAATGGCCAGATAGGCTTCCGCTACCCAAAAATTAAACTGGGGACTAAAGGCATCGTAAAATCCGGCCGGGCCCAATAGCCGTTCCCTATTTTCATAAAAATAGCGCATGGCCCTTAGCGATTCGTCGGGCGTATAGGGAATGGAACTTATGGCCGCCGTGGGCGATACCACTCCGGTGTCGTTTGCTGGACTGTGGGCAGTGTAACCAAGACTTCCGTCATCGTTTCGGGTGTAACTGGCGGTAAGTCCCCAACAGTTTTCGCCATAGTCCGCGAAGTTCCCCGGATTATCCACACAGTGTAGATAGTTGATTCGGGAGTGGTTGACATTGACGTCTCCATAGTTCACGAACTCGTCGCTCAGGCCGTTCGGATTCAGCCCCAGATAGGAGTAGTGCGCCCAGAAGAGTGGTCCGCCCCTGGGTTCATCGCCCGCATGGTCGACAATCAAGGGAATTTCGAAAGCCGTAGTCCCATCGGCGATGGCTCCGTTGGAGGCCCAGCCTTCGGTATAGACTTCTTTAGAGATACTGAAATCCGGCGATGCCGCGGCCATGATATAGGTAATAAGGACCTCATTGTAGCCCTGCAGCGCAAAGTCTATAGCAAAGTCATTATTCGGACTCCAGTGCCAGTACAGCGTATTTTCGCCTTGGGTGTAAAAGTCCCATTCCACCCCTTTCCAAAGGGTATCGGCTTTTTCGGCTAAAGCCTGTTCTTCGTCGCTGCCATCCTTGAAATATTCCTTGACACAGATCATTCCCTGCGCCAGAAAGGCGGTCTCGACGAGATCGCCACCATCGTCCAGTTCGCTGAAGGGCAAGACGTCCCCTGTTCTTCCGTCTAGCCAATGGGGCCAGGCGCCGCGGAATCGGTCGGCGGATTCCAAAAAGGATAGAATTCGATTCAATCGTTGTACTCCCTCTTCACGAGTAATGAACCCCCTTTCGATTCCCACGAGAATTCCCATAAGTCCGAACCCGGTTCCCCCGATGCTGACCGTATTGGGGTCGTTAGCTGGGTCGCCAGGGAAGTAACGTTCCCTGGCGGCACCGGACTCCGACTGGGCGAAATCCCAAAAGTATTTAAAGGTTTCCCGCTGGGTGAGGTCGAGGAGCTCTTCGTCGCTGATAACCACGGCCTCTTCTTCGTCCGGTATATTGTTTACCGGTTCTTCGGGCTGTTCGGATACATCGTCGGGCGGCATGGCATCATCTCCCGAACAGGACAGGAAAAGTAGCAGCGTGATGGGCAAAAACAGTTTGAAGTAGTTCATGTTTTTATTTTATCGATGTTCAAACCCTAATTTTTTTAGACCCATTTGAACATCGCCGTTTTTCATAAACCATTTCCATAGCAGTCCGCTTCTATGATTCTCGATCATAACTGGAATAGGCCCTTGATCGATGGCGAGATATCTCGGGGTGTACCAATCATGTTCAAGGCTGAAGGCATCGTAGGGTCCATATCTGCCTATTAGGCTATCCTGTTCGGTGTATAGGTACCGCAAGAAGGCCATGCTCTCATCGGGGGCGTAGGGCATGGATGATAGCGCTGCGGTCGGGGAAACGACTCCCATATCATTGTTGGGCCTATGCCCGGCGTAGCCTTTTAGGGAATAGCTGGAGGTCAGGCCCCAGACACGTTCACCGTAGCCCTTGTAGTTCTCGGGGTTGTCTACTGCATATTTGTAATGGATCAGCGCGTGGTTTTGGTTCAGTTTCCAATAATCGCCGTATTGGTCGGTTAGTCCGTTAGGGTTGAGACCGAGATAGGAATAGTGGG
>JBATUY010000341.1:0-5551 GCA_049671465.1 Pricia sp. | reverse complement strand
AGCATACGGACAGATTTTCGAAGAGGCGCTCATCAACGAAATAGTTCAGGTGGGCACCTTTAAAGAGATTCAGGCAGATTTTAAGCTGATCGATATCGGTGATACTATAAAGGGGATGCCCCTTTTGCTATCTGGTGCCATTGGGGTATTTCGCGAAGATAATGACGGAAACGAACTTTTGCTATATTATCTGGAAAAGGGAGACACCTGTTCGATGACCATGACCTGTTGCATGGGCAATGCGCAAAGTGAAATTCGGGCCATAGCGGAGACCGATACCAAATTGATAATGGTGCCCATTCGGAGGATGGAAGAATGGACCGCCCAGTACAAAACCTGGCGGAATTTTGTTTTTCAAAGTTATCACGAGCGTCTGAACGAACTGCTGTTCACGTTAGACAGTATCGCGTTCAATAATATGGATACACGCCTGATCGGCTACCTAAAGGAAAAGGCCCGCATAATCCAAGAAAGTACCATTCGAAGTACCCATCAAGAAATTGCATATGATTTGAACAGTTCTCGGGTCGTGATTTCGAGACTGCTCAAAAAGCTCGAAGAAATGGGCAAAATCGAACTTCAAAGAAATCATATCGAAATTTTGGAATTATAACGGGTCTGTCTAATTGGTTTTGAACAGCCCGCTAAGTTACGTTCTGTAACCAATGTTACCGTGCACCTGGTTTTATCCGATTATTTTTGATCCGTAAAAGAATCTTATTTTATGGATTTGACGGGTATTCTTGGATATACTGGCGCTTTGATCATCGGTGTCGTTTTGGGCCTGATCGGTGGCGGCGGATCGATTTTAACGGTACCTGTACTGGTTTACCTCCTGTACATAAATCCTGTTACGGCCACGGCCTATTCCCTGTTTATAGTAGGTACGACCTCTTTGATTGGGGCCGTTCAGAACATCCGTAAAAAACTGGTAGACCTAAGAACGGCTATCGTTTTTTCGATTCCCGCTTTTATAGCGGTCTACGCCACGCGAAAATTTTTGGTGCCCGCCATACCCGATGAACTGTTCACCATAGGCGGATTTTTGATTACCAAGGATATTGGTATAATGGTCTTTTTCGCCCTGATAATGGTATTGGCATCTTATTCGATGATATGGGGCACCTGCAAAAACTGCGATAACGATAATGCCGTCATTGTATATAATCACCCCATGATAGTTATAGAAGGGTTCGTCGTCGGTACCCTTACCGGAATTGTCGGTGCCGGAGGAGGGTTCCTGATTATTCCCGCCCTTGTGATGTTGGCGAAACTGCCCATGAAAAAAGCGGTGGCAACATCCTTATTGATTATTGCGGTAAAGTCTTTGATCGGTTTTATCGGAGATGTTCAAAACTTGAAAATCGATTGGGAGTTCCTATCCATCTTTACATCGTTGTCCGTAGCGGGTATTTTCATCGGAATTTGGCTCAATAGATTCATCGATGGCTCAAAACTAAAAAAAGCCTTCGGATGGTTCGTTCTGGCCATGGGTGTCTATATTCTTTTGAACGAGCTTTTTTTGAATTAAAATGGTATCGGTAACCAAAGTTACCGTCCACACTTTACAAAAGCGATATATTTGAAAACTCAATTTAACATCAACGTGATATGAAAATCGAACAAATTTATACTGGCTGTCTGGCGCAAGGCGCTTATTATATTGAAAGTAATGGCGAAGTCGCCATTATAGACCCTTTGCGCGAGGTCAAGCCCTATCTAGCTCGCGCCAAGGCCGACGATGCCAAGATCAAATATATTTTCGAGACCCATTTTCACGCCGACTTCGTAAGCGGACATGTGACACTGGCCAAGGAAACGGGCGCTTCCATAGTATATGGACCGAACGCCAACCCGTCTTTCGATGCCCAGATCGCAAAGGATGGTCAGGAGTTCAAAGTGGGCGATATTACAATCATTGCCCTGCATACCCCGGGACACACCATGGAAAGCACAACTTTCTTGCTCCGTGATAAAACCGGAAAAGACCACGCCATCTTTAGTGGCGACACCCTGTTCTTAGGAGATGTCGGCCGGCCCGATTTGGCACAAAAAATGGGTAAGTTGACAAAAGAGGATCTAGCAGGATTTCTATACGACAGTTTACGCGAAAAAATAATGCCTTTGGCCAATGATGTCATCGTGTATCCGGCACACGGGGCCGGTTCCGCCTGTGGAAAGAATATGATGAAGGAAACCGTCGATACCCTCGGCAACCAGAAAAAAATGAACTATGCCCTTAGGGCAGATATGACCAAGGATGAATTTGTTAAGGAGGTAACGGACGGCTTGTTACCACCTCCGCAATACTTTCCACTGAACGTCAAAATGAACAAAGAAGGCTATGACGATTTCGACGCGGTTTTAGAGAGGGGCGCCCGAGCCCTTTCGCCTAGCGCCTTTGAAACCGCCGCCAACGAGACCGGCGCCATTGTTCTCGATGTACGCCATCAAGACGATTTTGCCAAAGGCCATATTCCACGTTCTATTTTTATAGGCCTGAACGGCGATTTCGCCCCTTGGGTTGGTGCGTTGATCGCCGATGTCAAGCAACCCATACTTCTAGTGACGCCCGACGGAAAACAGGAAGAAGCCATAACAAGACTCTCCCGGGTCGGCTTTGACGGTACAGTGGGCTATTTGGAAGGTGGTTTCGAAGCTTGGAAGAACGCGGCCATGGAATACGATACGGTCGGTCAAATCAACGCCGAAGGATTGAGCCAAGTTGTAGAAGAAAAGGAAGTCCCTATTTTCGACGTTAGAAAGGAGAGCGAATATCAATCGGAACACGTTTTGGGAGCTGCTAATACCCCGCTCGATTATCTGAACCAACATTTGGCGGAATTTCCCGAGAATACACCCTTTTACGTACATTGCGCGGGCGGATACCGAAGTATGATGGCCTCGTCCATTTTAAAAAGTAGGGGCATTCACAATCTTATAGATGTTACGGGAGGTTTTGGTGCCATCAAGGCCGCCAACGTACCTGTTTCGGAGTTCGTATGTCCGACGACGCTGTAATCAATATTTGTATTTTAAGGGATTGGTCATCTACAAAACGAGAAACTGTATGCTATTATGGTTACTCGTTTTTTTCTTCCCTGCCAAAACCATGTACCACCTGCCCGGGGAAACCCTTGGGCAAGCGTTCATCGCACGTTTAGCCCAGTTTAATTTTTCCGCCCGTTTCGGGAATATGAAGGCGAAACGCGAAGAACTTGCCGAGATGATGTACGATACGGTACAGAACAAGTTTACCGACCTGCCCGATAATGCCATCGTTTATCCCGCGCACGGTGCCGGTACGCTCTGTGGCAAGAGTCTGAGCGATGCGGCAAGTAGTATCCTTAAAAAGCAAATTGACTGGAACAGTGTTTATGATTTAAGCGATAATGTAAATCGGTTCGAGGGTTGAGTTACGTGCGGCCCTAATCAGGGCGAATTTTTATGTCAAACTTTACATCCCGTTTTGAATGAATCTTATTAAAGACTTATCAGGGATTCTTTTAATTCCCTATCGCCATAACCGGCCATACTCCTGTGTATCAAGGCCAAGTTTCCTTTGTCATGGTAAATGGCATCATCTTTCGCCTCGACCTGATAATTATCATGTTTATCTTCTCAAGGTCGTTATATTTTTGTGTGAAATACGATGAATCTATGTGCAGTCTGATCCAGAAGTATAACGTTGCCGGGCCCCGCTATACCAGCTATCCCACAGTTCCGTACTGGAATTCGGATACTTTTTCGGGAAATAAGTGGGAGGCGACGGTTTGCCGAAGTTTTACTGAAAGTAAGGTGTCAGAGGGCATTAGCCTTTACATCCATTTGCCATTTTGCGAGAGCCTGTGTACATTCTGCGGATGTCATAAGCGCATTACGAAAAGACATGAGGTCGAATCGCCGTACATCGCATCCGTATTACAGGAATGGAAATTGTACTGCGAGCTATTTCCTCAAAAGCCTAAAATTAAGGAACTGCATTTAGGCGGTGGTACGCCCACGTTTTTCTCTCCAGAGCGTCTGCAACGGCTGATTAACGGAATTTTCAAAAGGGCGGATAGGGCGGAAGGTTATGAATTCAGTTTTGAGGGCCATCCGAACAATACGACCCGAGAACATCTGCAGGCTTTGTACGATGTAGGTTTTCGAAGGGTAAGTTACGGAGTGCAAGATTATAATGAGACCGTACAAAAGGCCATCCACAGAATACAGCCTTTTGAAAACGTAAAAAGGGCCACGGATGTTGCCCGCGAAATCGGTTACACCTCCGTAGGCCACGATATTATATTCGGATTGCCGCACCAGACCCTGCATCACGTCGAAGAGACCATCGCCAAAACCAAGAAATTGATGCCCGATCGCATTGCATTTTATAGCTATGCACATGTGCCTTGGATCAAGGGCAACGGTTAAAGGGGATATAAAGATGAAGATGTGCCCCAAGGGGATGAAAAACGCAGGCAATACGAACAAGGCAAAAAACTATTGGCACAGGCGGGATATGAAGAGATCGGAATGGACCATTTTGCACTGCCTTCCGATAGCCTGTATACCTCGATGGCAACGGGCCATTTACACCGGAACTTTATGGGCTATACGGTATCGAAAACCCAATTGATGGTTGGCTTAGGTGCATCGAGCATCAGCGATAGTTGGTACGGTTTTGCCCAGAACGTAAAAAATATCGAGGAATATACCCGTTTGGTAGATCATGAAATAATCCCCGTTTATCGCGGCCATATCTTGACCGAAGAAGACCAGATTGTTCGAAAACACATTTTAAATTTGATGTGCAGATTAAAGACTTCTTGGACGGATTATGAAATGTGTTTTCCTGATTTGCCTTGTGTCATAGAAGGGCTGTACGAGATGGAATCGGACGGTCTTTTGGAAATCGGTATGCACGAAATAAAGGTAACCGAAAAGGGGCGGCCGTTCGTACGTAATATTTGTATGGCCTTTGATGTAAGGTTGCACCGTAAGGCACCCGAGACGCGACTGTTCTCGATGACGGTGTAGGAAAATTTTCCCGGAGGTTTTGGGTTTGGAGCTTTGGTCAGAAAATCGGTATTTTTTTCTTAAGTCCGAAGTCTAAGAAATGCTTCTTGACATGTTATCGTTATTGTATACATAATTTAATAGTTTAAACAGCTTCATCATGAAAAAAATAATAGTACCCGTAGATTTTTCAAAGCAGTCGGAATACGCGCTGAAAGCGGCGGCCTCTTTAGCCTTAAATCATAATGCCGGTATTTTGGTCGTCCATATGTTAGAACTGAACCATAACCTGACCGCTACTCCTGAAGTCGTGAATCAGGAATACACCGTATTTCTGATCAAAACGGCCGAAAACCGGCTGAACGAGTTTTTAGACAAGCCCTATTTGAAAGAGGTGGAGGTAACACCGATCATCAAACATTACAAAGTGTTCAGCGAGTTGAACGAAATTGCGGATAAACACGATGCCGATATGGTGGTTATGGGCTCTCAAGGAAGTGAAGGCCTTAAGGAAATATTCGTGGGCTCGAACGCCGAGAAAGTGGTACGG
>JBATUY010000340.1:0-10906 GCA_049671465.1 Pricia sp. | reverse complement strand
ATACTATACCTTCGGGTATCTTCCACAAGAATGCGATAAATATCGTCGGCAATGGCGTGGTCATCGATCCGGTCATCTTCAAAAAAGAACTCGATGCCCTCAAGAAGTTCGACCTTGACATCAAATCAAAACTGCTCATTTCGCGAAAGGCGCACCTTATCTTACCCACACATCGTTTATTGGATGCCGCATCGGAAACCTCAAAAGGAAAGGCAAAAATCGGCTCTACCCTCAAAGGAATCGGGCCTACCTATATGGATAAGACCGGTCGAAACGGGATGCGCATCGGTGATTTGGAACTAGATGATTGGAAAGAAAAATACCGGGCCCTGGCCAACAAGCACGAAGCCATGATCGGTTTTTACGACGTTCAGATTCAGTACAATCTTGCCGAACTGGAAACGGATTTCTTCAAGTCTATAGAAACGTTAAGGGCGTTGACCTTTATCGATAGTGAGGAATATTTATACCAAGCGCAGAAAAAAGGCAAGAAAATCTTAGCGGAAGGTGCGCAAGGTTCCCTTTTGGATATTGATTTTGGAACCTACCCTTATGTCACCTCCAGTAATACTACCGCAGCCGGCGCCTGTACAGGTCTAGGTGTGGCACCGAATCAAATCGGTGACGTGAAAGGCATCTTTAAGGCCTATACGACCCGTGTGGGCAGTGGCCCCTTCCCTACCGAACTCTTTGATCAAGATGGGGAGACCATGGGCCGTGTCGGCAATGAATTTGGTGCAACCACCGGTCGTCCCAGACGTTGTGGCTGGCTAGATTTGGTCGCTCTAAAATATGCCGTACAAATCAATGGCGTTACCGAGCTGATGATGATGAAAGCGGATGTGTTGAGCGGATTCAAAAAAGTAAAAGTCTGTACCGCCTACAACTACAAAGGCGACAAAATAATGCATCTGCCCTATAATATCGAACCCGAAAACCTAACCCCCATCTACACCGAAATGAAAGGCTGGCAAAAAGACCTTACCCAAATGACAAAGGCCGAGCAGCTGCCGGACACTCTCAACGCCTACATAGACTTTTTGGAAAAAGAACTTGAAACCCCGATCAAAATCGTATCGGTCGGCCCCGATCGTACGCAGACTATTCATCGGTGACATACGATACATCGCATCAAACATCGTGGCGATTGCATTCCCAGATTTACTTTTGACACAGTATTTTTAAGCTCATATTAAAAATTGGGAATCATGAAAGACAAAGTAGCCATAGTAACGGGCGGCGCATCAGGACTAGGCAAGGCCATCGCTGAGAAGTTTGCAAAAAAGGGTGTAAAGGTCGTGGTATCGGACATCGATGAAGAGAGAGGAATAAAAGTAGCCGCAGCATTGAACGAAAATGACGGCGATGCCTTTTTTATAAAGTGCGACAGCAGTAAGCCGGATGATTGCGAAAACCTGGTCAACAAAACGATAGAAAAGTTCGGTAAACTCCATTTTGCCATCAATAACGCAGGCATAGGCGGCGAGCAGGCCGTTACCTCGGAATATCCGTTAGATAACTTCAAAAAGGTAATCGATATCAACCTTAACGGCGTTTTTTACGGGATGCATTTTCAGCTTCCGGAAATTTTGAAAAACGGTGGCGCTATCGTCAACATGGCATCGATTTTGGGGAGTGTGGGAACGCCACATTCCGCGGCTTATGTTGCCGCCAAACACGGGGTGGTCGGTCTCACCAAAACTACCGCTTTGGAATACTCCCAAAAGGGAGTACGGGTCAATTCCGTCGGACCGGGCTATATCGAAACACCGCTTTTAAACCAGCTAGACGATGAACAGAAAAAACAGTTGGTGCAGGCACATCCTATAGGCCGATTGGGAAAACCGGAAGAGGTAGCCAATTTGGTGGTATGGTTATGTAGCGAAGAGGCAAGTTTTGTTACGGGGTCTTATTATTTAGTTGATGGTGGGTATACAGCTCAGTAGAAGTAAATCTACTAAGACGTAATTTATAAAACACACTGGGGTCTCCTCCTAATTCTATCCCAATCCTTTATTGGTACTGTAAAAAAGACTTATTTTTGGGGAAAATTCAGTGGCGTTGCAACACTTAAAATCTTTTCTTTTACTTTTTTTATTTACCACGGTATGTTTCGGACAAGAGGCGGCAACAAGCCAAAACGATACCACCGAAACCAAGCCGATTAACATCGTACACGGTGCCAATTTCACCAAGGACGAGGCGAGGTTTCCGGGGGCGTCAATTTTTAGCAAAGATGACCGACAGGTACAATTTGAACATGAGGGCGCGGATCTATGGTGTGATATTGCCATTTATTATCAACAAGAGAAACGCATCAGGGCTTTGGGCAATGTACGTCTGCAACAAGGCGATTCGGTCGAGATGACCAGCGGAAAAATTAATTACGATGGCAACATCAAGCTTGCTAAAGCTTTTGATACCGTAGTTTTAAACAGTAACAAGACCACACTTCGTACCGATACCCTCTATTTTGACCGGGAAAAACAAGAATCATATTACAATGATTCAGGTATCATCGTAGATTCCGCCAACACACTTACGAGTCGAATCGGGCGTTATTTTATGGAATTAAAGAAAATCAGGTTTTTGGACAGTGTTCACATCGACAATCCCGATTATATTGTGGATTCCGAGCGGCTCGATTATTACGAGACTTCGAAGAATGCTTATATGTACGGGCCATCAACGATTACGGGCGATACCTATAAGTTTTATTTTGAACGCGGTTTTTATGATACTAAAATCGAGAGTGGCTACGGCATAAAGAACACTCGAATCGACTATAACAACCGTATCATAGAAGGCGATAGCGTTTATTTCGACAAAGCCACAGAATTTGCTTCGGCAACGAACAATATCACAGTGACCGATACGGTGAACAAGGGCTTAATTCGCGCCCATTACGCCGAAGTCTTTAAGGCCAAGGATTCCGTTTTCGCGACAAAAAAAGCGGTTTCCATAAGTTTGGTCGAACAAGATTCCCTTTACATGCACGGCGACACGCTCATGATGACCGGCAAGCCGGAGGATCGCATATTGCGTGCCTTTCGGAATGCCAAGTTTTATAAGACCGACCTCAGTGGTAAATGTGATTCTATCCATTCGCGAGAGAAAACGGGTATAACACAACTCATCAAAAATCCGGTAATCTGGAACGCCGATAATCAGATGACGGGGGACAGCATTCATCTGTTATCCAATAAAAAAACGGAAAAGCTCGATTCGTTGAAAGTCATCGAAAATGCCTTTGTTATCTCATTGGACAGTATCAGTATGACGGGCTACAATCAAGCCAAGGGAATCAATTTATTTGGGAAATTCATTGACAATGAATTGAAAATCATTGATCTGGTCCAGAATACGGAAGTCATTTATTACATGTACAATGACGATGACGCCTTGCTGGGCATCAACAAAACAACCTGCAGTAAAATCAGGATTACCATGGCGAACAATGATGTGGAAAACCTTACTTTTTACACTAATCCCGAAGGCGATATTTTTCCCGAAAAAGATCTTCCGCCCGAAAGTAGAAAGCTCAAAGGCTTTGTATGGCGGGGCGAGGAGCGTATCTTGACCAAGGACGATATTTTCGACGAAGACGATAACAACCTTGTGCTTCCGGTTATCCGCGGTATCGACAATCCCATTGATATCGATGCGGAGGAAGAGGAACGTCGGCTGAATGCGGGAGACCCGATCAATAGAATACCGGTGCTCATACCGACTTCTTCGGGCAAAAAGCCCAAACCACCAAGTGAGCGTAGCGACGAGCAAATGCTCAATCCGAAACCTAAACCGGGTGAGCGACCAAAGCTCAAGAAGCTGACTACCGCTACTTCGAGCGAATAACAAAAAGGGAATATAAAGAATAAGCCCGTGAAAAGCGATTTCCTAAAATATCAGGCACAGACCACACCACATCCGCTGGCACTGGAAATTTCGCATGCCAAGGGCAGCTACATCTACGATATCGAAGGAAAGGCCCATCTCGACTTCGTAGCGGGAGTGTCGGCCTGCAGCTTGGGCCATTGTCACCCCAGAATCGTAAAAGCCGTTCAAGAACAAGCTGCCGCTTACATGCACGTCATGGTCTACGGAGAATATGTGCAACAACCTGCGGTAGACTACACAAGATTGCTAGCTTCCCTCCTGCCCGACCCATTAGAAAGTACGTATTTGGTAAATTCCGGAACTGAAGCCATTGAAGGTGCCATCAAACTGGCCAGACGGACGACCGGAAGAAGCCAGTTGATTGCAGCGCACCATGCTTACCATGGAAATACTATGGGCAGCTTGAGCCTGATGGGCTTCGAAGAGCGAAAGGCAGCGTTTCGGCCCTTGGTTCCCGACGTTTCGTTTATCCGCTTTAACAACGAACAAGACCTCCGAAAAATCACGGAAAAGACCGCCGGGGTCATTTTGGAGACCATACAGGGCGGGGCAGGTTTTATCGTACCGAAAAACGGATACCTTAAAAAAGTCCGCCAACGCTGCGATGAAACCGGTGCTTTACTGATTCTGGATGAAATTCAACCGGGATTTGGTAGAACCGGTAAACTTTTTGCCTTTGAACATTACGATTGTACACCCGATATCCTGGTCATGGGCAAGGGTATGGCATCGGGACTCCCAGTGGGTGCCTTCACGGCATCGCGTGAGATGATGGCTACGCTACAAAATAGTCCGAAATTAGGGCACATTACCACGTTCGGCGGTAATCCGGTAATCGCCTCGGCCTGTTTGGCAACCCTTCAAGAAATCACCGAAACCGACCTCATCGCACAGACCCTATACAAGGAAATCGTTTTTCGAAAATTATTAAAACATCGGCTCATTGAAGAAATTCGGGGAAATGGCTTAATGTTGGCCCTGATCATGAAAAACTCCGAAGTTGCCAATCATTTAGTGCTGGCTTGCGCCGAAAAAGGCCTTATTCTTTTCTGGCTCTTATTCGAACCCAAAGCGGTACGAATATCGCCCCCACTTACCATATCTATTGCCGAAATAGAGAAAGGCTGCGGCATGATTCTTGAAGTTTTAACGCAGTATGAGCAATAACTTGTTAACTAATTTGTTAATAATATAGCTCTAAGCCGGACAAAACGAGGGTGGCAAAAGGCTACTTTTAAATCCATAGTTAGAACGCACCCTACAGGTTGCATCAGGCGATTCTTTAACCAAAACCGTTCTATGGCGCAAGCATCCAACGAAAAACCAAACCAGCCCATCGATAAGTTCGAATCGATGCTCAAGACCGACGATGTCTATTTCTTCGATGCGGAGGACTTTGAGGATATCATTCACCACTATCTCAACAACGGCAAGATTGCCTTGGCCAAAAAGGCCATAAAGATCGGGCTACAACAGCATCCCGCTTCCGTAGAGTTAAAACTTTTGGAAGTAGAGGTTCTCGTTTTTGAAAACCATTTAGACCTCGCTGAAAATTATTTGGATGCCCTGCAAGTTGTGGACAGCACCAACGAAGAAATTTTCATCCAGCGAGCGAACATTTTCTCCAAAAAAGACAATCACGAAGCGGCGGTCGCACTGCTGAACGAAGCACTCAGCCTATCCGAAAATAGTTTTGACATCTATTCCCTATTGGGTATGGAATATCTTTTTATGGATGATTTTAAGCTCGCCAAGGAGAGTTTTATGCGCTGTGTCGCGTTTGACGAGCACGACTACTCATCGCTGTACAATGTGATCTATTGTTTTGAATTTTTAGAGGATTTTGATGGTGCCATCCACTATTTGAACGATTATTTAGACCGGAATCCCTACTGCGACGTGGCCTGGCATCAATTGGGCAAACAGTATTTTTCAAAGGAAATGTATCCGGAAGCCCTGACGGCCTTCGATTTTGCCATTATCTCCGACGACACGTTTATAGGTGCCTATTTCGAGAAGGGCAAGGTTTTGGAAAGGATGGGCAAATATAACGAGGCCATCGAAAACTATGAGGCCACGATCCAAATGGAAGATCCCACTTCGCACGCCTATCTTCGTATCGGCAGGTGCCACGAGCAGCTCGAGAATGACGATATGGCGAAATATTACTATTATCATACGGTGCACGAAGACCCGTTGTTGGATAAGGGCTGGCTCGCCATAACAGATTTCTATTTTAGGAAAAAAAATTACGAGAAAGCTTTATATTATATCAACAAGGCGCTGAACATCGACGGGGAGAATCCGTACTACTGGAAGAAGTGCGCCCAAATCAACAGCGCTCTCGAAAAGTTCGATCAGGCGGACTTCGCCTACAAACAGTCCATTGAGCTGGGCAACTACGAACTGCGTACCTGGTTGGGATGGGCCGATGTAGCCTTCCGTAACCAAGATATCGCCGGTGCGGTGCATATTCTATCGCAAGGGCAGGAATTTTACCCCGAGAGCGCTGAGATAAAATACAAAACAGCGGGTTTACAACTCGAAATGAACGACATGATCAATGCGCGAATCAGTTTGATCGACGCCCTAAAGCTCGATTTTACAAAATTCGAGCTGTTTTCCAAACAATTTCCGCAATACGTCGATACCGATTGGGTGCGAAATATCGTTTCAAAAGTAGAGCGGAGTTTGCGCTAAAGAATTATTGACGGCCTGCCCACTGCTTCGGCCCGATCCTTTTCCCATTCAAGTCCGAATTAATATCCTATTTTTGTGGCCTTTGAAATGACTTGCATGGAAAATAGAAACTTGCTACAATACTTTTTTATTACACTCAAAGGTATGGCCATGGGCGCGGCCGATGTCGTACCGGGCGTATCGGGCGGTACCATTGCGTTTATTTCCGGTATCTACGAAGAATTGATTACTTCGATAAATAACGTAGACCTCTCGCTTTTCAAGACTTGGAAAAAGGACGGTTTCAGAACGGCATGGACCCGGTTGAACGGCAATTTTTTGCTAGCGCTTTTTCTAGGTATTTTCATCAGTCTATTTTCATTGGCCACGTTGGTTAGCTGGCTTTTAGAAAACGAACCTATACTATTGTGGTCTTTCTTCTTCGGACTAGTGGCGGCCAGCGTTTTTTTTGTCGGAAAGGAAATCGAAAATTGGAATGCCGCCGCTGTGATAGGGTTGATTTTAGGGGCGGTGGTCGCCTTCTACATCACCACGCTTCCACCTTCGGGCAACAGCGATAGCCTGCCCTACCTCTTTTTTTCCGGGGCCTTGGCCGTTTGTGCCATGATATTACCGGGAATTTCAGGTGCCTTTATACTGGTTCTCCTCGGTTCGTACAAGAGCATTCTCGATGCGGTACACGAACGCAATATCACCATGATCGCCGTTGTAGGCGCGGGAGCGATATTCGGACTGCTCAGTTTTGCCAAATTGCTCAAATGGATGTTCAATAACTTTAAAAATATCACACTGGCGATACTCACCGGTTTTATCATGGGGTCGCTCAATAAAATATGGCCTTGGAAACGAGTGCTTGAAACGCGCAGCATCGGTGAAAAGGAAATCATTATCGATGAAAATATTTCCCCCTTTGCCTTCGCCGGTGATAATCAACTAATGTATGCCATCATAGCCGCTATCATCGGTTTTTCACTTATTTTTATCCTTGAGCGCACTGCCTCGAAAAAATAGGTGATTCTTCATGTACAATACCAGATCCTTTAGCGACAAATTCTTTTTGGTCATCAAAGGCCTCTGCATGGGTGCGGCCAATAAAGTGCCAGGGGTATCCGGTGGTATCGTAGCCTTTGTCGGGGGATTCTACGAAGAGTTTATCTATTCATTGCGAAAGGTAAATCGAAAAGCCTTCAAGCTATTGATCGGCGGTAGGTTCAAGAGTTTTTTCGCCTATATCAACGGTACTTTTCTATGCCTCTTGCTATTTGGCATGTTGGTCAGCTATTTCAGCGTGTCTCAGGTGCTCGACTATTTCTTGGTCAAAAAAGAGCTTTTCGTATGGGCCGCTTTTTTCGGTATGGTATTGGGATCGATTTACTACATCGGCAAAGATTTTGAGCACTGGAGCCGAAAAACGGTCATTGCGGGAATCATAGGGCTTTTGGTGGGCATATCCATAAGTTTTTTAAGTCCCGCAAAGGAGAACGACAATCTATTTTTCATTTTTCTATGTGGCATTATCAGCGTTTCGGGCATGACCCTACCCGGTCTTTCCGGTTCCTTTATCTTAATTTTATTGGGCAATTACGTGCTGCTATTGGTCGATTCCGTCAATGCCCTCTATGATACGTTTGCTGAAATGCTACGCGGAGATTTCAGCTTTGTCCGAAATCAGGCCCGCTTGAACACGCTTCGCATATTGGCGGTGTTTACCGCGGGGTCGGCCACCGGGCTAGTCAGTTTGTCGCATTTGCTGAGCTACGTCCTGAAACACTACAAACACATCACGACCGCCGTGATTATAGGCTTTATAACGGGATCCTTAGGCGTAGTCTGGCCTTGGAAAAGAACCATATATCAGACCGATGCCGCCGGTAACAGCCTTATCGATTCGAACGGGAAAAAGATTATCGCCAATTACGAACGCTATATTCCTGATTTTACCTTGGGCGAAAATTGGTGGGCGCTGCTTTTCATTGCGCTCGGTATTTTTATTTTATTAGGATTGGATTGGTACGGGAAGCATAGAAAAGAAGCTGCGATTACGACCCGGTAGCGCACAAATACAAACCCCTGAATTTTTTGAAATGGACAAGCACAGGTTCGGATTGGTGGGCAAGAATATTTCCTATTCCTTTTCCAAAGGATATTTTACGGATAAGTTCTCAGCTTTGGAATTGGACGGATATTCTTATGAAAATTTCGATTTGCAGCATATCGAGGAGTTTCCAAATCTCATAAAAACCAATCCGGATGTAAAGGGATTGAACGTTACCATCCCCTACAAACAGGATGTACTATCGTACCTGGATGATTTAGATGCCCAAGCCAGGGAAATCGGGGCGGTAAATACCATCAAATTCATCGAAAATCGTCTTATCGGGTATAATACGGATGCCTATGGCTTTCAAAAATCCATCGAACCTTTCTTAAAACCGCACCATACCCAAGCCCTGATTTTAGGAACCGGCGGCGCCTCGAAGGCCATTGCTTTTGTTCTCGGCCAGTTGGGTATTGCTGTACGCTTTGTTTCCAGAAATCCCGATGCGGCTCAAATCGGATACAGTGATATCGATCGATCGGTATTGGAAAACCATTCTATCATTGTGAATTGTACGCCTTTGGGCACACATCCGAACGTCGATGAAAAAGCGGATATAGCCTATGCCCACTTGACCGAAAAACACTTGCTGTTCGATTTGATCTACAATCCCCATAAGACAGCTTTCTTGAAGGAAGGCGAACAGCGGGGCGCCGCTATCGCTAACGGACACCGTATGCTACAGCTTCAGGCAGATCGGGCTTGGGAGATTTGGCAACGCTAATATGGCAAGAGGCTTCACCGGTACGCAGGTATTCGACCCGACCGATAAAACGCACAAACCCATTCAGGATGGAGGTCTTTGAATCTAAAGAAGTCTATCATCCGCTTTGCCGTTACCGCCGTTGTTAGTACCTTGAACTTTTAAATGTATTCAACCAATTACGAGTATCATGGGCGAAGAAAAAGAAAAGGAACTACGGGAAGAGCCATCCACATCCGGTAAAAATGAATTGTCTCCTACCGGCAGCGAAACTGAAGAGGCTATGGAAACCAAACTACGTTCCGCTGACCCCGAAGAAAAAAATGAGCTGGCAGCGGCATCCGGCCCTGATACCGATGCGCGCCCTAGTGATACATCCAAGGAACAAATCAAACACAAAGATATACAGGCGAGCGAAGCCATCGCAAAGCGATCAACAGATAACACGGCACCACAGCCTAAAGAATCAAAAGAAGAACCGCCACAAAACAACCAATCACAAAACCAATCGCAAAAAGGCAAAACTTCCGAAGAAGACGACGATATTCTTGACAACGAAAACGCCGAAGATGCCGAGGATACCGATAACGAGCGCCGCCACACCATTCCACTATTGGATTATGAATCTATGTCGATGGAAGATTTGGTCGGGGAGCTGCGCAAACTGGTGCGAAATGAAAAGGTGCAGTCCATCAAAAAGCATGTCGATGGTATCAAAAACGAGTTCGACCAAAAATTTGACGATTTTTTAGAAGGCAAGAAAGAAAAATTCATAGCCGATGGCGGTAATGAAATCGATTTCAGATACAACTCCAATACCAAAACCCAGTTCAACGAGGTTTATAAAGACTACCGCGAAAAACGCCATCAATATTACAAAGGACTCGAAAAAAACCTTAAGGAAAACCTCGCGGTACGGCTAGAAATCATAGAAGAATTAAAAGGACTGACCAGCGTAGAGGAAGATATGGGCACGACCTACAAAGCTTTCAAAGACCTACAAGAAAAGTGGCGCAACGCCGGGCCGATACCCCGCGACAGTTACAACACAGTGTGGAGTACGTATCGTCACCATACCGAAATATTCTACGATTTTCTGCATCTTAACCGAGAGATGCGTGACCTTGATTTCAAGCGCAATCTTGAAGAAAAAGAGAAATTGGTGCAGCGTGCCGAAGCTTTGGCACAGGAGCCGGACCTGAACCGGGTCTTTCGTGAACTTCAGGCCCTGCATAAAATCTGGAAAGAAGATATAGGTCCTGTTAGCCAAGCCAACCGCGAAGAAATTTGGGAACGCTTCAGCAATGCGACAAAAGTGTTGCATCAGCGCAGGCAAGAGTACTACAAAGTACTTGAAGAAACTTACGAGAAAAATTTAATAGTAAAGAACGAAATTATTGCCGCCATTAGCGCGCTTGGCGAAAATGTATCGAACAACCATCGCGAACTGCAAAAACAGATAAAGCAACTAGAAGGGTATCGAAAGGCCTTCTTCGCCGTAGGAAAAG
>JBATUY010000339.1:0-35292 GCA_049671465.1 Pricia sp. | reverse complement strand
GCTTTGGCCTCTGTGCGTTTATACCTATAAGCTCTTTAGGCCCTTTTTTGGTACCATCTGAATTCGCTATCTGGGAAGACGGATTTTTACGTGGGTCCTTTACGTAAGATTCTCTTTTTTTGGAATCGGTTTTTTTTCGGAGATTCTTCAAGGTGCTATCGGTCTTACGGGAATCTTGATAGTCTAAGGTATTGGAACCTGCATTCAAATCAGGTTCGGCAGTATTTGAACTTTCGGAATTGCCCATCCACGGCGATTGCTCAAGGATATTTTCAGCCTTTGTTTGGATGTCGGTCTGATTTTTTTCACTGATGTCGCTGGTAGTTTGGCTATCCGGAATTTCATTAGCGGTTCTCGTATTCTCTATTTTGCTTTCATCGCGGTTGATTACGACATTCTCAATGCCACCCTCTGTTCTTGTAATTTCTGTATTTTCTGCACTATTTTCCGTTCCATCTCTCACTAAGGTTTCTAACAATTCTATAGGTACCGTACTATCCTTAGATTTTTGACGCTCATCACCGCTTGTTTTAAGTACCGCTCTATTTTTTTTTGGTCTTTTGAGTTTAGTTGACAGACTCTTCTTTTTGGCTCCCACGTCGACTGTATCTAGTGTCGAATCGGTATCAGTTTTCAAATCGCTATTTTGGTGAGTACTTTCCACTTTTTTTAAATTCAAGTTAGCATCCGTGTTTTCGATGACAGGCTGCAAAGCATTATTCTCAGTTTTTTGTACCGGTTCTTCCGTAAAGAATAGTATAAGTATCAGTCCAGCTAGGAAAACCTCCAATAACGAGGATAGCCAAATGCCGTAAAATCGCTTTTTTCTTTTACGATCTAGCGTTTTTTCGATATCCGGCCATAGCGATTTTTCAGGCGCTGTCTCGGTATCGGCCAAGCGTTCTTTAAAAAGCTTTCCTAGGTCTTTTTTATGTTCCATGGCTGTCCGATTTAATATTGGCCCTTTTCTTTTTGTCTCCGGATATTTTATCCTTTAGAATAGCTTTTGCCCGATGTAGATTTGATTTTGATGTGTTTTCGGAAATTTTTAAGGCTGATGCAATATCCTTATGTGAAAAATCATCCAGTTCGTAAAGGCTGAAAACGATCCTGTACCGGTCGGGCAGTTCTTGGATCAAGGCGATGAGTTCTTCCCACGTAGGTGGCAGGTCACTTTCTTCAAGGGTCGTATCTTCCCGAAGGTTGGCTACCTTTTCCGGTTCTAGCCCGAAGGTTTTGTTTTTCTTGTACTTGTCGATGGCGGTATTGATGGCGATACGTTTCATCCACCCTTCAAACGAGCCCTTTCCCTTGTACTTTGAGATTTGGTCAAAGATTTCGATAAAGACATCGTGCAGATGATCTTCCGCTTCGCTATGGGAACGACAGTATTTGAGACATACCGGAAACAGCTTTTTTTTATAGGTGTTGTAAAGCGTTTCCTGTGCCCTGCGGTCTTTTTTAATGCACTTTTGTATAAGTTGTTCTACGTTCAACTAGTACGGGTCTTTGCTAGAATGGGTCTTCAATTTCATTGGAATCGATATCAAAACGATTAATCGAAATCTATGGATCTTTCAGGATAAAGTGAAATTCCGCCCTCTTCGTCCGCCGTCGCAATTTCACCGATCAATATTTTACCGTCTACTGAAACTTCATAACTTAGGGTCTCACCCTCAATACCGCCATATGCTAGACCAAAGATACTGACCCTGGTAGATTTCTCTGTTGTTTTAAAAGTATGCGACCAAGGTAGTTTTGAAATTTCCCTATTCGTTCTACTACCATCGGCCTCCTTATAGATAATCATGATGGTACCCGAAAAGTCACCTAATAAATTGTATTGGATTTCTCGATCGATATTCGCTTTTGATATTGTTTTGTTTGGTTTATCGTACTCTAAATGATAGCTTTCTAAAGGAAGGGTGATCCCTTCATGATCCGCGGTTCTAATTACGGTCTCAATAAGCCGTCCGTCATAATACATTTTTAAGGATGCACTTTCGCCGCTTTTGGCGTCGCCGTAAAAACCATTGGCAAAGCCACCTATCGCATAGGTGTTCTCCGGAATGGAGTAACTTGTTTCCCAAGGAATTTTGGCCCCTAGACTTTGGTCGGGTGGGGTAAAATCTTTGGAGGAGAGAAACATAATATCCAATTTTCCGGTAAAATCTCCAGAGAGTTCGTAACGTACTTCCTTTTTTTCGCCGGTCGTGGTCGGACTTTCAGGTGTTTCATCCGTAGATATTATTATCTGTTTTTCTTCTGTGTTCAGCACTTCTTCATTGTTTTCTTTTGAGCATGAGAAGCTTGCTGCGGTAACACAAATTATAAGTATTGAACGGATTAATATAGGGTGTGCCATAAGTTCAGTTTGAGGTTAAGATTTAATAAGTAGTCTTCAAAAAGAATAAAAGGTTGCGTATCAAACCAAAAAAAACCTCAATTTTCAAAAATGAGGTTTTAATAAAGCAAATTTATAGGTTTTAATCACGTCTCGGCGGCTTGCGATCGCGACTGTCGCGGCTTCCACCACGGCGGTCGTCCCTGCCACCACTTCGACCGCGGTCGTTGTTGCGGGGCGGGCGCTCGGTATAGCCTTCCGGTTTGTCCATCAGTACCTTGCGCGATACCCTGTCTTTTCGGGTGCGTTTGTCGATGCCCATGTACTTGACATCGAATATATCGCCCATGCTCAACACGTCGGATACGTTTTCGGTACGTTCCCAAGCAATCTCGGATACGTGCAAAAGAATCTCGTTTCCAGGTGCGTCTGTATATTCGACTACGGCGCCGAAATCGAGCATCTTGATGACTTTGACCTCGTAAACGCTACCTTCTTTAGGCTTGAACATCAAGGCTTCGATTCTGGCCAACACCGTATCGATACCGTCTTGATCGGTTCCTAGTATCTCTACGATACCTTCTTCGGTAACGGGGTCTTCGTTAATTACGATGGTGGTGTTGGTCTCTTTCTGCATTTCCTGAATCACTTTTCCGCCAGGGCCGATGAGGGCACCGATAAATTCGTTCGGGATTACCGTGGTCACCATTTTTGGTGCATGTGCTTTTACATCGGCATTTGGTGCCGCAATGGTATCCGTCAGTTTTTCAAGGATGTGCAAACGACCTGCTTGTGCTTGCTTCAAGGCTTTGACCAAGATTTCATAAGAAAGTCCTTTTACTTTGATATCCATCTGGCAAGCGGTGATACCGTCAGCGGTACCGGTCACTTTGAAGTCCATGTCACCCAAGTGATCTTCATCACCAAGAATGTCGGACAGTACGGCGTATTTTCCAGAATCACCATCGGAAATCAATCCCATAGCGATACCTGAAACCGGTTTTTTCAATTGTACACCGGCATCCATAAGCGCCATGGTACCCGAACATACGGTAGCCATAGAAGATGATCCGTTACTTTCCAATACTTCGGAAACTACCCGTACGGTGTAGGGGCAGTCTGCAGGAATCATTCCCTTCAAAGCACGTTGCGCCAGGTTACCGTGACCTACTTCCCTACGCGATGTGCCGCGAATGGGTCGTGCCTCACCGGTACAGAAAGGTGGGAAGTTATAGTGTAAATAGAACGTTTCTTCGCCTTCGTAAGAGGGCATATCGATTTTGTTCGCTTCCCTAGAAGTTCCTAAAGTAACGGTGGCCAAGGCCTGGGTTTCGCCTCTTGTGAAAATGGAAGAACCGTGGGTGGAAGGCAAATAGTCGACCTCGCACCATATGGGGCGAATCTCGTCGGTTTTTCTACCGTCTAAACGTAGCCCTTCGTTGAGGGTCAAGTCCCGAACCGCGGCTTTTTCGGCTTTTCGGTAATATTCGGATATCAAATCTCCTTTTTCGGCCAATTCTTCTTCAGAATAGCCGGCCTTTATTTCTTCTTTGATTTCAGCAAATGCAGCACCACGTTCGTGCTTGGCGGAACCGGCTTTTGCAACTGCATACACTTTATCGTATGCTAGGTCATGAATGTGTTTCGCCAGTTCTTCGTCAGCGGGCGCTTGCTCGTACTCGCGTACTTCCTTTCTTCCGAAGGCTTCGGCAAGTCTTAACTGCGCGTCTATCTGTTTTTTGATGGCCTCATGGGCAAATTTGATGGCCTCGACCATTTCCTCTTCGGAAATCTCGTCCATTTCACCTTCTACCATCATCACGGAATCAGCGGAAGCTCCGATAATCATATCCAGATCGCTTTCATCTAATTGCGCGCGGCTCGGGTTGATGATGAATTCACCGTTGACGCGGCCGACGCGCGCTTCAGATATGGCACATTCAAACGGAAAATCCGAAAGTTGAATGGCTGCCGAAGCGGCCAATCCGGCCATAGCATCGGGCATCACATCGTCGTCGTGGGACATCAATTGAATCATCACCTGAGTCTCAGCGCTATAATCCTTTGGAAAAAGCGGACGCAATACACGATCTACCAGTCGCATGGTCAATACTTCGCCATCGCTGGGTCGGGCTTCCCTTTTAAAGAATCCTCCGGGATAACGGCCCGAGGCCGCAAATTTTTCACGGTAATCTACCGTCAAGGGTAGAAAGGGAAGGTCTTTTTGTTCGTAGTTGGATACAACGGTACACAACAGCATACACTTACCAGATTGCACGACAACGGACCCGTGGGCCTGCTTTGCGAGTTTTCCGGTCTCGATAGAGATTTCCCTACCGTCACCGAGGTCAATGACCTCTTTAAATACTTTTGGAATCATACATGTGATTTTGTTTCCGATTTCAAATCGGGTTTTGTTAAACAATGGTCTTTGCCTTCGAGCGATAACCGATCATAGCCCGTTAGCGGTTTGTTGTGTTGCGTTGACCAATGAAAAACCGTGTGTCTTTTGGCGACACACAATAGATTATGAAAACAGTAAGGGCTGAAAAAATTTCAGCCCTTACTTTCGTTGTTCGAGCAGAAAATATGCTGCCTTACTTTCTGATGTTCAGTTCTTTGATAAGTTCACGATAGCGAACAATATCTTTTTTCTTTAAGTAGTCGAGAAGACTTCTTCTCTTACCCACCAATCGCACCAGTGAGCGCTCGGTATTAAAATCTTTTCGATTGTTCTTCAAATGCCCCGTAAGATGGTTGATACGATGCGTGAAAAGGGCGACTTGCCCCTCGGTAGAACCTGTGTTCTCCGCTTTTCCGCCATGCTTCTTAAAGATGTCGGCTTTTACTTCCTTGGTTAAATACATGCCAATATTATTTTAAATGATTTTTATGTATGCGACCGCTTTTCGGCCAGCGTGCAAATATAAGATTATTTTATAAGCCGCTGTGTTTGAAGGCTATTATTTTACCGGGGAAATCTTGGGGAATCTAGCTCGACGCGGAATTAAAAGGCACAGGCACCCGGCAGCGGTTCGGTCTCAGTTAAATTTTTAGCGAATTCAACGTCCAGTTCCGCGGCCTGAAAACCGCTCGCAACGGAGCCTTTTTGAGCGTTGGCGGCGTAGCCGGAATTGTTCATGTGAAGGCGAACGTACACCTCTTGGGCCTTTGATAATGCTATATTTTCTCCTGCACGGGTAAAGGGCTGTTCGGTTACGTGACTATGGTCCAAAATCCGTCGGTAGATCAGATTGCCCTCCAAATCGACAATCTCCCACCAATTGGCGTATTGATCGCAGCCGGTATCCGGACTTTCAATAGTTACATTAAAGGTGTACGCATTTTCATCTCCGGTGACTTCAACTTGGGTAACTTGTTTACTTCCTTGAAGCAGGGAGCCGGCATCGTTTTCCGCGGTCATTTTCTCTTTATCCGTCGAACAACTTCCTAAAAAAAGAAGTAATGAAAATGAAAAGGATATGAGATGTAAGACTTTATACATTTAACAAAAATTGATGCGACCGTTTTTTGCGATTCAATGAAACGGATTAGTTTCGAACAGGATTGTTTTCGATAAGGTCGATGTACAGGTTGATTTTCTTCTTCAGATCTTTGCGGTGCACGATAAAATCCAAGAAACCGTGTTCCAATACGAATTCGGCCGTTTGGAAGCCATCGGGAAGCTCTTTGCCCGTAGCCTCTTTGACAACTCTGGGCCCGGCAAAACCTATCAATGCGCCCGGCTCAGAAATATTAATATCCCCCAACATCGCGTATGATGCGGTCGTGCCCCCCGTGGTAGGGTCGGTGCACAATGAGATATACGGCACTTTCGCTTCGGCCAATTGGGCCAATTTTGCCGATGTCTTTGCCAATTGCATCAAAGAAAGCGCGGCTTCCATCATACGCGCCCCACCTGATTTTGAAATCATCACAAAGGGAATCTTTTTCTTGATGGAATGGTCGATGGCCCGAGCTATTTTTTCCCCGACAACGCTTCCCATGGAGCCTGCAATAAAGCTGAAGTCCATACAGGCGATGACCACATCTTTACCTAACGATTTGCCGACGGCCGTACGCACGGCATCCTTAAGTCCCGTTTTTTTCTGGGCCGCTTTTAAGCGGTCGGAATACTTTTTGGTATCCTCGAACTTTAGCGGGTCTTTTGAGGTCAACTTGGCATCAAGTTCCTTAAACTTATTATCGTCGAAAAGGATTTCGAAATAGTGCTTACTTCCTATTTGTACGTGATAATCGTCTTCGGGACTGACATAATGGTTCTTGGCCAGCACTTCCGATTCTACGATTTTACCGGTAGGCGATTTGTACCACAGGCCTTTCGGAGTATCCTTTTTCTCTTCTGTGGCCGTTTGAATTCCCTTTTCCTTTCTTTTGAACCAAGCCGTCATGTTTTCCATATTTGGGTTAGTGCGGTTATTTGATGTAAACCGTCTTAAGCGGTATTGATTAAAGAGTGTTTACGTTGTTCAAGTCTTCAAAGGCTTTTTTCAAGCGCTCGATAAAGGTCTTTTCGCCTTCGCGCAACCAAACTCTGGGATCGTAAAATTTCTTATTGGGCTCATCGGCACCATTCGGGTTTCCGATTTGGGTCTGTAGAAAATCCTTTTTATCCTGTATATAATCTCGAACACCGGCTAGAAAAGCGTATTGCAGATCCGTATCGATATTCATTTTAATCACCCCGTAGCTAATACCTTCACGTATTTCTTCAACGGTAGAACCTGAACCGCCGTGAAACACAAAATCGATGTGGTTGTGCCCCACCCCGTATTTCTTGGATATGTGGTCTTGGGAATTTTTCAGGATTTTCGGGGTCAATTTGACGTTACCCGGTTTGTAGACCCCGTGAACGTTACCAAAAGCGGCAGCTATCGTAAAACGAGGACTCACTTTTGAAAGTTCTTCGTACGCATAGGCTACCTCTTCGGGCTGGGTATAGAGTTTTGAATCGTCGACATCGCTATTGTCGACACCGTCTTCCTCACCGCCTGTAATGCCCAATTCGATCTCTAGGGTCATGTTCATTTTCGCCATTCGGGCTAGATACCCTTTACAGATTTCGATATTCTCTTCAAGAGGTTCTTCGGATAGATCGATCATGTGCGAACTAAACAATGATTTGCCGGTTTCCTCAAAGTGCTTTTCGCTTGCAGCTAGCATACCGTCGATCCAGGGCAATAATTTTTTTGCACAGTGGTCGGTGTGCAGAATAACGGTGGCGCCATAGGCTTCCGCCAATTGATGCACGTGCTTCGCCCCTGCCACGGCACCGAGTATGGCCGCTTTTTGATTCTCGTTAGATAAGCCCTTTCCCGCATTGAACTGCGCGCCACCGTTCGAGAATTGAATCATCACCGGCGCGTTCAAGCTGGCAGCGGTCTCCAAAACCCCGTTAATGGTATCGGAACCGATTACGTTCACTGCAGGCAAGGCGAAGCCTTTCTCCTTGGCATATTTGAAAATCGCTTGTACTTCGTCACCTGTGGCGACACCAGGTTTGATATTGTGGGCCGTATTCGACATATTTTTTTGTATTTGTAGCGTTATGTAGTGGCACAAAAGTAATAAAATAATGCAATTGCAGGGGCCAGCGGAAGTTCAAGTTCGAATAAAATTATAAACAAGGGCGACATTTAAAGGTTTGCGGGTATTGCGCATGCCTAAATGGATGGATTCGGCACACTGATTCTGTTTGGGAGAGAGGTTTCGCCGATTTCTAGAACGGATAATTTATCCCGATTTGTAAGACGGCGTTCTTAAGGTTATAATCCGCGAACCATCTTTCCGAAATTTCATTGGCGGGGTTATAGGTCTTAAAGCCTACATCGGCGCGCAGCACAAAATAGGTAAAATCATAACGCAGGCCGAAGCCGGTGCCCAAGGCGATATCTTTTAGGGAGTTAAATCCCGTAAACGTGGCTTCTGGATCTTCGACATTGTCAAAAACGTTCCAGATATTACCGGCATCGGCGAAAAGTGCGCCCTTTAGATTGCCGAGTATCGGAAATCTGTATTCGAGACTAAGGCTCAGTTTTAGGTTGGCCTCGTTGAAGTCATTGAGCGCGTCGGTTCTTCCCGGGCCTAAGGAATACGGTGACCAGGCCCGAATGTCGTTGGCGCCTCCGGCAAAGTAACTACGAACGAAAGGGATGTTGTCTGAATTGCCGTAGGGTACGGCTATGCCCAAAAACGAACGAAAGGCCAATACATCGGTACGGGAAACGCTCCAATATTTAACGTAATCGATTTCGGTTTTCAGATATTGACTGTAAGGTACATTGAATATCAGGTTATTACCGCTTTCGTTCTCATCAAAGGGTAATAGGGCCGATATACCTGAAAGCAAATTCCCAGCGCTTTCGAAACGAAAACGCAATTGATAGAACCTATTGTCTGTCAGTCCGGTACGGCTGGTATAATTCAAGGTATAGTTACTGGCAAAAATAAGGTTGTTTTCGGTCAAGCGCTGTCTTCTTTCCTCGATACGGGCTACGGCATCAAAATCTTCGGGCGAGGTCGATATGTCGCGCTCGAGCACCGCATCGATAAAGCCATTGGCCCCATTCGGAATAATCAACATTGGGTTTTCAGCGGATACCCGAGGTTCGAAAAAATCAGTCAACAGCGGTTCGTCTTGATAGGTGGTAGCAATGTCTTCGAGTTGCGAGAACGAATTTCCGTATACGTTGAAAAAGCGTTCCGTGTTCACATTTCTCACGAATTGCAGGTTGACCAGCTCGATGTTATGCTTGACATGGTCGGAAGGCGTCCAATTATAACCTAAAATGGTATTGAAGGCCTGTTTGTCAAGACCGATATTTTTCTGAAAACTGGTTCCGACTGAAATACGGGTGTGTGGAAGGGTGTAGCTCGGGATAATCGTATTAGTGTCGAAAAAAGGAAACCAAATACTGGGGATATCCAAATTGGCATCCGCCCCGAATTCCTGGATATTGAAGAACCGATTATCGGCAATGCTGCGGTCGCTTGAATTGCCTATGCTCATTCGCCCGGTAATACTTAGATTTTCGGCACCACCGAATAGATTTCTCGCCCGTAACGAAGGGTTGAGCGCCAGACCCACCTGTTGAATGGTAGAGCGGGTGAGTTCGAAAGACATCCCAAGGGAATATCTCGGTTTGGTCGCCAAGTAGATATTCGTATCAAGGGTCGCATTTTCGTCGTCGGCCACCTGCGCGATAGTCGGATATTTGAAGACACCGAGATTGGTAATCTGGCGATAGGTACGGGTTCGGTCTAAATCGCGATATACACTATCTTTTTGAAAAAAGACGGCGTTGGCCAGCGTCTTTTGGTTGAACCTTAGCTTGTCTCTGTAAAAAATGGTGTAGTCACCGTACCGCACGAACTTCTGTTCACGGTCACGCTCATCGAAGAGGTAGTCGGTATAGATATTGATGCGGTTGAAGCGGTATACTTTATATTCGGCCGAGGTGATGGCACTGTCCCCTCTTCGTTTAAAATTTTCTATATTGAGTTCGATGTCCATTTTTTGGTCATCGGCCAGTTTCGTGGTGTCCGTAGCAATATTGTAGGAAATAGAGCTTTCCTGAAAATTATAGATACCCGTATTTCGGAATATCGTACTCAGGCGTTCCCGTTCCGCCCCGAATTTTGAAAGGTCGAAGCGGTCGCCCTTTTTCACGAACGAGCCTTCGCGGTTGACCGCGTAGATAGAATCTATGGCCGTTGAGGCAATTTGATGCGACACCGAATCGACGATAAACGGATCGCCCAGTTCGATTTTATAGTCCACCTTGGCCCTTTGTTTCTCGGGTATCGTATCGATGTCAAAGCTGGTGTTATTGTTGAAATAGCCTTTGCTGTCATAATAGGCCTTTATGCGTTGCAACGTACGTCGGGTTTTGGCCGTATCGAGTATCACGGGTGCTTCACCCGTCTTTTTAAGCCAGTCGTGAATACCGCTCACCAAGAAAGATTCGCCCAAACGTTCGACCTGTTTTTTCGAAAGTATATTGACCAGTCGCTGCTCTCTACCCTTTTTCCGGTGAAGCCAATTTTGGAAGGAGGAGTCTGGATTTTGGTTCGCCAGATTATAAAGGTTCAGGCGTAACGGATACCCCAATAGCTTGCGGTTCGGCTCTTGAACTATCAGACTTTCCACATCGGCGTCTTTGACTTCAAGGCTATCGACGAAAACTGCGTTCTCTTTGAGCAGCAGCTGGTTTTCACCGACCCTTTTTAACGTATCGCAGGCGTTGAGCACCACGACCAGAAATATTAGGCCTATTTTAGCGGTGTTTTTGGTTAAACGGAACGATATGCCCATAGCCACCAAAAATACATTGAAATCATGTACTATTTGAGAGATTTGGACACGAATTACACGAATGCTCACAAATTTATCAAGGGGTTTACAGATTAATGGCTAGCGGATGGAAGGGTAGGGGATTTACATTTAAAAGGATAATTTTTGTACCGGTAGCCTAATTTACGAACTTTATCCCTTTTTCAAAATCAAGGAACCCGGTTCACTGAAAAAGTATGGCCTACATAAAAAGGATGAATGTTAACCCAACGAATTACGGATGGTAACCAACAATCAAATCAAACTGGTTAAAAGCTTGCAACAAAAAAAATTTCGTAACCAACACGGTCTGTTTGTCGTAGAGGGTATCAAAATGGTACGGGAATTGATATCTTCCCATTTTGAGGTTCACGGTATTTTTACAACGGATGCCTCCGTGGTCAGCGATTACGAAGGCGAGGTCGAAACGATCACTGAAGAACAACTTCGCAAGATGAGCGGATTTGCGAACCCTAACACCGTTATTGGTGTTTTTGAAATTGCAAAAGTAGAGCGGCCCGATAGTGACGGTTGGTTATTGGCGGTCGATACACTTCGTGATCCCGGTAACCTGGGCACGATCATTCGATTATGCGATTGGTTCGGTATCGAATATGTGGTCTGCTCCGAAAAAACGGTCGATTGCTATAACCCCAAGACCCTTCAGGCCACCATGGGGTCGATTGCGCGGGTTAAGGTCGGATATACCGATCTGCCGGCTTTTTTGAAACAAGCGGAGCTTCCTGTTTATGGGGCATTTATGGAGGGCGAAAATGTGTATACCGCTAAAATGCCCGAAAAAGGAATTTTGGTCGTGGGCAACGAGTCCAACGGAATAACGCCGGAGGTCCAAGCTTTGGTTTCACAAAAAATCAGTATTCCCCAGTACGGCAAAGCCTCGGCGGAAAGTCTGAACGTAGCTTCGGCGACGGCGATATTGCTAAATGAAATCCGACGAATGGGCTAAAGAGCATCCCGTATCACCAAAATGTTAATTGCGAATCATATGAACATCCTCAAAAAAACGTTTCTTATAGTGCTACTGCCATTAATGGCCTTTTCGGTGGCCCATAAGTTCTACGTGAGCGTAACCAACGTTACGTATTCGGAAAAGGATACGGCCCTGCAAATCACATCCCGAATCTTTATCGACGATTTTGAAAACGCGTTGCAAGAGCGCTACGATTTTAAGGCCGAACTGGCCACGAAAAACGAATCGAAAGAAGCCCATGCCTTTATCGAAAAATATCTTCGCGCCAAATTTGCGGTAGCGGTCAACGGAGAAATGTTGCCCTATACTTTTATAGGTAAAAAATATGATGTCGATGTCATGATCTGTTATATTGAGGTGCCCGATGTCGATTTGGCCAAGACGACATCCATTGAAATAGAAAACGAAATTTTGACCGATATTTTTGACGAGCAACAGAATATCGTCCATTTTAAAATTGATGGAAGAAAGAAAAGTTTTGTGCTGCTAAAATCCAATACAAAAGGAATGTTTACCCTTACCAAGTGAACTCCTCATACCAATAAACAAATGTTAAATTTGTAACAATGGATTAATAAATCCATAGAAAACTCTATTTTTCACGAATTCATATCAAACTATTTTTCCAAATGAAAATACTATCCCGATTCCTCGCTTCCCTGCTCTTTCTCTTTGCGACCGCGCTTATGGCGCAAGAGCAACCTCAGGGCGAAAAAGAGCCCGGTCATTACAATCAGGGCAAGTTCAAACAACTTTATGAGGAGTTCAGCACGCCGAACAGTTACCGCTCCGCATCAGGTGCTCCCGGTCCCGCGTATTACCAACAGCAGGCGGACTATAAAATGGACATCGAGCTCGATGACAAGAATGCCAAGATAATGGGGGAAGAGACCATTACCTATACGAACAATTCCCCCGACGAACTTGAATACTTGTGGGTGCAGCTCGATCAAAATGTGCGTTCTAGGACTTCAAAAGCCCCGCTTCGTAATGGAGGTGCCGTGGCCCCGGCCGAAAGTCCCGATGATTTCGCAAAAAAATATTTGAAAGAATCTTTTGATGGTGGATTTAATGTTGATTTTGTTAAGGATGCCAACGGTAGACCTTTACCGTTTACCATAAATATGACTATGATGCGCATCGACCTTCCCGAGGCTTTGAAGAGTGGGGAGCAGGTGTCGTTTTCCATTAAGTGGGACTATAATATTCCGGAACATACCGTGGATCGGGCGCGTTCGGGCTTCGAGTATTTTCCGAAAGACGGTAATCGCGCTTACGTCATCGCCCAATTTTTTCCGAGAATGGCCGTATATAGCGATGTCGAAGGATGGCAAAACCATCAGTTTTGGGGCAGCGGCGAGTTCGCGCTTCCTTTTGGAGACTACGATGTAAACATTACGGTGCCCGCCGACCATGTGCTAGATGCGACAGGGGAATTACAGAATAGGGAAGCGGTGTTTTCAAAAGAAATGATGGCCCGCTATGAAAAGGCGAAAAAATCATATGACAAGCCGGTATTGATCGTGACCCAAAAAGAGGCTGAGAAGGCGGAGAAAGGCTTCTCTGACAAGAAAAAGACCTGGAAGTTCAGGGCCGAGAACGTTCGGGACTATGCCTTTGCTAGCTCGCGTAAATGGATATGGGACATGCAGGCGGTCAAGATGGGCGACCGCGATGTGATGGCCGTTTCCATGTATCCGAAAGAGGGCAATCCGCTTTGGGAGGAGTATTCTACCAAAGCCGTAGCACATACCTTGAAATCATATTCCGCACATACCTTTGATTATCCGTATCATAAGGCAATTTCGGTACACGCCAAGAACCAGGGCATGGAATATCCTATGATTTGCTGGAATTACGGGCGACCGAATGAAGACGGTTCGTATTCCGACCGGGTCAAATACGGTATGATCAGTGTGATTATTCACGAGGTCGGCCATAATTACTTCCCAATGATCGTAAATTCCGACGAACGCCAATGGGGCTGGATGGACGAAGGGCTCGATACCTTTCTGCAATATGTGGCGGAACAGGAGTTCGGGGAAGCATTTCCAGAGGCCATTGCCCCTAATGACAAATATCCTTCGCGAAGGGGCGACCCCTCGAAAATCGTTCCTTATATGTCTGGGGACCAGAATTTTATTTCCCCAATCATGTCCAATCCTGAAAACGTATACCAATTGGGCCCAAATGCGTACGGAAAACCGGCTACAGCACTTAATATTCTGAGGGAGACGGTCATGGGCCGGGAACTTTTCGACCATGCCTTTAAGACCTATTCGCACCGATGGAAGTTTAAACACCCGACCCCCGAAGATTTTTTCCGTACTATGGAAGACGCCTCGGCAGTCGATCTGGATTGGTTCTGGAGAGGGTGGTTCTATACCACCGACTACGTTGATATCGGGGTTAAGGACATCAAAAAGTTCTATGTAAGCGACAAACCCAGCAAGCAGATGGAAGAGTATATGGCCGCTAGAAAGATTACCCAAGCCGATTTGCCTCCGTTGGTATTTATGGCCGAAGAGGGCGCCGATGATGCCGATCCGAACCTTAAGGGTAAGTCACCTTCCGAAAATTCGAAGACCCTTAAAGAGTTTATGATGGACAATATGACCGCCGATGAGCGTGCCAAGGTCAAAGACCCCAAATATTTCTATCAGATCACATATGATAAACCGGGAGGTTTGCCAATGCCTTTAATCGTAGAATATACTTACGCCGATGGTACTACGGAAGATATTACCTATCCGGCCGAAATATGGCGTAAGAACGATACCGAGGTCAGTGTGGTGGTGTCATCGGGAAAAGAGCTTACGGGCGTAGTGGTAGACCCAAGGGCGGAGACAGCGGATATCGACGTCACCAATAACTCATGGCCCAAAAAGGAGGAGCAATCCGCTTTTGATAAAATGAAGGAAGACGATATCGATAAAGACTAAATTGTCTTGTTTGGGGCGATGCCGTTCAGTGAACCTTCGCCCCTTTTTTACGTAAGCATTATAAGAACTTCATTATCTTTGCAGCATGTTCGCAGTATATTTTCTTTTTATCAGCGGGGCCGAGATATTCTTTATCATGTTTATCGTGGTGATGGTATTTGGCGCCGATAAAATCCCCGGTATTGCCAGGGGATTGGGCAAGGGTATGCGCCAATTGAAAGATGCCACCGAAGATATCAAGCAAGAAATTCAAAAAAGTGCCGATAAGCAGGGTATCGATACCAGTTTTGTCAAGGATATCAAAAAGGACATCGACGACGTCAAGAACAACGTCAGCAAAAACATCGGCACCGACATCAAGAAACAGATCGATGACGTAAAGAAAAATGTCAGCGACGTTACCGGAACCATCAAAAGAAAGTAGGTCTTGCTTGAAAAAATCCTGGAATGGGATAGGGAAACGTTTATCTATCTCAACAATCTCGGCATCGAACAATACGATTATTTTTGGATAACGGTTACCAGCTTCACGACTTGGATTCCCCTCTTTATCCTATTTATCATTATTGTTTTTTGGAAGTATCCTAAAAGGGAGGCGATTTTCGTAATCCTGACCATACTGATGACCATCTGGTTCGTGGGAACCGTAACCGATCTGACCAAGCACGCGGTAGCTAGACTTCGCCCGAACAATACCGAAGATATCAATACCCTGATCCGCATATTGAAAACCCCTTCGACCTACAGCTTTTTTTCCGGGCACTCGTCCAGTTCCTTCTCGGTGACCACTGCGGTTGTACTGTTTTTAAGGCGCCGGTTCAAATGGTGTTGGCTCTTTTACATATGGCCGTTGTTATTCGCTTTCAGTAGAATTTTCGTCGGTGTGCATTTTCCGGTAGATATTATCGTAGGTTCTGCATTCGGAGTATTATCCGCATTGTTTTTTTACATGCTGTACGTACGGCTTATTTCACCCGCGTTAGGGTTAAGCCATCCCTGATCGGTAACAATACCGTTTCAAATCTGGGATCGTTCTTCAGCTTCTTATTGTACTCCAAAAGTATTTTCGTGGTGGCATCCGCAGTGCTTGTGGGTTCAACTACTTTACCAGACCACAATACGTTATCGGACAATATGATACTGCCTGATGTTGTCTTTTCGAGAATCAATTCTAGGTATTTAGGGTATTCTTTTTTTTCGGCATCGATGAAAACCAGATCGAAGGTTTCGGTCAAATTGGGGATAACGGTAGTGGCATCGCCAGTATGTTGTACGATTTGATGCCCGTATCCACTCTTGTCAAAATAGGCCCGCTGCATTTCGTATAGTTCTTCGTTGACGTCTATGGTATGTAATTGTCCCTCTATCTGTAGTCCTTCACATAGACAGAGCGCTGAATACCCCGTGTAGGTGCCGATTTCCAATATGTTCTTCGGACGAATGATTTTTGAGAGCATGCTCAAAACCCTGCCTTGAAAATGTCCCGTGAGCATCCGCGGCCTGATGACTTTCAAATGGGTTTCACGGGTCAGCTCTTGAAGCAGTTGTGGCTCTTCTTGGGAATGGTCTTGAATGTAGTTTTCGAGGTCGGGGGACAAAAAGTGCATGAATCCAGATTTTTACAAAAGCTAATGTACTTTAAATTTTTGATGGGAAGCACTGGATTAGGCAGATAAGCATTTCGATAACATGCGGACAAAAATGTATGGATAGTCGTACTTTTGAAAAAAACACAGCTATGCATTTTGAGAATACCTTGGCCTTCGCCCAAAAACTCGATGCCGATGATCCGCTTCGTAAGTATCGCAACGAATTCCATTTTCCAAAAGTAGCCGGGAAGCAGGTCATCTATTTCACGGGCAATTCCCTCGGACTGCAGCCCAAACGCACCCAAAAATACATTGATGAGGTGATGACCGACTGGGCGGAACGCGCCGTTGAAGGTCACTTTCATGGCGATAAACCTTGGTGGGACTACCACGAACGCCTAGCGGCCCCTTTGGCCAAGGTGGTGGGAGCCAAAGCGGAAGAGGTTTCGGTGATGAACACTTTGACAGTCAACCTACACCTGCTTATGGTGTCGTTCTATCGGCCTACGCCCCAAAGGTTTAAAATTCTTTGTGAGGAGAAGGCCTTTCCTTCGGATCAGTACATGCTGCAAAGTCAGGTCCGGTTTCACGGTCTCGACCCCGAAACCGCCATTGTAGAAGTTAAAAAAAGAGAGGGCGAACACTTTTGGCGAACGGAAGATGTGCTGTCCAAAATTGAAGAAATAGGCGACGAACTGGCCATGGTCTTGATCGGGGGCGTCAATTATTACAACGGCCAAGTGTTCGATATGGAAAAAATCACAAAAGCCGGCAAATCCGTCGGTGCTTGTGTTGGGTGGGACCTAGCCCATGGGGTAGGCAACGTGGCTTTGCAACTTCATGACTGGGACGTTGATTTTGCCGCATGGTGTAGTTACAAATATATGAACAGTGGCCCCGGAAACGCTTCCGGTGTATTTATCAACAAAGCCTATTTAGATAGAAAGGACATCCCTAGGTTCGAGGGCTGGTGGGGCACTAAAAAGGATACCCGTTTTTTAATGAAACCGGAATTCGAACCCATGCCGAACGCCGATGCCTGGCAATTGAGCAATGCTCCCATTTTATCCGTGGCACCCTATCTGGCATCTCTGGAGATGTTCGAGGAAACAGGTATGGAGGCTCTTATTACAAAAAGAAAAAAGATAGTGGCGTACCTGCAGTTCATCCTTCAGGAAATCGATGCGGCCACCGATGCATCCTTTGAAATCATCACCCCCGAAGAGAGGGGTTGCCAACTCTCGGTTTTTCTACACGGTCAAGGAAAACCCTTGTTCGACTACCTCATGAAAAACGGCGTCATTACCGATTGGCGCGAGCCTAATGTCATTCGACTGGCACCAGCGCCCTTTTATTGCTCCTTTGAAGATATGTATCGTTTTGGCCAATTATTAAAAAACGGTATTTCTGCTATTTCCTAAATCGCTATGGTCTAGATATCTATCATTTTTAAACGTGTATTTCGTCGAAAAAATCCCACACTTGGTGTCTAAAAACCTGTTTCAAACGTAGGTATTAAGGTTTTGGCCCCAAAACTATAACTCATGAATTTTAAAAATGAAAAAAATGAAACACCTACGTAAGTACCGATTAGTAATGATTGCTTTAGTGTGCACGGTCTATCTGATATCGTGTAACAAAGAGGACACTATTGAAACCGATTCTGTAGAATCTGTAGACGAGATTTCTGTAAACGAAGCGTCGCAAGACTCCGATTTCATCACCAAATACTTCATGGGAACTGAAGTGCAGGTCAAGTTAGAAGATGACGGCACCTACAGTTTGGCCGGCAGTGATGTTCGATTGTTCGAGGACCAATTGTCGGATTCGGCCGATGCATACGATGATAACCCCGTACCTAGCGATGATGCCACAGGTCTGGCCATTGCGGGAGGCGTTCGAAAATGGAGCAATAATACGATTGTGTATCGAATCAGTGGCTTGAGTTCACAAGTACGCTCAGAGCTTCAAAAATCGTTCGACGAGTGGTCGAGCAAAACCAATATCCGCTTTAAGGAACGCACCGATGAATCGACCTACGTGACCATTTCATCGTCAGGTTCGAACAGTAACTCGGGAGTTGCCACTTTGGGCTCTAACGGTTCAAGGGGCTTTATCAGATTGGGTACCCGTGCTACAGCCGTTGTAATCATTCACGAAATCGGCCATACGTTGGGCTATATTCATGAGCAAAACCGTTCGGATAGGGACAATTATGTTATCATCAATTTCGATAACATTCAAGACGATGCCAAAGATCAGTTTTTCAAAAGTAGCACTGCTTCATTGATTACTAGCCAGTTAGATTTGAATTCAACGATGATGTACGGTAGCTTTACCTTTAGTAAGAACGGTCGACCGACCATTACCGATTTGAACGGTAATACCTATCCCCAAAGACAAGCTAGAATTTCTTCCGGCGATATTGCGGGAACCAATGCCGTATACCCCAGTGGTGACGGTGGTGGTGACGATGCTTGTAGCGGTGCCGACGCGTGGTCTCCAAATACACGCTACGCCGTGGGCGATCGTGTCATTTATCAAGGTAATCTATACGAAAGGGATTTTTCTAGATGGATTTTCATCAAGAATTGTGGTTAATCTTTAGGGTTAACCGAATTACAAGGGGCTAAAATAAAGACCTCGCATGAGGTTCAAACAAAGGTCGTCCGTAAGGGCGGCCTTTTTTTGGGTCTTACTTGCACCTGTAGAATAACTTGTCTAGATTTCGGTCATAGTACATTTATACAGCACTTCCATGAAATCACTTCGCTTAATTCTTTCCAATCCCCGTTATTTCGGTCCTGCGTGGGTTTTCGCCAGTTTGAACATCCTTTTTGGTACGTGGGCCATTTATATACCCACGGTCAAGGAAAATCTGGCGATAGATAAGTCGCAATTGGGTATTGCCATTTTTTTCTTGTCCCTAGGGGTTTTTGTGGTGTTTCCGATGGCTTCTACGATAATCAATAAACTGGGGGTGGGTAGGGCCACTTGGTATGGGGTGCTCTTGATTTGTACTGCGGCACTTCTGCCCTTGTTGGCCCCGAGCTATTATGCGCTAATGGGTGCCCTTTTTCTGTTTGGAGCCTCCAACGGCTTTACCGACATCTCTATGAACACCTTGGTTACGGAGCTGGAAAAAGAGGATAAAAAGAAATTCATGTCCGCCTCGCATGGCTTTTTTAGTCTTGGAGGGGTGCTGGCAGGGCTGGGCAGCTTTTTGATCGGTCCGTTGGATAATCCCCTGTTGCATATGGGTATTGCCATTGCCTTGGTGTTCATAGTGAATTTGATGTTCTTTAGAAGATATATCGGTGTAGTGGCCGCCCCCGTTGAGAAGGATACTTTTAGCCTCAAACTTTTTAGGCCACTATTGTTATTGGGCTTGATTTCTTTTGTTGCCATGGGAAGCGAGGGCGCCATCGTCGATTGGAGCGGACTCTACCTCAAGGAAATCAGTATGGCGCCGGAAGCTTTATGGGGCGCCGGATTTTTAGGTTTTCAGGTGACGATGACCTTAGGTCGGTTTCTAGGTGATGGCATCAGCTCAAAAATTGGTTCGATCAAAATGGTCGGCATTGGGGTATTGGTCGTCATGGCCGGTTACGGACTGGTATTGACAACGACCACTAATATGGCCATAATGGGTTTTGCATTGAGCGGCCTCGGATTTTCCGTGATGATACCCGAGGTCTTTCGAATCGGGGGCAACGTCAAAGGGATTGATTCTTCCCAAGGGGTTTCCTTTATAGCGGGTACAGGCTACGCCGGATTTTTAAGTGCTCCGCCTATTTTGGGGTTTATTGCCGATAGCTATTCTTTGGTGACCTGTTTTTTGGTACTTTTATGTTGTGCCCTGTTGATATTGGGGGCCGCATTTGTTCTGCAGCGAAGAAAAGCCGCTGCCTAACAACTAATTTTGAAACGGGACGTGTTTATATGAGACAGCATTTCGAACGTTATTCCGTAATTACTTCGACTCCAGTAAAATAAAGCTTAAAATTACCCTCTTCATTTTGGTGCATTTCGGCAATTTGAAGTCCTCCTTTTTCGGTGTAGTCCTCCCAAGTCGTAGTCATGGATGGTTCTTCTTGATTTCCTTTTCTGAACACCCACTCTTGAACGATAAAATCATCCCCGAAATAAAAATCATAGGCGTCACCGGGGGTGTATCCTCCTTCTTGGCTATAGGTTACGGTCAGTTTTTGCATGGGTCTTTTGCTGATAGGAGCTTCCGATTCCATAGTATGCTCCGTGGTAGTATTTTCTGCATCCCACTTAATATTGAGCGGTGCCAGTAGCCAATACTTATCGTTCACAAAATTACCATTGGTCTTATACACGGTGCTGTCCCCGTCGATGGTGATATTATTCCGATTATATGTCAGCGTGTCTTCGGCAGATTGAGCGGTCACCTTGTTGGTCTTTGGTTCCCATATCCAAGAGCGCTCGAAATGCGGGCTGCCCTCACGGTCGACGTTGAAGGTAAACTTTAGTTCCTCTACATTTGCCCAATTATCCATACCATTGGATTGGGCAATTTTTTCGACCACAGTAGCTTCCTCATCGGGGGACGCCATAGTCTCAGCGGTATCGTTTTCACTATTGTCCGCAGTATTGTTTTCTGTTTTCTTATCGGTTTTACAGCTTGCAAAAAGTACTAAGGATACTAGCAAGATGGTCATCAAATGTTTCATGTGGTTCTGTTTTTCGTAAAGATAAACGTTTTGGCGCGAAAGTTTCTTGATATAGGGATGAACCAGGGATGAGTTCAATCTGTCCGTATCGAATTTTCGGATAAATTCAGTATTTTTGCTGTCCACAAAAAACGGAAAATGAGTTCTAAAAAAGGAAAAGTACAGGAAGCGATTCAAGAAAAATTGCTCGATGAAAGAAAAGTGTTTTTATGGGGCATGGTAGACGACGATTCGGCCAAGCACGTAATCGACCGTCTGATGTACCTCGATCTTCAAAACCATAAAGAGATACAGTTGATTATCAATAGTCCCGGTGGCTATGTGACTTCCGGTTTTGCGATTTACGATACGATCAAGCAGATTAAAAGTCCGGTTTCGACCGTATGTTCCGGTCTGGCCGCTTCCATGGGCTCCATACTGTTGTCCGTGGGGGAAAAAGGTCGTCGTTTTATACAGCCGCACGCCCGTGTCATGATTCATCAGCCCAGCGGTGGCGCTCGCGGACAGGCTTCGAACATCGAGATTCAGGCCAAGGAAATTATAAAGACCAAAGAATTGGGCGCACAGATACTTGCCGATAACTGCGGACAATCTTTTGAAAAAGTGATGAAAGATTTCGACCGTGACTATTGGATGGGAGCCGAGGAATCCGTTGAATACGGAATAGTGGACGGGGTTCTGGAATAGTGGACGGACTCTAGACAAGTAATACCCTCGCTAAATTCTCAAACACATTCAGTGATTTTTTGGTGTACCGGTACGGCTTTTTGAAGAAAAAACTTTCAGTAAAAAATTTTCGGCGCAAGCTGAACGCTTTATAAAATGAAAAAGTCCTTCGCAATCGTATTGTGAAGGACTTTTTGGATGTATATAGACGCCGAAGCGGGATATTTGTATTATTTACGGATAATCTCAAGGGTTTGGATTTGGCCCTAAGGTTAAGGAAATATTAAAGTTCGACTGCCAGTATAAATATCAATTTTTAAAAAGTATAGTTGGTAATCTTTCTATTCAAAATCGCTCCGGGTGTTCAATCACTTCTTTCGCTCTTTCCTTCAAATCGGACAGGTCCTTCTCGCTTTTTTTATCCAATAGGCTCATCATCATGTTCATACGATGATTATTGGCGAAATGCGCTTTCTTTTCATCCAAAAAATTCCAGTAGAGGGCGTTGAACGGACAGGCATTTTCGCCCAGCTTCTTGGTATGGCTGTAATGGCATCCGCCGCAGTAATTGCCCATTTTATTAATGTAGTTCGCACTGCTGACATAGGGTTTGGTCGCCACGAGGCCCCCATCGGCAAATTGGCTCATGCCCCGGGTGTTCGTGATTTCGACCCATTCGATGGCATCGATATAGATACCGAGATACCAAGCATCGACTTCGTCGGGATGTACTTGGGTCAGCAGAGCGTAATTGCCCGTAATCATCAGACGTTGAATGTGGTGGGCGTAGGCTTCATCGAGACTTTGCGTGATGGCCTTTTTTAAACAATTCATTTTTGTTTCCCCGGTCCAGTAGAAATCTGGAAGTTTGATTTGGTTATCAAGTTTATTGTTCCTCGCGTAACCGGGCATTTTGGCCCAATACATACCGCGCATGTATTCGCGCCACCCTAAAATTTGACGTACAAACCCTTCGACCTGTGATATGTCGATATCCCCGGTATGCTCATAATAATGATCGAGTACTTTGTCGATTACTTCCTTCGGGGAAATCATTTTGCTGTTCATCGCGAACGATATGCGAGAGTGAAACAAAAATTTCTGCTCGCTGTGCAGCGCATCTTGGTAATCGCCAAAATGGACCAATAAATTTTTACAGAAGTAATTTAGCACCGAAAGGGAGTCTGCCCTTGAGGTCGGCCAATTAAAACTTTTAGCATCAATATTGCCCATGGTTTCGATGTCGGCAGTCTCGATTTCTTCCAGTAGTCCGCTGACATCTTTTCGAAAGCCCCGCTCATGGGGAATTTCAGGCTTGCCGGTCCATTTTTTACGGTTGCTTTGGTCGTAATTCCATTTGCCGCCGTCAGGTTGGCCGTTGACCATCATGATGTCATGCTTTTTGCGCATCATACGGTAGAAGCTTTCCATGAGATACTGCTTCTTACCGGAATAGAAATTTTTGAGTTCGTAGCGCGTTGTATAGAAATGTTCGGAATCGACGGCTTCCGTTTCAATAGAGAGGTCTTCGCAAATAGATTTCAATTGTTCGTCCAGTCGATATTCGTCCGGGAGTTGGTATTCGAATTTTTCCGCTTTGGCTTCATCCACGTATTTTTCAATAATCTTCTCGAGTTTTTGTGGATTGTCGTCATCACTGATTTTAAGGTATATAAAGCGATGTCCCTTTTCTGAAAGTTCCTCCTCGAAGTTCCGCATAGACTGAAAAAAGCCGACAACTTTTTGAATATGGTGCTTCACGTAATCGGTTTCTTGCCGCATCTCGGCCATGATGTAAGTAATTTCGTCATCGGTCTTATCGAACCATGAATGTTTTTGGTTCAGTTGGTCGCCGAGTATGAGTCTCAATGTTTTCATATTTTAGTTCCAATGTGATTTTTAGCGATAATTGCAAGCCATCTGGCACTCGAGCCCGGCCGCGCCAGTCTCAAAAAGCGACATTTCAGCATCAAATTTTAAAAAAGGCTTTCCTGCAGCCATAGATTCTGAAATTTTCCTTGACCGTCATATCGGTCGGCCTGACTTTGTATATTGAATTTTCTATCCCGTGGGTCATTGCCTACCCCGCTATTGTACATCCAATTGCCCCAATTGCTGTGTACGTCGTAATCGATGAGCATACTTTCAAAGTAGGCGGCGCCGATACGCCAATCTTGTTCCAGCTCCTTTGCCCAAAAGCTGGCTACATTTTGCCGACCGCGATTACTCATAAATCCGGTTTGGGCGATTTCTTTCATATTGGCGTTGACGAAACGTTCTTTGGTATCTCCAGAAATCCAACGCTTCTGGGCTTCGTTAGAAGATTTCCAGGCGTACTCCTTCTCTAGAATTCCACCGATTTTAAATATCTTGCTACCATGTTTTAAGGATACATATTTAAAATAATCCCTCCAAATCAATTCGAAAATGAGCCAATACGTACTATCGTTTTTTTTCACCTCTTTTTCAAAACGTTGCACTTCCCAGTAAATCGTACGAGGCGATATACTTCCGTTGGCGAGCCACGCAGACAATTTAGAACTATAGTCTTTTCCAATCAGCCCGTTTCTGGTTCTCTTATAGGATGCCAAGTTTTCCGTTTCCCAAAAATATTCGTTTACGCGTTTTAGCGCCTGATTCTCACCGCCCTTGAAAGGGAAGGCCGTTCGGGAGTCCGCTTCAAAATCCTTTAGTCCTAAATCTTCTAAATTTGGGATGCTAGTGTCGTTTTCAATTAGATTGTTTTTAGCTAGGTCCGTCGGCGCTTCAACGGCAGGCCGTATTTCGCAATATTTTTCGCATTTTTTTCGGAATTGGGTATACACCTGAGGGATGTTTTCGAGACGGGAATACGGAATATCATCGGGGTGGAACAAAAACTGGTCGTAGGTTTCCTCAATACTTATTTGATGTGGAAGTGCTGCGGTCACCGCGTCCAGCACCTGGTTTTCATCCCTCGTCCATTCCTTTTGCAAAAATATAGCGTTGAGGTCATGCTTCTTGACCAATTCGGGAATTACATTCTCGGGTCTGTCGTAAAAAACTAAGAGGGAAATGTTCAGTTTCTTTAAATTTTCTCTCAGTTCGGCTACACTCTCGATGAGAAATCGGGCACGGTACTTTTCGGTTTTTTTGAACCCGAAATCGCCGATGGCAAAGTGTCTGGGGTCAAAAAAGTATGCCGCAATTACGATTTCGCCTTCACACGCTTTTTTCAGGGATGTATTATCGGCTATTCGTAAATCGTTGCGGAACCAGATAAGATTGTTCATAGGCAAGATTCAAATAGAAGTTTAAGATTTACAAAATAGTATTTTAGAAAAGATAGTTATACTGCTTCTGCTACTGTGGCAGCCGTGACCCCCCCTGTCATCACTACTTATTCCTCCGGCAACGTTCGCTACAATACTTCACTTCATCCCAATTTTTTTCCCACTTTTTGCGCCAGGTAAACGGTTTACCGCAAGTGGCACAGATTTTAACGGGCAAGTTGGACTTCTTGTGGGCCATATTCAATGTTGTTTACTAAAAATAGAAAAAAGCTGAACAACAAAGCGGCTTTTTCGGTTTAATCTGTGTACTACAAAGACCTTTGTCGCAAACACCTCACCTATGCTTTTAATTCGTTAAATTTAGAGCCATCAAATCGCCAATATTTGTTTAAACGACGAAAAGAATGACGCAAACTCCAAAAAATATTGCCATTATCGGTTCCGGTCTGGTAGGCTCGCTGTTGGCCATTTATCTAAAAAAGAGGGGACATCAGATTACGGTTTTCGATAGACGCGCCGATATCCGGAAAACGGAATTTTCAGGGCGGTCGATAAATTTGGCCATGAGCAACCGCGGATGGAAGGCGCTTAGGGAAGTTGGTATCGAGTCGGAGATAAAGAAAATCGCTATCCCTCTCGACAAAAGGGCTATGCACGTCGTCGACAAACCCTTGTACTTTCAGAAATACGGTAAGGAAGGCGAAGCGATTTGGTCAATTTCAAGGGGAGTCCTCAATCGGCGGATGATCGATATCGCAGAGACATCGGGTGTCGAATTTCGATTTGAAGAGAAAGTATGGGACGTCAACCTCCCGGAAGCTAAATTATATACCGGCGAAACCGAGAAAGGGGAGTGGGCCGAATACGGTTTTGATATGATTTTTGGTTGCGACGGAGCTTTCTCGCGTGTACGGCATAAAATGCAGCGCCGTAGCCGCTTTGACTATTCTCAAGATTTTATCGATGTGGGCTATAAAGAGCTGTCCATTTTGCCCAATGCCGATGGTACCCATAAGTTGGATAAAAATTCGTTTCATATTTGGCCGCGGGGCAATTTTATGTTTATTGCGATGCCCAATTTAGATGGTAGTTTTACCTGTACGCTGTTTATGCCTTTTGAAGGCGAGGTATCCTTTGACAGCATCACGACCAAACCAGAAGCCAAAACCTTTTTTCAGACGTACTTTCCCAATGTTCAGAACGATATCGATAACCTGACCGAAGATTTTTTCAAAAATCCGACCAGCGCCATGGTGACCATGAAATGCTACCCCTGGACGTATTGGGACAAGGTTGCCCTTGTGGGCGATTCGGCGCATGCCGTAGTGCCTTTTTACGGACAGGGCATGAACGCCGGTTTTGAGGATATCTATGTGCTGAACCAAATCATAAACGAGCGTGGCGATAACTGGGAACGTATTTTTCAGGAATACCAAGAGGATAGAAAACCCAACGCCGATGCGATTGCCGAATTAAGTTATCGCAATTTCATGGAGATGAGCAGTAAAACGGCTGACCCGTTGTTTTTGCTTCAGAAGAAAATAGAAAAACATTTTGCGGCCAAACATCCCGAAAAGTGGATACCGGCCTACAGCCGGGTAACCTTTTCCGATAAGCCCTACGCCGAGGCACTGGCTGAAGGCGATGCCCAAGAAGCCATTATGCAGCAGGTGATGAAAATGCCCGATATAGAAAAGGAATGGGAGAGCGATGCCGTTGAAGAACGTATGTTGGCACTCCTTGCCGATAAGCGGTCACAATTACAGCCGCTGTAGGAAGTCTTGGTTTTTTCAATTAAAAAAACCTGCATTCTTTAGGCTTTGGAGGTAAACATTCCAATTTGAGTAAATTCACTACGGTGAAATAGCGATAAGCCATCAGAATACGATACACCTAAAGATTTTAAGATAATATGATTGAATCGTAAAGTATGGAAAATCAAGATGCTGTTCTCCCTCTTTTGCAAGCTTTGGTTCTCCGGCTTTGGCTAATAAAAAGAGTATGCAAGCGGAGATATGGAATATTAGGCTGCTGTTTGCAAACCCTGCAGGGTACTTGAAGTCGTCAATTTCCTTTCGATTCCCGAATTTCCCTTCTTCGCATGGGCATTCCGTCAATCAAGGCGAATATTCTTTGCGCCTTTACCTCAAAGGGTTCCCGCATTTTTACGCCCCCGTCTTTCCCCAGTAGAACAACGCCCTTGAAATCCTCCTTCAAATCATAATCAGCGTACAACTCTTTCGGATTTAATTGGGTCATCGTAGCATCGGACGCGAAAACCGCATTGGGCGTCACCCGGAAGACTAGTAAATCCCTATCCGCCAATTCTTCTTTATCGGCATTCAATACAGCCAACTGCGAGGTAAGGGCATAGGTGTCGGCGGTCTCATCTACCAAAAGCAATATACGGTTCTTCCATTGGTAGTCGTCGAGACTTTGTGCTTTGATGTTGCCGGTACCCGCCATAAGTATACAATATAGTAGAAAGGATGTAAGTCGCATTGCCTTGTATTTCAAACATAATATAACCAAAAAAAGCCACCCGTTGTTAACGAATGGCCTTCAAATATATCTTAAAAGTGTATGGCTACAGCTTTTTGAACATTTTCTGCATTTTTTCTTGCTCTTCTTCGGCAAGTACCGGGTCGACCAATATTCTACCGCTATGTTCGTCGGTGATGATTTTTTTCCGTGAGGCGATTTCTACCTGCACCTGCGGTGGGATGGTAAAAAACGAACCGCCAGATGCGCCCCTCTCGATAGGTACTACCGCCAAACCGTTCTTTACGTTATTTCGAATGCGGGTATAGGCTTTGACCAAGCGTTCGTCTATTTCGGTCTGAAACTTTTCAGACTCTCCCAAGAGTGCCTTTTCTTCTTTTTCGGTCTCCTTTAAAATAGCGTCAAGCTCACTTTTCTTGTGTTTCAGATGCGATTCACGTTCGCTCAAACGCTCTTTAGCCTCTGCAATTACTTCCTTTTTTTGTTCGATCTGTGCCTTGAATTCCTTGATATTTTTCTCGGCCAATTGTATTTCAAGTTCCTGAAATTCCAATTCCTTGGTAATGGAGTTGAATTCCCTGCTGTTCCGAACATTCTTCTGTTGTTCGGTGTATTTTTTTATGAGTTCTTTAGACTCCTCGATCAGGTTCTTTTTGGCGCCTATTTCGAAATTGATGGTTTCGACATCGGTCTTCAATTTGTCCATTCGCGTTTTCAGACCCGTTACGTCGTCTTCCAGATCTTCTACCTCCAAAGGAAGTTCACCGCGAACACTGCGTATCTCATCGACCCTTGAATCGATCAGTTGCAGGTCGTACAATGCCCTTAATTTCTGTTCTACGGTAATCTCTGTTTTTTTTGCCATAAAATTCCTTATAAATACTGGATGGGATTGGTTTTACTTTCCGCCAAACGGATTGCAAAATTAGGTATTTTTTTCGTAAGATAATCAACTAATAGGTTTTTTGTAAACTGCTCGGTTTCATAGTGTCCGATATCGGCGATGACCAATTTATTTTCCGCTTTATAGAACTCGTGATATTTGATGTCGGCCGTAATAAATATCTGGGCTCCCGATGCCTTGGCGGCTTCTATGGCAAAGGCACCGCTACCGCCCAGAACGGCTATCTTATTTACCTTTTTGCCCAGTAGGGCCGAATGTCGTACCACCGATACGTTCATCTTTTGTTTGACCTGCTCCAAGAATTCCTTTTCTTCGATGGATTCATACAGCTCGCCCACCATTCCCATTCCGATGTGTTGATTCGTGTTCTGTAGGCTAACGATCTCATAGGCCACCTCTTCATACGGATGATTTTTTAAAAGGTCTTTTACAATCCGTGAACGATTTAATTTCGAATACACAAGGTTGAGCTGCACCTCTTCTTCATAATGTAATTTTCCGATTTCCCCTTTTACGGGATTTGCTCCGGCCCCGGCCTTGAAGCTTCCTGTGCCCGTAACGCTGAAGCTGCAATCGCTATATTTCCCAATAGCTCCGGCACCCGCTTTAAAGAGGGCGGTCCGTAAAGCTTCGGCATCCTTTTTGGGTACATAGGTCACCAGTTTCTCGATGCTGTCTTTTTTGGGAATTAGTATTTGTGGATGCATGATTCCCAGTACCTCACAAATTTTCGCGTTGACACCTTCCTGAATATTATCCAGAGCGGTGTGCATGCTGTAGATGGCAATACCGTTTTGAATGGCTTTGATTACGGTTCGTCCCACATAATCGCGGCCCGTTAATTTTTTCAATCCCCCGAAAATAATAGGATGGAAGCTTACGATAAGATTGCAATTCGTGGAAATCGCTTCGTCTACCACATTTTCTAACGTATCTAAAGTAACCAGTACCCCATTTACCTTGGCTTGGGGGTCGCCTACCAATAATCCCACATTGTCAAAATCTTCGGCATGGCCCAAAGGAGCCAGTTCTTCGAGAAGGTCTGTAATATCTTTTACTGTCATTTTTGTATTGTCGGTTCATCCAAAGATAAAATATTATAATTTCGTCGCTGTGTCGCTCTTGAGAAAAATACTCTATCCCTTTTCGCTGATCTATGCCCTAGTGGTGTATACCCGAAATTATCTTTACGATATCGGGATTTTCGAATCAAAAACTTTTAAGACACCCACCATCTGTATCGGCAATTTGAGTGTTGGCGGTACTGGAAAGACCCCGATGGCCGAGTTGTTGATTTCACTGTTAAAGGATGACCATAAAGTGGCCTTGCTCAGCAGGGGCTATCGCAGAAAATCGAAAGGTCTTGTGTTGGCCGATGATACGAGCAGCGCTGTCAGTCTCGGCGACGAACCCTACCAGATTTTTTCGAAGTTTCCGAAGGTAGCCGTTGCCGTTGATGCCGATAGACGAAACGGGATTGAAAAGCTTCAGAATTTGGTTTCTCCGGACGTCATTTTACTTGATGATGCCTTTCAGCACCGGAAGGTGGACTACGGACTTTCCATCTTGCTAACGGCCTATGGAAACCTGTACTGCAATGACCATTACCTACCGACGGGAAGCCTTCGCGACAGTAAACGGGAAGCCAAAAGGGCCGACCTCATCGTGGTGACCAAATGTCCTCAGACACTTGCCCGTGAGGCCCAGCAACTGATCATCGATCAATTGAAACCGCAGCCCCACCAACAGGTTTTGTTCAGTAGTTTAGCCTACGGGCCTAAGGTAAAAGGAGCCGACCTTGACTTTCCTTTGGATGACTTCAAGGATAAAAAACTGACTTTAGTGACCGGAATAGCAAATCCGGAACCTTTAGTACATTATTTGAAAGAGAAGGGACTGATTTTCGAACATCTGCGCTTCAAAGACCATCACGCATTCTCGGAAAAAGAATTAAGCCAATTGCGTCAATACGAAAATCTGTTGACTACCGAAAAAGACTATGTGCGGTTGAAAGGAAAAATTGAAAGGGTGTGCTATCTTCCGATCAAACATCGTTTTCTCGGCGATGGCTGTGAACAACTGGAAACCTGTCTTGAAAAATTTATGAAAGCGTACTCTTGAGCGCCTTTTTATCGAAGATGTTCTCACCGATTTTTTGGTAGAATACTTCCGGTTTAAAAGGTTTTGTCACCACATCGTCGCAGCCCGCTGCGTAGAAACTTTCTAAGCTATCGTCTAGGGAAATTGCGGTCAATGCGATAATAGGAGTGAAGGTGTCAAATTTTCTGATTTCGATGGTCGCCTCCTCACCTCCGATACCGGGCATATGAATATCCATCAGAATGGCGTCGTATGCGTTTTCACGAGCCATCTCTATTGCCTCGCCACCATGGTTGGCGATGTCACTGGTAATTTCTTTTTTGGTCAACATTTTTTTGGTAATGACCTGATTGATCTTATTGTCTTCAACGATAAGAATATGAAGCCCTTTGAACTGGTATTCCTGTTCGGTGATCTCGAAAGGTACGTCGTCTACGAGGCTGTCTTTGCACTTGACCTTAAGTTCAAAAAAGAACGCGCTGCCCTCGCCTAATTCGCTTTCTAATTGAATCTTGCTGTCAAAAAGTCCTAATAAGCTCTTAACGATGGTCAGGCCAAGGCCAGATCCGCCGTATTCACGGTTGATTTCGATTGAACCTTGCTCAAAACCGTCAAAAATACTTTCTTGCTGGTGTTTGGAGATACCGATGCCCGTATCGCGTACCTCAAAATAAAGAATGACATCTTCATCGACTTTCTTCATTAATTTGGCGACTACGGTAACCTTTCCGTTTTTGGTAAATTTCAGGGCGTTACCTACCAAATTCATCAATATTTGGGAGAGCTTGATAGGGTCGCTCATCAAATTGCTAGGAATGTTGTCATCATATTCAAGAATGAGGTCGGTAGCATTGTTTTTTGCGGTTTGCTGCAATGAGTCGATGGTCTCTTGAAGTATTTTCTTCAGGTTGAACTCGATGTTGAGGGCCTCGAGCTTATCCGCATCGATTTTGTTGATCTGTAAAATATCGTTGATAAAGTTGAGCAGATAGTCCCCCGAAAATTTTAAGGATTTTAAATGCTCTTTTTGGTTTTCGCTCGGGTTCTCTTCCAATAGCAAATGGGTAAGGCCAGTGACGGCGTAGAGGGGTGTCCGGAGTTCATGGCTTACAGTCGATAAAAAGTTGGTCTTGGCCTTCATGGCACTTACCGCCGAATCTCTCGCTGCGGTCAATTCTTTATTTTTAGTCTGCAGCAGGTCATTGGTCTTCAGCTTAATCTGGTTATTGCGGAATAGGGAGATGGCCAGAAGCGTAATAATTGTCAGAAGGGCCGCGGTAAGGATTGCCGCGATATCCGACTGATTTTTTGAGGTGTTCAGTTCCTCGATCTTTTGTTCTTGGCGTTTTATTTCGTCGCCCATAAATTCGAACTGTAATTTTTCGGCGGTCTTTGCCTCGGTCTGTATTTTGGCGATATTAAAAATGGAATCTTGAATCTTAAGCAGATTCTTATTGTTGCCCAGTGCCATTTTGTACTGGCCCATGATGCTGTAAACATTGGTGAGCAAGGTGTTGGCCTCGATTATTTCCTTAAAAAAATCATTTTCCTTAGCTGACTTAAGGGCATTTTCCGCATTCAGGGCACTTTCCTCGAAATTTTTGGCATCATATTCCAACTGGGCCAAACCTAGATGGGCTCTCGTGGCCAAATACTCACTCTCGTAGAGGTCGGTATTGATAATCAGGGAATTGAAGTTTTTGGAAGCGCTTTCGTATTTACCCAACTTGAGATATACATAACCCTCCGCTAATAGAATATTGTTAAAGAAATTGCGATCGTTGCTCAGTTGCCTCGCTTCGTTGAGCATAAAGATAGCCTGAAAGTTTCTACCTCCCTTGAAGGCGATTAAAGCTTCTATGTACTTGTCAACGGCATTGCCGTAGGGGTATTCGGTAGCTTTCAACAAAGCTTTGGCGCGATCTGAAAATAATAGGGTCGAGGTTTCTTTATCCAATTTCAGATAGACCAATGCGATTTTTTGATAACTGTCAATCAGCGATTTCACATCATTGTCTGCTTCGGCAACCTTTGCGGCTTTTTCAAGGGATTCGATGGCCAAATCGATTTTATCTTTGTTGCTGAAGATTCTTGCCGCATCAAAGTAGGTCTGCACATCTTTCGGGGGTATGCTGTCTTGTGCCATACCATAGCCTATCGTGAAAAACAGTACGATTGAAAGCCAAAGTCCGCTATGTGCCAATTTTGAAAGCAAAGTCGATGTTTTGATTGGGTCGAAACGAAAAGTTTCCCTTTGTTCGCAATTCCCAAAGTTATCCGTAATTCAAACGTTCGAGTGCGATAACTATTGTTTTGCTAGTAACTAATCGGTTGGTTCTTTTACAATTATATCTGTTTACCTAAGGTTTTGGGCGCTGGCTGCCAATATTTCAGATTCAAAAAGTCTGCTACTATCTTTTAATCGATGTGTTTATGTGCCTTATACGATGATCGTACCAACGCACCGCTTTCAACGTGTCTGAACCCCATTTCAAGACCGAGGGTCTCGTACCTTTTAAACTGTTCCGGTACAATAAACTCCTTTACCGGCAAGTGTTTTTTTGAGGGTTGCAGGTACTGGCCGATAGTCACTACATCGACATGGGCATCGCGTAAATCCCTCATGGTCTCTAAAACTTCGTCTTCTTGTTCCCCCAGACCGAGCATGATTCCCGATTTGGTACGTTTGGCTCCATGGTCATGAAGATACCGCAGTACGTTGAGGCTACGATCATATTTAGCTTGAATACGCACTTCTCGGGTCAGTCTTCTTACGGTCTCCATGTTGTGGGAAATAACCTCGGGAGCGACTTCGAGAATACGATCGAGATGTTTTTCGATACCCTGAAAATCGGGAATTAAAGTTTCTAAGGTAGTGGTCGGGTTCATGCGCCGTATCGCGTTCACGGTTTCCGCCCAGATAATAGACCCCATATCTTTGAGGTCATCGCGGTCTACGGAGGTGACGACAGCATGTTTGATGCCCATAATTTTGATGGAACGGGCCACTTTTTCGGGTTCTGCCCAGTCTACGGTATCCGGCCGACCGGTCTGCACACCACAGAATCCGCAAGAACGGGTGCAGACGTTGCCCAAAATCATGAACGTAGCTGTGCCCTCGCCCCAACATTCGCCCATGTTGGGGCAACTGCCCGAGGTACAAATGGTATGCAGGTCGTACTTATCTACCAGGCTGCGAAGTTGGGTATATTTCTTACCGGTAGGTAGCTTGACGCGAAGCCATTTGGGTTTTCCTTTTGCTGGTGTCTTTCTCTCTAGGGTTTCCGTGCTCATAAACCATTTAAAATTTATACAAATATACGAATTCGGTAGGTGAAGGCCGTGCTACTTCCCATTCTTGATGACCTCGGCCAACAATTTTTTTGCGCGCAGTAGTTTGACCTTTATATTGTTCATAGGCTCATTGAGCTCTTTGGCAATCGCGGCATAACTAAGTTCCTTAAAGTATCTCAGATTTATGATTTCTTGATAATGGGGCTTTAGTTCCTTTATGTGGAGCAATAAGTTTGCCAAATTCTGTTCATTGATCAGCTGATCTTCCGCGGATGGGGTATCGTCGAGTACTTTTTTGACCGCTTCTTGGTTACCGCCGGACTCTAAGCTTCTTTTCCGCTTGCGGATAAGGTCGACATGAATATTCTTCGATATGGTAATCAGCCAAGTATTGAAGCTGTAGGATGGGTCGTAGGTGTGTAATTTGTCAAAGGCCTTGGAGAAAGTCTGGATGGTAATATCCTCAGCATCGTTTTCGTTTTCGGTACGCTTGAGCTGAAATCCGTATACGCCGTTCCAAAACGTATCTAGCAAGGTGCTAAAGGCAATTTGGTTTCCCGCAAGTGCCTTTTGAATGATGGTCCGGGTATTTTCGGTTTCGTCCAAAAATCAAGGAAGTTTAAAATTTTTAGCTGTAGGACGGTAATTCGGAATCCGATTCCTGTTTACAGTCCTGCTCCTCGGGAAGTTTGCCGCACATTCCGCACGCCTCTCCGTTTTGATTCAAATAGGGACTCTGGCTGGCACAAGTGCCGGCAAACTTACCGTCTTTTTTCGACCATATCTTAATGGCGATACCGGCAAAGGCAATGGCCAATAGTGCAATAGTCAGTAAAATCAGCTTCATATCTTATGATTTTAGGCAAAGGTAACGAAAAAGCCCCGAAACGGAAGTTTCAGGGCCAGTGTTCGCTATAGTTCGAGCGATATTTCCGTGTAATTTTTAATAAGCTATGTTCGCCACAATATTTTCGACCGTTGGGCTGTCGTTACCGCCCTCTGGTTCTATAGTAATGTAACCGATCGCATTATCGGAATAGGGTAGGGCCAACAGTTTTTGATCGGCCTCCTTGATAATGCCCAAATTCAACATCTCGCCATTTACTTCGGCCCACATTTGATAGCACTGGTTTTCGGGCAGATTGGGCAGTTTGCTTACGTTAAGGTATGACAGCTTCTTTACCGGATTGACATAGGCTACGGCCTTCAGTTCTTTAGCTTTTGTGTTTCCGGTAACTTTATACTTTTTGGTTTCCGGATTCTGTAATACAATAAACTGGTTTCTAACGTCTTCGAGTTGCTCACGCATTTCTTCCTGTAGGTCGTCGATTTTATTGTTGACCACCGTATTTTCTTCTTTAAGGTTCTGGTTTTGATTCCAGAAAAAGTAAGACGCGCCCGCTGAAATCAAGATGGCAAAGCTTGCCGCCATGGCAAATCTCATAAATTTACTTCCTCCTTTATTTTCTTTTCGAATTTGGAGCAGAATTTTGTCCTTAAGTCCGTCGGGGACCGGTACGGCATGCAGTTTAGCGTACGATTCCAAATTTTCTTGAAGCTCGTCGTAGGTTTTCCGCACTTCCGGATACATGGCTATGTATTTTTCCGCTTGCAGGGTCTCTTCATCGCTGGTAC
>JBATUY010000338.1:0-1780 GCA_049671465.1 Pricia sp. | reverse complement strand
CTTCGCCTTTGGAGCCCAATAATACAAGCTCATTGATTACCACTTCAGTGATATAGCGCTTTTCGCCTTCCTTGGTCTCGTAGCTTCTTGAGGTCAGTTTGCCTTCCACGGCAATCTGTTTGCCCTTTCCGGCATACCGGTCGATAATTTCGGCCGTCTTGCCCCACGCCACGAGGTTGTGCCAGTCGGTCCTCTGCACCTTTTCTCCGTTGGCATTTTTGTAATTCTCATTGGTGGCCAATGAAAAACGGATTACTTTTTTACCGCTTTCCAAAACGGTCATTTCGGGAGCGTTGCCCACGTTGCCAATCAATTGGACTTTGTTTCTGAGTGTACTCATGATTAAAATATTAAGGATTTATAGATTCCCGTACGACCTTCGCACGGGCATTGAAAACTGATTTACTTATTATATCCGGAGCGTTTTCCTTCTTTTTGTTTTTTAACTTTTGTTCCACTTCATTTTTGAGGATTCGATATGATTTCATGGTGCCTGTTTTTGATCTACTTCCCATAGTGCCGTCGCTGTTACCTTTTTTTGTTGCTTGACGTGTACAACATCCGGGCTTGGTAAGGCGTATAAATAGTGGAGCGTAGCCGTAGCGCAGCGGAGGCGTAGTGGAACGGTTTATGCCGCTGTCCAAGAACGGATGTTGTTTTTTTGCTGTCAAAAAAAGGAAACGGTGGCTGGTAGGAAGTAGGTCGGAAACCCCGAATCGTGAAATATCCAAGCCTCTTGAAGCGGAACAAAACGCAAAGGTGAATTTCAGTTCAACCGGACTTTAGTTTTAATTTTAGGAGGAAGAATCTCAGACTTTGAATATGAGATATACATATAAACCTATCTCAATAGGATATCAATAGGAGGGAACCCTAAAATTCGGGCTAATGTCCAAGATTTGGTACGAAGCTCTTTGACCGGAATGGAGAGTAACGGAATGGAGCGGCAATGTGCTGAGGGGTTAAGCAGAAATACGTTGTCTTACGAAATCAGGACTCCTTAGAAGTCCGTGGTGTAAATTGATCAGAGATTATTGATGATCGCTCACAATAGAAGCCTCTTTCGTCTCGGCTAAACTTAGGATCGCTCTAGGCAGTTACCATCTCATTAGCTTCATCCAAAGTATCGTTGACAAAACTTTTCAAATAGATTTCAGTAGTGGATAAATTTTTATGTCCGAGGGCGTCGCTAATTATTTCTGAAGATATGCCAAGATATTTTGCTATTGTCGCCCAGGAGTGTCTAAAATAGTATGTTGATAGTTTTCCGTCTATGCCAGCATCTTTTGCTATAGTCTTTAGATGTTTGTTCACTCTTCTTCGATCCGTGCTGTACTTGGTAAACATTTCCGGCGAACCGTCATTACCAATCGGAAATACAAAATCACTGGGTTTTTTGTCATTGAGGTAGTAATCTAAAATCCTCTGTAAGTCGGGAGTGATTTTAACCGACAGGGGGTCGCCGGTCTTGCTTCTTCCATAAAACAGATATCCGGAATAAATATTCTTTAATCTTAATTTGGCCAGATCTATAAAATTCATGCCTCTCGCCAGGAACATTACCATCATGTAGTTCTTAGTGTGCCAAATGGAACTCTCGAATTTGTAGTCGACTTTTCTGAAATTGGAAATACACTCTTTGGATAGCGCCTTTTTCTTAACCCGCTTTGATTTCGGAATTTTATAGATTTTAAACGGGTTTTTCTCAGTCCTGAAAGTGTCTTCGTTTATGGCTGCATTGTAGATGGCCCGGAGACCTCTTAAATATGCGCTGATAGTA
>JBATUY010000337.1:0-1532 GCA_049671465.1 Pricia sp. | reverse complement strand
CCTGACCGAGGCCACGGGACTCACCACAGGCGCCATTTACGGCAATTTCGAGAACAAAGAGGCTTTGGCGCTTTCGGCCTACGAATATAACAGTAAACTGTTGCTAGCGAAACTTGATGAAGTTTTGGGTGCGGACGGCAGTGCGATGGACAAGGTTTTTGCCTTGACCGATTTCTATAAAAATTACGATACGTTCACCCAGAACATGGGAGGATGCCCCATTCTGAATACCGGCGTCGATGCGGTGGGCAACAATCGTTTATTGGCGGCGGCCAATCGGGAAGCCATCAAAGAAATCGAAGGTAAGATTGCGTTGGTATTGGAAAACGGTGTGAACAATAACGAGCTGAAGCTACCCGTAACGCCCCTGCAATTTGCCAAACAGATGTTTACCATTATTCAGGGTGCAGTGGCCATGTCGACGATGACCCGTGACCGCAAGTATTTGATCAATACCATCGTCTACTTAAATGTGCTGGTTAAACGGGAGTTAAAGAAATCATAGGCTTCAACGCGCTTGAACACGCCCGTCGCGCGAAAGACCTGACCGACCGGTGCTGCAAAGTACGGACCCTAGAACGTTTCAGACCAGCATCCTATTCCGCCAAGACCCTAAAGACCCAAGTCGTACCGGTATATTTCCCTCCGAAATTGCTGTCCCTTCCGGCCCTTGCCTCTTCGATATTGGAATACCGCTCCAAGAACACATACCGATAACCGTTTGTGGTGGTTTTGAACGACCTGGGCTGTAAGCCTTTCGATTTCAAATCGGCCATAAACTTCTCGAAATATTTCTGCGTACTGAAGACATTGGCAATCAGATAGTAGCCCGGTAGGAGTCCGTTTTCCATTTGTACCTCTTCATAGCGCTCGCCCGGTTGTTTCTTGACCGGAGCTTTTTGGGCGTTGTCCTCGGCGTCTTTTTGTATTCTTGCCTCCCGTATCGCAGCTGCCTTCGCCTGCGCAACGGAATCGATTCTGCGTTGCTGCTCTTTTTTCAATGCCGCTGCTTCGACTTCTTTGGCCTTTTGGAGGGAATCGGCTTTGCGGGCCTCTTTCATCTCTTCGCTGTCAGCGTTGTTGGCCTGTGATTTGGCATCTTCTCTGGCCTTTTGCTCTTTAGCCGCTTTTTCGGCTTCCCTCTCCTCTTCTACTGCCCGCTTCCTCTCTGCTTCTTCCGCTTCCTTCTTTTCAAGCGTTTCTTTGGATTGCTTTTCCAACAGTTTTTCCTGCTTTTTGGCGGCCAGTGCTGCTTCTTTCTCTAGGTTGGCGATGGAATCCTGTACCATTTTCTCCCGCTTACGCTGTTCCTTATCCGCGGCTTTCTGCTGCTTCTCCGCCTCACGTTTGGCTTTCTCAGCTTCTGCTGCTGCTTCCTTGGCTTTCTTTTCGGCAGCTTCATCTTTCGCAACTTCGGCTTCTTCCATTTGCCCATTTTCCTCTTGCGCTTCACCGTCCGCATCTTCGACAGCTTCTTCTTGAGCTTCTTCTTGAGCTTCTTCTTGAGCTTCTTCCTCCCGCTGCTTATCCTC
>JBATUY010000336.1:0-1826 GCA_049671465.1 Pricia sp. | reverse complement strand
TCATTGAACCATTCTACATTATCGAAAAAACTTTCCTCGCTAACCCTCCAGCCCAGAGAAGCGGAAGGAAAAAATCCATATTTATTTGCATCTGAAAAACGGGAGGACCCATCTACCCTGATGGAAGCGGTCAGTAAATATCTATTGTCAAAACCATAAGTAATACGTCCCAGAAAACCATTAAGTTGGTTTTTAGTTTTAGAACTTGAGACATTGTCTCGAAGCTCGCCATCACCGCTTTGTAATAAATTAGTTCCGGTTACGTCACTTAAAAAGCCGGCCGAACTACCTGCAATTCTTCTCGTCAAAAATTCTTCGAAGGTTGCTCCCCCCAAAATTGAAAAATCATGCTTTTCGTTGAATGTATTCTCATATTTCAACAGGTATTCAGCGAGCCAATGGGTGAATTCACTAGGATTGTCGTTACTTGACCCTATACCTCCATCTCCTCCATTGGAGAGTCCTATTTGAGTAACCCGACTCCTATAGAAATCGGTGCGCCCGTTTTTTAGCTCCGCACCCAAGCGTAAAGTAGCTGTAACATTTTTAATCACCTCTAAATCGGCCGTTAACGAGCCATAAAACCTTGAAGATACTTCTTCGTCTGTAATGCCTTCGACCAAAGCGACCGGATTATCGAGCGCAATGTTAGGATTCATAAAATAGCGGCCGTTATCATTTAAACCTGCAGGCAGGGATGGGTCAAACTGGATTGCCGTGTTAATAGGACCGGCAAAATCATTTGCCGCATTAGAAAACAATACTTCATCAGTACTTTGTCGGGTAAAATTTAGATTCGTCGAAATCTTTAACCTTTCAAAGGGATTTGAGGTTACGTTTAGCCTGACATTATATTTCTGGTCCGATGTCGATTTTACGACACCATCTTGCTCGAAATAATTTAATCCTAAATAGTAGCTGCTTTTTTCGCCCCCGCCCGAAAGAGAAATTTGATGATTTTGAATAGGTGCGGACCGGAAGATTTCATCTTGCCAGTTGGTTCCTTCACCTGCCGCAGCTATTTCCGCATCGGAATACACAATAGACCCAGCTCTCAGATTTACCAGTTCTTGATAATCACTGGCTCCCAATCCATCCAATTGACCTTCGATAGCCTGCATACCCATAGACCTGCTGTAGGAAAGTTGTGGCTCGCCTTTACCCTGTTTTGTAGTTATTAAAACCACCCCGTTGGCAGCCCTGGTACCATATATCGAAGCCGCTGAAGCGTCTTTAAGTACATCGATGGATTCAATATCGTCAGGACTCAACGAATTCGGGTCAACCCCAGGCAGGCCGTCCACGACGAACAATACATTATTTGAACTGTTAATTGACCCGGCACCACGCACCTGAATTTTAATACCCCCGCCAGGCGCCGAACTGATTTGGCTAACATTGACCCCGGCAGCCGCACCGTTCAGCAATTGTACGGCATTAGTATTCGCACCGGGTGAAAAATCTTCTGCGTTTACCCTCGCAATCGAACCCGTCAAATCTTTCCTCTTCTGAGTACCATAACCTACCACTACTACTTCATCCAAAGATTCGGCATCCTGTTCCAAAGAAACTCTCAAGGCTTCCATATTATCTAATGTAATCTCTGCCGGTTCGAATCCGATATAAGAAATTTCAAGAGTTTCCCCTACTTCGGCCTCGATGGAAAAATTACCATCAAAATCCGTGACAACTCCTCGGGTCGTTCCCTTGACCACTACATTCGCACCAGGGAGCGGTAATCCCTCTGCATCGGTCACCGTACCTTGTAAAGTAGACTGTTGTGCCAAATTCAGATCGGTATCTGCAAATTTCAGATCGTCTATGCC
>JBATUY010000335.1:0-5270 GCA_049671465.1 Pricia sp. | reverse complement strand
TCTTCACAGCGATACGGTGACAGGCATTGTTCAAATAACCTTTCGGGTTCCAACCCGGCAATAGCATCGGCTGGGCAATTCCCTTGGCATCCGTAGCCCTGGCCCAAACTTCGTAATATCCTTTTTTAGGGAAATCGATTTCAGCGGAAAAATGTTGCCAGGCCAGGCGATTGACCGGTTTTTCTATAGTACAGGCCGTCCAGGATGCCCCAAAATCGATAGAATATTCCATTTTGGAAACTTCTAGCTCACCGGCCCAGGCATGGCCACGGATCTTAAGCGACCGCCCCTCTTTGATCATCGCTCCCGTTTTGGGATACGTAATCAATGATTTCACGGGCATGGATTCGATTATGCACATATCTTCATCCTTTACAGCTGTTCCCGGAGCGACAGGATTACAAGGCACCCGATACGATGTGCCCTCCATTTTGGCACCATCGTGAACCTTATCCCGAATACTGATTCTATTTACCCATTTTCCGGAGACCGAGGCCGGCCAACCCCCGGCGACCAAACGCAGGGGAAAACCGTGGACTAAAGGAATATCAGCGCCGTTCATCTGAAAGGCCAATAATGTTTCGTCTTGCAGTGCCTTAGCCATTGGCGCGCCACGGGAAATGGGTTCTTTATCAGGATTTTGACTCAGATGCGTATCGGCAGCGTGGTACCCGATGTAGATGGCATCCGGTTTGATGCCGACGTCTTCAAGAACATCCCGAAGCCGTACGCCCGTCCATTCCGCACAGGAAACGGCACCGATGGTCCATTGATTGCCCTTGGCCGGTGGGTCGAATTCACTGCGGCCATTGCCGCCACACTCTAAGGTAAGCTGGTAGGTATAGGTTTTGAACATGGATTTCAACTCCTGCATTGTGTAGGATTTTTGTTGCCCCGCAGATTCGCCGTCGATACTCAGCGTCCACGTAGCTGCATCCAAATTTTGGGGAACCAGTCCGTTATTGCGGATGAACATGGCGGAATTGGGGGTAATCTTGTCATCCAACAAATGGGCCTGAGCCTCGATATTCCATGGTTTATCGTTCAGCACCACCATTTGGGAATTCTTGTCGAACATTTTGAAAGGGTCGGGGTCTTGTAGCGCTAGCGGCAGATAGTTCTCGGGCATGGCGCTTCCAAACACGATATCGGCTCCCAAAAGGGCGGTCATGGAAGCCAAAGTTGCTTTTTGAACGAATTTTCGTCTTTGCATCGTTTCGTTTAGGGGTTGAAAACCAATCGCTAATTGAGACTAAAGTTAACCATATTTGACGGCATGGAAACAGAATTCCATCAATTTCAGGTTCCCATATTGTTTTTCATCCTGTTCGTAAATAACCACAAAAAAGCGCCGCTAACAAATTAGCGACGCTTTCAAACCTAAAACAAAACAATTATGACTTGATAAACAGACTGGCAATCGCGACTGCGGTATCGCCGGTAATGGTTTCGTCGTACGCTTCGGTAGAAGCATCGAAAGTAAAGGGACTTCCCTCGCCCAATGTCGTAACGTCAACACCGCCTTGGGTAATGTTTTCCTCACCGTTGTAAACGGCTTGAGTGGCTTCGGGCATTCCGGCACCTCTTTCGTTACCGGTGATCCATCCTTTCAATCCTCTTAATCTTCGGATTTCTGAGGCGTGTCTTGCTTCGACGGAGTGAATCTGCAGGGCTGCCGTTAAAAACGGGGTACCCTGAAGATTGGTCGCCTGACCTTTGTAGGCCCTAACGCCAGTATCCTCGAACGCCTGTGCCAAGGCTAGCAACTGGGCGTAAGCGGTTTCTATGTCCGTACCATTTTCAAGAAACGGATCGAACATACCGCCTGCGGTAAAGTCGAACTCCGGCTTGACGACGGGGTCTACGCCCGCACCTTCCAATCCGGCTATTAAGAAATCAACATGGGCCGCCTCGTGTTTGGCGATCTGCTCGTATACGACGCGTGGTCTTCCATCAGGTAGCACCACACAATCGATGGCACGTTGATAAAATTCATCCTCAAGATATTCTAAAGTCAAGGCTAGTTGAAGCGCGTCGACGGCGGCATTGCCGGAATCTTGTGCGAAGATCTTTGCGGGCATGGCAGCAAGACCAAACGGAATGGCCGACATGACGGCTTTCTTTCCCAAAGAACCGAAAGCACCGAACATTTCACGTCTCGAAGACTTTTTGGCCACCAGGTTTTCGGTAGTAAATTCATCTAAAAATTTTATAAGATTCATAATATTTTATTTTATAGTGTTAGTAGTCGTTTACGGTAAAAAATTTGCTGTGAAAGGCGTCTGAACATACCCTAGTCCGGCAACGGCGGCAAGCACCTGTGATGGATCTAAAGCGCCGTCCAACGCATTATCGACACTGACCACATCGTCTCCGGCAAAATCTGCGGAACCCGGATTGATCAATGTTCTAATGGCGGAAGCATGTCGTGCTTCTACAGAAACAATTTTACCGGCCAAAACGAGATATAACGGGTTAGTCAATAATCTACCGGCACCGTTATAAGCGGTAACACCTGTATCTTCTAAAGTTTTCGCAATGTTCAATACTTGATCGCGACTTCCGAAGTCCAGATCACCATAATCGAATTCCAAATCAGGCAATACCAAATCGGTATTTCCTTCAACGGCAGCGGTGATCGCAACCCTAAAAAACTCACGGTGGTTTACCTCATGGTTATAAAGGTCCGTCAATACAATTTTTTCTTCTTCGGAACAGTTCGAATAGAATCCGTTCACCACTTTAGTGTAAAAATCGGCTTCCAACTGTTCAAGTGCATAGGCGTAGTTCAAAACGCCCAAGTCGCCCTCGCCCAAATCGAAAATGCCGTTTTCTTCGGGCGTCATATCATCATCGTTGTTCGCGTTCGGCTGCGGCTGCACCTCGGGCAAATCTGCAACATCGTCTTTGCTACAGGCCATCATTAGGCCGGCACCGGCTACCGCCAATCCACCCATTTTGAGAAACTGCCTCCTAGGGTTTCCGGAGTTGCCGTTCGGCCGTATGACCTTAACCTTCTGTTTTTTCATAATGTTTGTCTATTTAGTTATTAATTCAGTTATACTTTCGTTTTAGACTGCTCTACCTATACTAACGCAGTCAAGGGAGCCGGGGTTTGGTTAAAGCTTCTTTTTTAACATAAAATGGATTTATTTAACACATTCGAGCGTTCAAGCGCCTTTTTATAGTAAAACCGCAGCGAAAATGATTTTTTATTGCCAATCGCTCGATATGCTAACCAAGATTCGATAGGTGTTTTTATCCGAAAAAGAAGCTTTTGGTCATTGCACAGGAAGTAATCCGGTCTGATTTCAAAGACGTAAAACTCTTATTACGAATCGATTTTAGACAAATGCATCCTAAAACCGATGATATTATCGATTATCCACCAAAATTTGACGATTTGGGGCGAATCGGACAAGGGAATTTGAAACGGGGATTTATTTTTTAAGGATGTTCATCGGTAATGGAAAGACGTTCATCGGTTATGACGGATAACTGTTCATGATTAAAGAGACAGTTATCGGTAACTAAAAATGATCACCGATAAAAACTTGTCTTTATCGATGAATACGCAGGACTTTATGGATGGATATCCTCCGAGAAAATCCGAATCCTTTTGATTTTCGTACATTAAACGTACTTTTTATGTACTTAAAACACTACTATTATGAAAATGAATTTTGTTGTACTTCTATTCGCAATCTCCCTTTTTTCCTGTGGGGACGACAATACAATAATTACCGAGGGCACCGATAATACGAACGATCCCGACGAAACCGAAGCGCCGACTTCGAATCCGCCCAATGTTTTGGGAATGGATTATACCCTGAGTAAAGTTTCCGTAGACGAAACTTATGACGCGTTGCAAAATGCCCTTGAAGCCAATCCGAACATTTCGATAGTGGCCGAGGTAGACCATTGGGCCAACGCCGCTTCGGTCGGCCTGACCTTGAACCCTACCAAAATTATTTTCTTTGGAAATCCGAATCTAGGAACACCGCTGATGCAAAAGAACCAATTGGCGGGGCTGGACCTGCCACAGAAGATATTGGTCTATCAAAATGGAGAGGAAGAAGTATATGCCGCATTCAACAATACCACCTATCTATCGACCCGCCACAATCTAGATGGCGTCGAGACCCTACCCATGATTCAGGGCGCACTGACCAACCTCAGCACCGGGGCCAGTCAGGATACCTTGGTGGTCGCAGAAAATAGTGTCGCGAAATTGGAGGAAGGCGTAATTACGAAAACCGTAAACGGCAGCTGTGACGAGGCCTATGGCAGACTGCGTGCTGCCATAGAAGGTAATCCGGCTTTACGGATAATTGCCGAGCTTGACCATCAGGCGAACGCCGCCAAGGTCGATCTGGAACTGAATCCGACCCGCATCATAATTTTCGGCAATCCGAATTTAGGAACGCCCTTGATGCAAAATGCACAGACCACGGCTTTAGACCTGCCCCAAAAAATGTTGGTATGGACGGATGATGATGGTGTGGGACATGTATCGTACAACGACCCGAAATTTTTGGTGGCACGCCACGGGATTACCGAGAATGAAGAGGTACTGAATACCGTTTCGGGGGCTTTGGACAACCTGTCCAATGTCGCCGTTGGTGAGAAGTAGGTTTGGGCTGAATTGAGATTATTTGTTCACTAAAACATCCGTTTTGCCAAAGGCAACGGAAGCTGATGCAATATTAAGGTTCCACTTCAATCGTATGATTTTCAGGAGTCCTTTTAAATATATAGGTATACAACCACATCAATGTAAAGGTAGGAACTACATCTAGCCCGGGGATAATCTCTTCGATAAACGTGAGGACACCGGCACCTTGACCCATCTTGCCCTTATACATCCGGGTCATCAACCATCCGGCAACGGGAGCCCAGATCAAATCGGAAAACTCACCTATAAAAGGAAGGGTAAAAGATAGCATTCCGATGCCATCAAACAGCAGGCTTAAAAATAGTTTCTTGTATTTGTCATCTTTTGAAGTGTCCATGTTGTGCATTTAATTTACCCTGGCAGTACAATAAAAATGCCAAAGAATGGGAGAATGCATAGGTTACCCTCAAGACAAATTCGAACTGATCAATTTCAAAAACTCGTTGCGCGTCTCGATTTTCTCGAACTGTCCCCGGAATCCCGATGTGGTCGTAACGGAATTTTGTTTTTGAACACCCCGCATCATCATACACATGTGCGAAGCCTCGATAACTACGGCAACCCCTTTGGGTTTGAGCGTGTCATTGATACATTC
>JBATUY010000334.1:0-1935 GCA_049671465.1 Pricia sp. | reverse complement strand
TGAACACATACTGACCCAAACCATAGCGGAATGGAATAAAACCAAAATAGAGCTACATAAAAGACCGGCCATCTTTATTATTCAGGGGTAAGTATTTTCGATTTTGAGGAACTAGAACCCCAATTCGTTGGATTAGCCGATTTTTCAGACCATGGCGGCAGCCTCTTGCCCGTTTAAAAAGATAAAGACTTATAGTCAAAAAAATAAACCCCAACGAAACCGTCGGGGTCTACTCCATCTTCATATGTACAGTATACTTTACTGCTACTTTGTCGGCCAATTCCATTGCCGTGTTCTACCGGCATTAGGACTTTTACCGCTGTATTTTTAAACTTTTGGGTTTCGTTTCATCGGGATATGCGTTACGTCATATCCGGAAAACTTTTTCATGTACTTACCGATGTTTGTGCCGTAGCTGTCGGAGACATCGAAGGCGCCCCAAGAACGCAAATACTTTTTTACGTTACCGGCACCTGCCAAATGCGCTGCGGCAAGCATTCCGGATTCCGTAATCACGATGCCACCAATGTTTTTACCGACAAATCTTTCGATATCTTTTCTAAGAATCCACTTGTTGCGGGCGATATTAGTATGAAAAGCCTGTTCTTGCAACACCGGATCGTTCAGAAAACGTGTGGCATTGTACACCCCCATAAGCTGTAAGGTACCTATACCAAATTGGTATTTGCCCAAGTACCCGAGGGTATTGATAGTAAAGTAATTACCTCTAGACTCTTTAAAGGCCAAGGCTTCTTTAAAACCGATGTAAGAGCTGCCCAAAAAAGGCGGCGCCATTAACATCTTAGCTTGCAAGGTTTTGTTTTTGGGGAACAAGACCTCAGTAGGTTTGTCGACTCTAAGGAATTCCGGGACTTTGACCTCTTCTTTAGGTCTGAACGCGAAACTCAATAAAATACTGGTAATGATCAGGGGAGCCGAAAATCGAATCCACTTTCTCATATGTTGTTTTTCCTAAGACTTACGAAATAATAGGGTCGCTTAGATTATAGAGGCAAAGATAAGCTCGATTTTATCCTATTTTTAGAATATCATGTTAAAAAGGACCGGATTTTAGGTAAGCCGTCCTTAAATACGGATGAGTGGTTTATCTTTTGATTTTCTGTTCGTTCAACCATCGGATGTATTGTGCCTTATTACGGTTATGCTGGGCCAAGGTTTTGGCGAACATGTGATACCCGAAATTCTCTACATTGGCCACAAAGTAGAGATAATCGTGCTTTTCTGCATTCAAAACGGCATCTATGGCCGTAATGTCGGGCATAAATATCGGTCCGGGCGGGATGCCCGCGTTTTTATAGGTATTGTAAGGGGAATCCATTTCCAGGTCTTTGTACAGCACGCGTTTGATAATGGTGTCATAGTTGCCGGTCTCCTTTTTAATGGCATAAATAACGGTCGGGTCTGCCTGTAACTTTATGCCCTTGCGGATTCTATTGAGGTACACACCGGCGACCCTGGGCCGCTCATCGACCTTGGCGGTTTCTTTATGAACAATAGCGGCCAGGGATACTACCTCCGCTGGGGTCAAGTTCAGGGCCTTCGCCTGTTCTAAACGCTTTTCGTTCCAAAATCGATTATATTCCTTAAGCATTCGGGCCCTGAAATCTTCTGGCGAAGTATTCCAGAAAAACTCATAGCTGTTCGGAACGTACATGGTCAGTTTCGTATCATCGTTGAACCCGTTGGCCTTGAGGAATTCAGGGTCGTTGAAAGTTTCTATTAAGGTGATGCTGTCGGGTTCTAGCTGAAGCGAGATACGCCCTGCCAAATCTTTTAGCGTTTCTTGATTGTTGAAGGCCACTTTCACGGGAATATTGCCACTGCGCAGGGAATTGATGATTTCATTATTGTTCATCCCTTTTTGTATCGCATATTTTCCTGCCTTGATGTTCGAGACATACCCTTTGCGCTCCG
>JBATUY010000333.1:0-11106 GCA_049671465.1 Pricia sp. | reverse complement strand
TGTACGATGCGCTTATTGCCACTTTTGAGGTTTTGGCTTTTTTGGTTATCGTCGCGGTCGTCATTTTTTGGCTGCGCAGGAACGTGGTTCGGCTGCAGCGCTTTCTGAAACCGGAAATGAAAGGCTGGCCCAAAACGGATGCCAACCTAATTCTGTATATCGAGGTGGTGTTGATGGTGCTGTTCCTGACCATGAACGGGGCAGATTACCAGTTGCAACAGATGAACGTCGCATCGTATACCAAAGCGGGCGCCTTCCCCATTAGCCAATATTTGGCCCCCTTTTTCGAAGGTATGTCCGTTTCAAACCTGATCCTTGTTGAACGAACCGCGTGGTGGTTGCACATTGCAGGCATCCTCGCTTTTTTAAACTATCTGTATTATTCAAAGCATTTGCATATTCTCTTGGCTTTTCCGAATACATACTTTGGAAGGCTAAGGCCCCAGGGACAGTTCAAGAATTTAGATTCGGTCACCCAAGAGGTACAATTGATGATGGACCCCTCGGCCGACCCGTACGCCGCGCCGGCGGAAGGGCAGGACGAAGCCGAACCGGAGAAATTCGGGGCCTCCGATGTGATGGATTTAAGCTGGGTACAATTGTTGAGCGCGTACACCTGCACCGAATGTGGCCGCTGTACCGATGAATGTCCCGCGAACCAGACCGGAAAAAAGCTCTCACCCAGAAAAATAATGATGGATACCCGCGACAGGCTAGAGGCTGTCGGAAAAAATATAGAGGCCAACAAAGGCGAATTTGTGCCCGATGGCAAACAGTTGTTGAACGATTATATCACCCCCGAGGAGCTTTGGGCCTGTACTACCTGTAATGCTTGTGTTCAGGCCTGCCCCGTAAGTATCGACCCCTTGTCCATTATTATGGATATGCGTCAGTATCTGGTCATGGAGCAATCGGCCGCACCGACGGACCTGAACAATATGATGGGCAATTTAGAGAATAATGGCGCCCCCTGGCCGTTCAATCAGATGGACCGGTTGAACTGGGCGAAAGAAAAATAATGGTGGTAGTTCTAGTTGACCGAAAAAGGTTTGGGCTTGCCGGCCAGGTAGGGCTGAATTGTTGAAGGGCAGCTTTTTAAGCTTACTTTTTGAACCTTTGACCAACGAGAATAATCATGAATATAAAATAAGTTGCTCAACGGTAGCAGCTTGTAAAACAATAAACTCTTTTCAATTTTGAGCGAAAAACAAATGAAAGTCCCTACGATGGCGGAAAAGTTTGCCGCTGGCGAAGCCCCCGAGATCTTATTTTGGGTAGGTTGTGCGGGTAGTTTTGACGATAGGGCCAAAAAAATAACGAAAGCCTTTGTCCAGATTTTAAATAAGGCCGGGGTTTCTTTTGCCGTATTGGGTACCGAGGAAAGCTGTACCGGCGATCCCGCCAAACGTGCCGGGAACGAATTTTTGTTCCAGATGCAGGCCATGACCAATATCGAGGTGATGAACGGGTACGAAGTCAAAAAAGTGGTAACCGCTTGCCCCCATTGTTTCAATACCATCAAAAACGAATATCCGGGCCTTGGCGGTACTTACGAGGTAGTGCACCACACCCAATTTCTGAAACAATTGGTCGAAGAAGGTAAGATTTCTTTGGAAGGCGGAAAGTTCAAGGGAAAGCGAATCACGTATCATGACCCTTGCTATCTGGGCCGCGCCAATCAAGTATACCAGGCCCCGAGGGACCTGATCCGAAAATTGGATGCCGAACTCGTAGAAATGAAAAGCTGCAAGCAACGTGGACTCTGTTGCGGTGCGGGAGGTGCCCAGATGTTCAAGGAACCCGAAAAGGGAAATAAGGATGTCAATATCGAACGCACCGAACAAGCGCTTGATACCCAGCCCGAAATCATTGCAGCGGCCTGTCCGTTTTGCAACACCATGATGACCGACGGCGTCAAAAACAAGGAAAAGGAGGCTTCGATCGCCGTAATGGATATTGCGGAGCTGATCGCTTCGGCCGAAGATCTTTAAAAGGTAAGCAGTGACGGTCGGCAGTGGCAGTTCACGGCTACTGCTGGTTTTCCTAAAATCGATGAATTCTTAAGCCGTGTTAAGTTGATTTGACATTTAAATTTTTATTTGACCATTGAAGATATGCTGACAGATTTTAAATCCCTTCCCGAAAACTCCCGTATCTGGATATATCAGGCCGATCGTAGTTTTACGGCGGATGAGCTCGAGGAAATCAGTAACGAAATGGACGCCTTCCTGAAAGACTGGACGGCCCATGGCAGTAATCTACAAGCGGGCTATGAAATAAAATACAAGCGCTTTATCGTTATTGGGCTAGACCAATCGCGAGCGGCGGCATCCGGATGCTCCATAGATGCCTCGGTACACTTTATCCAACATTTGGAGCAGAAATACGACGTGCAGTTGCTCGATAAGATGAACGTATCCTACAAACAGGGCGAATTCATCGCCTATAAACCGCTCAGCGACTTTAAAAAAATGGCAAAGCAAAAAGCGGTATCCAAAAACACCATTGTCTTCAATAATTTGGTCAATACCAAAATGGAATATGAAGAACATTGGGAAGTGCCGGCCTCGGAGAGTTGGCATGGACGATTTATGTAAGAAAGTCCGATGAAATGCAATAAAGGGAGCTGTTTTTAGTTATCTCCATAGACCGATCTAACACTCTGCGTTTTCACCATCTTTTTCCCTTACTCCTTTTAACCTTTACCAGCATCAATGCCCAGAAAAACCCATTGGTGACGCGGGATAGCCTTGACCAGCAAAAGTGGGTCGATGACCGCTACGATGCGATGGATATCGATGAAAAACTGGGGCAGTTGTTCATGGTCATGATTGCTTCCGATCAAAGTGAAAAGGATTTTAATTTTGTTGAATCCCTCATCAAGAAAGAACATATCGGCGGGGTCATTTTTTCCACCGGGGGGCCGGTCCACCAGGCCAAACTCACGAACCGTTTTCAATCGGCCGCCAAAGTACCGCTTTTAGTAGGTATGGATGCGGAGTGGGGACTCAGCATGCGCCTCGATTCCACCTATTCCTTTCCGTGGAATATGACCTTGGGCGCCATTACCGATAATACCATCGTGCAAGATGTGGGCCGACGCGTTGGCGAGCATGCCAAACGCCTGGGCGTTCACATCAACTTTGCCCCCGATATCGACATCAATACAAACCCGAATAACCCCATCATCGGAAACCGTTCTTTTGGCGAAGACCGTGAAAATGTAGCCAACAAGGGCATCGCTTTCATGAAGGGCATGGAGGCTGCGGGCGTGCTATCGAGCGGAAAGCATTTTCCCGGCCATGGCGATTCCGCAACGGACTCCCATCATGCGCTGCCCATGATCAATTTCAACCGCGCACGATTAGACAGTATAGAGCTGTACCCTTTCCGGCGTTTGATAAACAACGGGTTGAGCAGTGTTATGGTCGGACATTTGGAAGTTCCGGCCCTGGAAATTAAAAAAGAGTTGCCCTCATCCTTGTCAGAGCAAATCATATCCGGACTTCTTAAGGAGGAAATGGGTTTCAAAGGGCTTGTCTTTACCGATGCCCTAAACATGAAAGGTGTCACCGACCACGGAAAGAATGGCGATGCCGAGCTGGCCGCTTTTATGGCCGGTAACGACATCTTATTGATGCCTTTAGACGTTAAAAAAGCCAAGGAGAAATTGGCCAAGGCGTATGAGAAGGGAAAAATATCGGAAGAACGATTGGCCGAATCCGTCAAGAAAATTTTGATGGCTAAATACAAGGTCGGCCTGCACCGCTACCGACCGGTCGCACTCGAAAATCTGTACGGGGATCTGAATAGCCGCAAAGATGACCTGATTTATGAAGATGCTATTGAAAACGCGATAACCGTCGTCAAAAACGATTACTATTTGATGGGCATCAAAAATCTGGAAAACAAAAAAATCGCGTACGTCAAATTTGGCGATGCCGACAGCGACCCTTTCGTCGAAACCTTGAACAAATACACTACGGTTACCCAAATTAATGGGAAGGATATTGCCACAATCAAAGATAAACTGAAGGAATTCAATCTGGTGATCATTGGCTATCATAAAAGCAACGAAAGCCCTTGGAAACCCTATAAATTTTCGAAAAAGGAGCTGGATTGGCTTGAGGATATCGCCAAAGAACGGACTTCGAACCTTATCCTTTCCGTATTCGCAAAACCTTATGCCCTTTTGGACGTACCTTCGTTCAAAAACATCGATGGGGTAGTGGTGGCCTACCAAAACAGCAAACTGGCCCAAGAAAAAGCTGCGCAATTGATATTCGGGGCCTTGCCCGCAAAGGGTAGGTTGCCCGTAACGGCACATCCGGAATTTCCCGTAAACAAACAGTTGAAACTGAAATCATTGATGCGGCTGGGGTATAGCTATCCCGAGCGCGGCGGATTCAATGCCGATAAGTTGGCGCTTGTCGACACCCTAGTGCAACATGGTCTGGATTCCCTTATGTTCCCGGGCGCACAGGTATTGATAGCGCGTAAGGGAAAAGTGGTGTACAACAAGGCCTTCGGAAAACCGACCTATGATTCCGAAGATAGTGTGACCATCGAAAGCATCTATGACTTGGCTTCGCTTACCAAGATCTTGGCAACCCTGCCGTTGGTTATGAAAATGGATGAAGAAGGTGATATTGCATTGAACGATACCTTTCAGGAGTTGTTGCCGGAATATGCCGATACCGAAATCAAGAACGTTACTGTTTTAAAGGCGCTTTCGCATTACGGGAGGCTACCGGCGTGGATCGCTTTTTATGTCGATACGTTAGACAAAGACCGCAAACCTTCGGAAGAGTTTTATCGCGATGCGCCGATGGACGGATTCCATATTAAGGTGACCGATAAGCTATATCTGACCGACGCCTATAAAGATTCCATCTACAATCGTATCGGCCGTCAAGACCTGAAATCTAACCGCTATCGGTATAGCGACGTGGCCTATTACGTCATGAAAGAGTATATCGAAGCCACGAAAAAACGGCCTTTGGATAAGCTGGCGGACGATTTTTTATACGGACCCATAGGCGCGTCGAACACCAGCTATAATCCGCTTGAAAAATTCCCCCAAAACCGAATCATACCCTCCGAAGTCGATAATTACTATCGCTACCAAACAGTACAGGGCTATGTACATGACATGGGCGCCGCGATGCAGGGCGGGGTAGGCGGCCATGCCGGGCTGTTCAGCAATGCGGGCGATGTCGCTAAAATCATGCAAATGTACTTGCAAGAAGGTTTTTATGGTGGTACCCGATTTCTGGATTCCCGTACGGTCAAAAAATTTAACACCTGTTATTTCTGCGACAATAAAGTCCGTCGCGGCGTCGGTTTCGACAAGCCCCAAATAGAGGGTAGCGGCCCGACTTGCGGCTGCGTGTCCCGTAAAAGTTTCGGTCACAGCGGGTTTACAGGTACTTACACTTGGGCCGATCCCGAGCAAGAAATCGTTTACGTTTTCTTATCTAACCGCACCTATCCCTCGGCAAGCAATACGCTGTTGATCAAATCTGGACTGCGAACCCGTATTCAAGAGAAAATATACGAGGCCATCGTGAATTGAGAATCCCTATCTTTTTACGTATTTTTGTAAATCTACGGGATGATTTCTCTCCCACGCTGAATTTTCGAAGCATCGAAAGGAAAAAGGTACAGAAGGAATTACTGAAGTTTACCTTAAAGTAATTTTATCATGTCAGTTTTAGAAAAAGTATCGTCCAAAGACATCATAGCGCTAGAGGACAAACACGGAGCCCATAACTATCATCCGCTACCCGTCGTATTGAAAAGGGGCGAAGGCGTACACGTTTGGGACGTTGAAGGAAAGAAGTACTACGATTTTTTGTCCGCCTACTCGGCGGTCAACCAGGGGCATTGCCATCCGAAGATTGTCGGGGCCATGACCGAGCAGGCGCAAACCCTGACCTTAACGTCAAGGGCGTTTTACAACGATATGCTTGGCAAGTTCGAAAAATACGCTACCGAAACCTTCCATTTCGACAAATTGTTGCCTATGAATACGGGCGCGGAGGCCGTGGAGACGGCGTTGAAAATCTGTCGCAAATGGGCCTATGAAAAAAAGGGTATTCCCGAGAACGAAGCACAGATCATAGTGTGCCAAAATAACTTCCATGGGCGTACGACTACTATCATATCTTTCTCGAACGACCCGGTAGCCCGTAAAAATTTCGGACCCTACACGGAAGGATTCCTGAAAATAGAATACGACAACTTAAACGCTTTGAAGGATGCCTTGGAGAAAAATATCAACGTAGCCGGTTTTCTAGTGGAGCCCATTCAAGGGGAAGCGGGAGTTTTTGTGCCTTCCGAGGGCTATTTGAAAGCGGCCAAGGATCTTTGTGAAAAACATAACGTACTATTTATTGCCGATGAGGTACAGACCGGTATTGCCAGAACGGGCAGATTATTGGCGACCTGTGGTAATTGCGACTGTGCCGACAAACATTGCAGTGGCACCCCGGAAGTAAAACCCGATATATTGATTTTGGGTAAGGCCCTTTCAGGAGGAGCCTATCCCGTATCCGCCGTTTTGGCGAACGATGACATTATGGGCGTTATCCGGCCCGGTAACCATGGGAGTACCTTTGGCGGGAACCCAGTGGCCGCTGCCATCGGTATGGCTGCCTTAGAAGTGGTGAAAGACGAAGCCTTGGCCGAAAACGCCTTCGCACTCGGAGAGCTTTTCCGAAAAGAATTGAACGCATTTATTCCTACGTGCAGCGTTGTTGGCAAAGTTCGAGGAAAGGGTTTGCTGAATGCTATCCTAATCAATGACACCGAAGACAGCTCCACCGCTTGGGATATCTGTATGGCGCTAAAGGAAAACGGTTTATTGGCAAAGCCGACCCATGGCAATATCATCCGCTTTGCGCCGCCTTTGGTCATCACTGAGGAACAGCTGATGGACTGTGTCGGCATCATCAAGAAAACATTGATGAGTTTTGAGAAATAACATAGGACATTTATTTTGAAATGTTAGCGTAAAAAACCCCTTGAATTATCGAATTCAAGGGGTTTTTTTAGTGATGAAATTGGTACTCTGTTAATTCATTCCTTCACCGGAGGCTGCCGCAAATATCACTGCGGCGATGACTCCAAAATAAATGATGCCCAGTATCAGATAGATGCCCGCCAGGGCCAATCCCACGTAAGAAAGAATTTTCCCCGTCCTTGCATTTTCGATACCGGTGTATTCCCCGGTGCTTTGCATATAAAGTTGCTGAGCCTTTTTGGCATTGGAAAGACCAAGAAAGCTGAATATGGCGCCAAAAGGGCCGCAACAGGTCAGGGTCAATACAATCGATAGAATACCGAAAGTCATGGCGTTACTAGAGCCGGGTATAGGTTGTGGGTTCATTTAAATAGATATTATTCTTCGATACCATATGCCTCCATCATTTCTTGGCTCTGTTCCATCATTCCTTCCCAGCCAATGGTGCTCAGTTGATAAATCATACTGATTATGGAGTAGAGACTTAGAACAATTCCTATGATAGCCAAAATTTTACCGGTCTTAATGGTACTGATGTTCGAGTAGTTTTCAGGATTTTCATTATAGATTTTTTGTGCCTTTAACGACAAGGTTAAGGCTATCGTCGCGGGTATGATACCGATCCCTAAACACCAACAGCAAATAATGCCAAAAATCGATAAAACAATAATCAGGGTCTCGTTGGGTAATTTTTGTTGTTCCATAATCTGAAGGTATCGGTTATAAAAGTTTTAAAAGAAAGTTGGTGAATATAGCTATGAACGTGATAAGTAGCAGTCCGAAGGTAATCGTATTCTCGAATTTGACATTGACCCAATGCTTTAAACCAATAAAGAGAAACAACACTATCATCGGAAAAAGCGCGGGATACATCTTAAAGGAAGCCACAAAATCGCCCCGCAACAAAAGCGCCACCGAGCGCTGCAGTCCGCAACCGGGACAATCAAAGCCCAAAAACTTCTTGGTCAGGCACGGAAGCATAAAATCTTCGGCTATCCATACTAAAGTCGCTAATTGCATTTTGCGTTAAGAATTATTTTACGAAAATTACCATTATTTTTGAGGATACAAAATAAAATTATGCGTGTTTTCGAAATCGGCGATAAAGTGGAGGCTCTAGACGATGTTACGGAAGGCGTCGTGACCGGTATATCGGGAGACGAGATTACCATAGAAACCCAAGATGGTTTTCTACTTGAGTATCAGGCTTCGGAACTCGTAAAAATGTCTAGAGAGAATGTTATCAAAGTGAGTAATCACGAGGTGGCCCATGTGAAGGCCGAGAAGGAAGGTACTGGAAAAAGGAAGCAGCAATCGGTCAAGCCAAAAGAACGCAACGCCCCAAAGATGGAGGTAGACCTTCATATCAATCAATTGACCAATTCCACAAGGGGGATGTCCAATTACGAAATGCTGAACCTTCAGCTAGAGACCGCCAAGCGCCAGCTGGAGTTCGCCATAAAAAAGCGTATTCAGAAGGTGGTTTTTATACACGGTGTCGGTGAAGGGGTTTTGAAAGAAGAACTCAACTATCTGTTCCGACGCTACGATAACCTCAAATACTATGATGCGGAATATCAGAAATACGGACTTGGGGCTACCGAGGTCTATATTTTTCAGAATACAAAAGTCTAGGGATACGCTTCAGAATTGAGCTACTGAACCGAAGTAGTGGTATACGTGCCAAACACAAAACTGGGAATTGCCGGAAGGTTGACATCCTTTATATCCGCACCATCCCCTTTTAAGGTCAGTACCGAATTTTCTAGGGTTATAGTGTGCGTATAGGTAATACTGCCATTGGTATCAGGCGTACTTGCGACAGTTTCCACCTTAAGCGTACCCGACGAAGTCGTCATGACCCAGCTTTGCACATCCTCCCCGAATATCGTGGCGCAGGGAATGTCGGCGTCGACTTTTTTATCTAGAACCGTATATCGAAATAGTTCCCTATCCGCTAAGCTCAATGTTCTCGGTTCACCTTCTAGGGTCGCCTTGTTCTCAAATAAATTTTCGACGATAGGTACATCCAAAGCAATAAATTCATCTGCATTAATCTTGTAAAGGCGTTGATTTTCTGCAATGGGCCCTGGTGTGCATTCGGCCATGGCAACGGCCGTATAATTGGAAAAAGGAACATCTAACCTTGCGCTATTTTTTGGTTTGGAGATAAAATCCCCATAGACCAAAGTGGATAAATCGGTCAGTTGTTCGCCTAAATCGTTGACCAAAGACAGATTATCCATGGTTATCGTATGGGCGTAATCTTTAGTATCGGCCGTCAGGTTATCGACTTTGGTATCGATGTTTATGTTGCCTGCGGTAGCCTCATTTTCTTTGAGAACCGTCGGTTCTAAAGGAGGTATGGCATCACAAAAATAGGCGGAAGTCACATTATCGGTAAAAAATCGATAGGTCAAGCTCGAAGGTGTCGGAATAGTGCTCGCCAATGTACCGGGCACAGACGTTTCATTTTTGAGTAGGCCCGGTGCCAAATTGAGCAACAGCGCCTCGTCTTCATCGATTTTAAAGAAAAATGTTGTATTCGTGAGGTCATCAAGTCCCGGACACGATGCTATGTTCGAGGCGGCAAAATCGACCTCCTCGATTTGCAGGTCGCCATCGTCGCAGGCGTATAATCCAATCAAAACACAGGGAAGCAAGATTTTTTTCATGCCTCAAAAATAACCTAAATATGGATAAATATATGGGGGTAAAGGGATAAATTGGCGTTAATTCCGGTAATTTTGTAGGATGTCAAAAGCGGCCCCGTCGACCATTAGGTCATGGGAAGCCCGTAAAAGTGAAAAGGATTTAAAACACAGTTTGCATGGAAAAAGTATATCTAGATAATGCCGCCACCACGCAGGTCAGGGATATCGTAATTTCAAAAATGCAGGATGCCCTCTCCCAATGCTACGGCAACCCGTCGTCTACCCACAGTTTTGGACGCTCTGCAAAAACGGCTATCGAAAGCGCACGAAAGACCATCGCAAAAACGCTGAACGCGCAAGCTTCTGAAATCATTTTCACCTCGGGCGGTACCGAGGCCGATAATATGATACTACGCTCCGCCGTTCGGGATTTAGAGGTACGAACCGTCATTACCTCGAGAATCGAGCACCATGCCGTACTTCATACGGTCGAAAGCCTTCAGATGGAATTCGGAATCAAAGTACGGTTCGTCGACTTGGATGATTTAGGTAACCCTAAGCTTGAGCATTTAGAAGAACTCCTTGAGCAAGACCCATCTAAGAAATTGGTCAGCCTGATGCACGTAAACAACGAAATCGGGAATATACTCGATATCGATGCCGTATGTGCCCTTTGTCAAGAACATGATGCCCTTTTTCATTCGGATACCGTGCAGTCCATAGGGCATTATCCCTGGGATGTGCAGCAAACGAAGGTGGACTTCATGGTCGCCGCCGCACACAAGTTCCACGGCCCCAAAGGGGTAGGTTTCGCCTACATCCGTAAAAAATCGGGATTAAAACCAGTTATTTTTGGCGGATCTCAAGAACGCGGATTCAGGGCCGGCACCGAAGCCTTTCACAATATCGTCGGCTTGGAAGCCGCGTTTATAGCCTCTTATGACAAGCTCGATGATGAAATCGCTTACGTATCGGGATTGAAATCTTACTTTATAGATGCGATCCGCCAAAAGATTCCTGCAGCGACCTTTAACGGGCATTCCGACAATATGGAAAAAAGCACTTACACGTTGGTGAACGTTTGCCTGCCCATAGATGCACAAAAAGCGCTGATGTTACTATTTCATTTAGACATCAAGGGCATCGCCTGCTCTAAAGGCAGTGCCTGCCAGTCGGGAAGCGATTCGGGCTCACATGTGCTCAACGAAATTCTATCGGGAGAAGATTTGAAGAAACCATCGCTGCGATTTTCCTTTTCCAAATACAATACGAAAGCAGAACTGGATTATGTGGTCGGGGTTTTGGAGGAATTTGTTCAAAAATAAGTTCGGGTACGTGAGGGTAGAGTGGTGCGCTGCGAAACCTGATGTGCGATTCAAAACCTGCGAGGTATTATTGCAAATAGGAGGCGAGACTAAAGAAATGGAG
>JBATUY010000332.1:0-9891 GCA_049671465.1 Pricia sp. | reverse complement strand
AAAAAGGACATCCCTTTCGTTACTTTACCTTGGCCACCGTAGGTCTTGGTTCTACCGCGAGATTGCGCACGGTGGTATTGAGAAGGGTTTCCGAAGATTTTAAGCTGGTTTTTTACACCGATAGACGTTCCAAGAAAATCGCGCATATCAAGAAAAATAGTGCCGTCAGTCTTCTGTTTTACCATCCCAAGCAATTATTGCAATTGAAAATAGAAGGAAAGGCCAATATCGTCACCGATCCCGAGGAACTTCAAAAATATTGGAGCGGAGTGCAGCCCGCAAGCCGAAAAGATTATACGACGGAATCTAGCCCAGGCACCCCCATCTCCAATCCCGATACTGTCGCATATTTTGAGGATAAAAATTACTTCACGATTATCGAGGTCGAACTCTCTAAAATTGAATATCTAAAATTGAAACGGCCAAACCATTTGCGCATACTTTTTTCAAAGGAAAGTGGGGAATGGAACGGGCAGTTTTTAGTGCCTTGAGGGAATCGGTCGGATTTGACAATGACCCAGTGTTTTCTATTTCCATACTTTCAAAGCTTCTTCCCTGAGAAGTTGTGTCATTTTGAATTCGGTTCGCCGCAATTCAGCATCCATATCAAAATAGGATTTGGAATAGACGAAACCATAATTTTGTGCGTCTTCTGCGGATGCCCCATAATAAATAGCTTTAAATTTTGCCCAGTGACATGCACCCAGGCACATCATACAAGGTTCACAGCTTGTATATAAAATACAATCTTGAAGATGGGCCCTTCCTATTTTCAGACATGCAGCTTGAATGGCGGCCAATTCTGCATGCTGGGTCAAATCATCTTTGCCATTCACCAAATTGTGGGTTTTACAAATGACTTCTGAGTCTCTGACAATCACTGCCCCAAAGGCGCCTCCACCTGAGGAGTCTCTTCCTTCTACGGCGATTTGAATGGCCATTTTTAGATATTTTTCATGCATGTACCAGTGGTGCAATTGATATTTCAAGGTTCCGAAGATAAGACTTAGCTTATTGAAAAACATTAAATACGCAAGGTATAATTAAGCTAAATTCAGGGCATACCCTGCACATTACCTGTGTAGAAATAGTAATCAGATTGCTAAACTTTCTTGAAATTCTTAAATCGGCATCCTGTCTTAAAACTCATTTTTTCCTCACCCTGATTCTGAAAGCTTCTTTCGGATTTATGGCCAGAATCTGATAAATCTCGTCTTGCGTAAAACCATTGTTCAACATCTCAGGAACAAAGTCTTCAAAGATCGCTTCAAAAGCTCGTATAGGGCCACTGCTCGGAAATCCGTTACCATCATGGGACAGCAGTATTTTGTTGAGAAGGCCTTTTTCCTTGAAAATTTTTATCCTTCTAACATATTCTGTAATATTCGAATCGTTGGCACCATCAAGAGAAATCCAGACGCCCTTAATTGCCATGTCGATCAATAAAGCATCGTCTTCCATCTTATTGGCGTGGGTGTAGATCAAAGCGCTGGGATGAACACTATGGTCACTTAGAAGGTGCATCTGCATCTCTAATGCATCTAAATTCTTTCCGGTGTGGACTGCGAGGGTAAGACCGGTACTTAAGTGCGTCAAAATGCCGGCCTCAAAAAGTTTTTTATCAATATCCGATGGTGGTTTGGCGTCATCGAATGCCAATTTGATAAAGCCGGGCCTGATATCAGTGCCTTTAATTCCGTCTTCAAATTCTTCGGTCCAGATATCCGAAATGGATTTGGCGCTGGCACCGTAAGCGAATTTCGGAACATACCGGTCACCTGCCGCACCGTAAAACCCGGTATTGGTAATAATTTGTACACCCGTAGCGTCCGCAATTGTTTTTAACAAATCAACTCTTCTACCAAAATATTCCGTTGTACAATCAAAAATGGAATTTACTCCTAACGATTTTAAATTCTTTAAATAAGGAATCACCTGCTCGAACAATTTTATGCTGTCATATTTCGAAGTCTCATGAATCTCCCTGCCATAGTTCGACATGATGTGTTCATGGGTCAGCGACATACCCAATGCTTCAAGTTCGATCGGGCCTTGAACGGTATTGATGTGGTGCGAGGCCTCATCATCTTGGCAGCTCAAAAGTAGGCCTGTCAAACTGATGGTGAGAAGCAACTTGAGTGTGATAATCTTTATATTATCCATTATAATCTGTTTGAACCTATCAAAGTTAACGTATCCATCGCGAAAAATTAGTCTCTTCTTATCTTGATAGCGTATGCCCGTTCCGGATTTTGCTTCAGTAGTATATCGATATCCATCTGCGTAAAGCCATGATTTTTAAGCTGCGGAATCAATTTTGTAAACAAATCTGTATATCCTCTAAAATCGCCACCGTTCTTTTCACCGACATTGTACCAACCCGCATCGTGTGATATTAGAATGTGATTCAAAATTCCATGATCCTTTAGTTGCAAAAGTGTTTTTACATACCGATCAATACTTCCTGGGCTATCAGGTTAATTGGCAGACCGGTCGTTAATGTTGTCCAATGAAACCCACGTCCTTGGGCTCGCCGCTTTGAGATACCCCTTCACACTCCCATTTTGGGCATGTGTCCAAACGAATGCCCTTGGAGATACGCCCGTATCTTTTAGCACCTTGAATTGGGCCATGGCGGGAGCATCCCCTGGGGTATGGGATACAATGGTCATACCCGTCTCCAAATGGGTAAGTCTTCACGTCTAACATAAATAGCGGTAGCTTTTTTAGGATTACTCTTAAAATTTTATTGAGGAAAGTGTTTAACAGATACTATAAACCAGCCATAATTAATTGGCATATGCATTTTTATTATGAAGTTCCATCCATTTACTTGAATCAGCCAAGTCCGTCCAACCATATTTTCGATATAGTTCATGAGCATCTCCGGTAAGTAAAATCCATCGTCTTAAGCCTTGGAGTTCAGGGAAGTTCATAATTGTTTCCATCAGCCATTTTGAAAGACCTCTTCCTCTATACTCCTCTAAAACATAAACATCTCCTAAATAAGCTATTGTCGAATAATCTGTGATAATTCTTGCAAAACCAATTTGCTTGTTATTCTCATAAAGGCCGAAACAGAGGGAGTTTTTTATTGAAATTTCGACATTTTCTTTGGGAATATTTAAACACCAATAAGCTTTAGTTGATAAAAAATCGTGAATGGCGTCAATGTCTAATTTCGACCTATCAGTAGAAATGAAGAACTCATTTTTTTGTAGTGATACTATTTTCATTGAAATCCTCGATCAAAATTGCAGCTAAATATTGAATCTGCGTATCGACGCGTATTCTTCTCTTTAAAGCAATACCTTTTTAATCCGTTTTATTGAACTTTGCGTCAATCTGTGAACATTAATCTCGGCTTCTTGTTATGTCAAAACTGGCGACAAACGGAAGATGGTCGGAGACCTCTTTTCGATACTTTGCCTGTCCCATTCCCATGGTCCAGTGCATGGGGAACAGGCGTAAACTACCCCTGATATATTCCGTGCTATATTTTTTGCTTATGGCAAAACCATCCAGTAAATTCTCACGGCCCGATGGCAGAATATGGGAATACCGCTCCTGAAGGTCCCATGAGGAGACGAAATTCATTTGGTCATCGCCTCCCAGAAAGTGAAAATTACTAATATCCTGACCGGGTATCATGTTGAAATCTCCCATTAATAGAACATCGGGATTGCGATCGCCCCTGCCCCGTAGATTTTGTATATAATCACCAATGACCTTACACTGCCTGTCCCTTATTTTTTGATTGTTTAAGTCTCTTCCTGACTTCAAGTGGACCCCGATCAACTTAAAACTGAATTTTCCCAACAAAACATCACAAAGAAATGCCTTGCGATAATTTGGATTGTCTAAATCTGAACCGGGCATGAGTTCAACATTATCTACTTTTACGCCTCGTTTAAAAATAACTCCTATATGCATGGGCCCGTGGTTGGCGTTGTTTCCTACTGGACTCTGCTCTCTAAATTCATATTCATAATTGACTTCGTTGTTTGAAAGGTAGGCCACGATATTTTCAATATGGTCTTTATCCTTTATTTCGACCAAGGTGACCAACTCTGCGTCCAGCAGTTGCAGTCCTCTGGCCTGAAGCTTTATTCGATCTGCGGACAGCCTCTCAAATGTTGCCAAGTTCCATGCTGCTATCGATGCTGTGGTTTTCGCAAAAGTTGATGATGCCATTTTGGTATGAAATGAGGGTTATACTTTATTTGAACTATAGTCTAAAAAAAGAGAGAATGGCTTCCAAGCCTAACTAATCTGATAATACCTTCTTCATCAATCTGAATCCATAATATTAAAAGGTCTGGCTTTATGTAACATTCCCAATTATCCTAATATAGCCCCGTTAATCTGTTCGGCCTCATGCTTTTCGGTACCCTTTTCACTCCTTCATCCCTCAATATGTTTAACACGGCCATAGTTGCCGAATAGAGAGACCGATTGTTCTTGACTTTCTTGACTTCTTTCTTAAACCGCGGAGTGGCGATAAGCCCATACACCCTTACCGATTTTCGGCCCATTGATATAAATCGGTAATTTCCTCACCTATCCCCTTACGGGCATCCTCAATTGCCCTGACCGTGGCCTCGTTCGGAACATTGCCTACCTCCCATATAAGCAGGGTTTCGTTATAGTTGTTGATACTACGGTTTTGGGCTTTCGCCATTTTATCATTGATCAAAAAGATACCATCAAGACCCTAGATTTTCATCAATCCTAAGTGTCAATTGTTTTGACTTCATTTCTTTATTTTTACTTTCAATAAAGATACTAGAAAATCAATACGACGTTTAATTGATGTGCATTCGAATTATCTAAATGTTGTTGAAGAGTTAGACATCGTAACTATTTAACAATATTTCGAATCAAACAATGGCTTATGTAAACTATGATTTTCTACCGTTCTTTTTAAACCAGAATAGAACAACGTTGATTATGGCAACAATGAGGATCGAGCTCAAAAAACCGTTGTAGGCAAAATTCGTGGTGGCCCAGAAAATTGCGTAGAGACTTAGCCAAATTATCAATGCCATTACAAACCACTTTTTGTATCTCATGAAATGCTGTATTATTAGAATGTTCCGTTTAGTAACGGTAATTAAATTCTGGTTTCGAACTGCGTATTTTTAGCCAATGGCTAAATTAGATTATTATATACACGCTATACGTAAAAGGCCCATCCTTTTTAAGTAGCATCTATAAGTAGTTTCTGGCTAGATCACCCTTTAGTCCGTTGAAAAATTTTTACTGGGCGGTCTGTCGTTATTTTCAATGGAAAAAAGCTCTGCTTGACCTATCCGAACACTGTTTGCGCCCAATTCTCTTTGGGGATCACAGATACACCAAATCCATTAACCGTGAAATCGAAACACCAATTTATGATGCCGACCATAACCCTTTCTAAACCTAGATAGACGCCTAATTTTCATCTTGCCATTTGCAATAGGTTAACCTATTCCGTATTCGGCTCAACAGACCATATACGATGCGGCTATCTTCACATTTTCAAATGAACCCTTCGAAGGGACAGAAGATTTCAGGCTCGTTCTGCACGACGCCAACAGTAGGTTGCCCTATCTTCTGTACCAACAAGACGAACCTATGCGCGAAATTTATCGCCATGTCGATTGGGACGGAATTTTTCACCTCTTGAATGATAAGGGTCGTTTGCACATTGCCACTTATTTCGATGGGGTTTGCAAACCGGCCCTTCAAAAGGCTCTACGGAAAGACGGTTTGAAAGATTTGGCCTCTTCGCTAGACAGGCAAGGTTTCGGGTTTACCGAATTTGTAGCGCGCATGTCCGAAAGACATGAATACGCTAACGCCTTTGAAGGGATGCGCAAGGAAATGGCCGAGGCTAAAAATTGCATCATGAACGACCGCCCCATCTATTGGAAAGAAGTCATAGTTGACCTGATATATTGTCTGAACTACCATGCGGAGCTCATGCCAGCGGAAGACTATGTACTATTTCACAAAGAAATTATGCCTTTTGTGATGCACGTAATAGCGGCATTGCCGCTTAGCTCTGGAAAGATACTTCTCGCATTATATGATGCAGGAAGGCTACAACCCAAAAGCGGAACGGCAGAAATTCGGGAAGACCGTTCGTCCTCTCGTTCATCCGAATCTCGAGCTGTAAATAGGGTTCGTTTACTTTGTTGGAAAGGAAATTTTTCTGTTTAAACTAGTTATTAGAATTTAATGGAATTAAGCAGGCCCAATATAGAATCGTCGGTTAATGATTTAATCCACCCTACCAGTTCCTTCCTCGTGTTGTTCAATTCGGCGGTACTCCTATATTGTCACTTTGAAGTAGAGTTACTAAAACTATACAATTCCCATATTGGCTATCAAAAGAACTATCGTTTATTGATACTTTAGGTATTTAGTCTGTTATATCAGTCAATATGGACGTGAACGCTGTAAAAGGTTTTTTTTAAACAGTTAGACTAAGGTTTTCATTGTAGCCGATATTGCGCAGCGATTTATTCGTTACAGATGATGGATAAAAACATATAATTACCATGCTTTAAACTCTTAAATAGATTTCCCCTTTTAGTTCCTGCCATATGAACTTTGTTGTTGCCGATAATATTAATATCTCGGTCTGATAATTTATAAATTAGTTCTGTTTCCATCAATGCGGAAGAAAAACCAAAATTCCATACAATTTTTTTGATTCGGACCGTGACTTGAACTACGGAGTCGGAGGGAAAACTATGAGCATCCTTATATTCCATCTTTGCTGGCGATTTTTTGTCCAACTCTTCTACGGACTCCTTGAAAGTCTTTTTGTAATCTGGATATTTGGAATTACCAAAGTGATTTCCGTTGTATTTTATTTTTGCAAATTTACTTTCCTCATCAAAGACAAAATGGATGGTTTCATTACAATTCAGCTGAGAAGCAAGTTTGTTTACTTTTTTATGCGAAGCACAACTAAACAAGAAATAAATAATTGTAAAAGATAGAATAAATATACCATAACGGCTTACAGAATTTTGAGTCATATTTCTAGTCAATTCTCAACACGAGTGCTTAAGTTTTATAGTGTGAAATTTTGCACAACATGGGACAATAGTTTATCGTTTATTTAGACTTTCAAAGGTGTTCAATGAAATTCATTCTTTTACCCAAGATTCTTACGACATAAATTTCATCGGTTCCGTCAAATAGATAAAATATCACATGGCCCCTGTAATTATAATAATTCAATGAGCCCGCAAAATTTGAAGCGTCCTTGGCCAACTCTGGCCGATTGGCCAGTTCTTCCAGAAAATCTTCAAGTTCGGTCAAGTAGAGAGTAGCTCGGGCCCTGCCAAAATATTTGATTCCATATTTATAGATGCCGATAGTATCGAATTGTGCCCCTGCGGATAGACTATAGTTCCCCATTGTCCACCTTTGTGATAATATCCCTAATTTTAAGAGGGCTCCTTCCGCTTTGCAGGCCTTCATCTATGGCATTTTTAAGCTCAAGAAGCTTCATGTTCCGCTCCTGGTCTTTTCTCACCAAATCTCTTATGTATTCGCTATCATTCGTAAAATCCCCGTTCTGAACCTTGAGCTTTATCCAACCAGCCTGTTGATCGGTAAAAGTGATTGATTTTCTAACTGATCCCATAATCTTAATATGTGGTGCAATATAATGTAAATTCGCATCATTTACAATTCAAATAATTGTTTAGTTGAACTTTTGTCGACCACTCAGGATTCCTTTTATCCGATTTTCTATACCAAGTCAGACCCTTGGGTACTGACTCGATTGCAAAATGGACTAAAACGGATATTTATTTTTCGTCTCGGATACCACTCGTAAAATATTTTGCCCAAAACGATGCATAATTCTGCAATTCCGGCATAGGTTCCGGCCCAGTCCGGTATGGGTATAAACGTTGCCAAAAGGCAAGTGGCTATCATCCAAAAACGGGGAAGCTTTCAAATTTGGGAAGTATTATATAGTGCTATACAATAGGTCTAACATTATCATCGTTAGGTAATTGCTTAAATACTAATTATTAATCATTTCCATGAAACACCTCTATCTTTTAGTTCTTACGGTTTTCAATGTCTGCGCTTTGGTGACACTGCCGCCTGGCCAAGCTAAAAAGGTTACCGGAAGCCAATCCGCCAAAGCCCATGCGCCTGGTCAGCTGAAAAAGAGTGGTCGGGAGAATTTGTAATTTTCCCACGGATAAACATCATGAGGACAATGACGGGCAACATGGAATATTCTATGATTGTCTTCATTCAAACTTTTTATACTATAGATGCCAATTGATTGAATCGGTTGCTATAACAAATCGTTTAATTGAACTTTAAATCCCATCGAAATTGGGGGATTACACTACCCTAAACTAATCGTTTATTTAAATTGTGTTACCTATTGGCAATTGCAGAAATTTACTTCCGGTCTTCCTTTTCAGGTCTCACTTCATTTCCTCACCTGATTTATTACAATCCTGTCGAAACAGTTTGCCTGTTGTAAAAGGACTATGAGCTTTCTATTTTCATCAGTTTTGTTTTCGGACATCGCAATATGAACTTCATTGCTATTCCTTCTTTCAACAGTGAACACTGAGTCTTCAACAATAAAGTTCGGTGCCGTAACGTTCACCTTCGCTAGATCCTTTTGTGGGCTACCTTCCAACTGAACTTCCGATAGCCACCAGATATCGCTGCCGGTGGTGATGACGACGGAATCTTTTTCTGAATTGAATTCCACATCCTTTTTGGATAGTTCGATAATGTTGTCGTTACTGCACCCAAGTATATAGTCTTTGTTCCCATCATCAGTTGAACAAGAATATACTATCAGTAGAACGGTTATGGCTAAGACCGTAGTTTTTGTTGTTGCAATCATTTTTTCGAAAAATTACTTGGTTATCAATAGTCCAAGGATGCCGAATAACCTCGATGGTTGCATATGGTTATACGAGAATTGATTTACATAACTGCTCCAAAGAAATTCATATTAAGGGGTATCCTTTATTTGAACTTTTGTTTTAGCTCAGTTCTTTGTTGTACATAGCTAATTTTGTTTCAATTGTAGTAAAACCTTTTGTCCATTTTCATTTTCTGGATTAAATGCTATCGATTTCTCGTACATTTCGATTGCTTCCGCTTTTCGATTTGCTTTTGATAAAGCTTCACCATAACTATCATATGCATTGAAACTATCTGGGAATAAAATTGTAGTTAATTCAAACACTTCTAAAGCCTTTTCTAGTTCTTCATTTCCCAAAAATGAATATCCTAGTGCATTCAAATCTTGTTCTGAACGGGTATTCAACTTAGTTTCAATAGATAATTCCATGGCATTGTCTAAAGCCTTTGGTAATAGCGCAATTTGTTGCTCTTTATCCAATGTTTCTGAGTAAGCTTTAATAACTGCATTAATAATTAACGAAGGGTTATCTTGAAATATAGCATGACCACTTCCTTTGGCAATAATGTTTGTAACATTATCTTTATTGTCGTCAAGTTCTTCGTGAAGCTTTCTCCATCTAGTCGAAAGTATCTCTGGTGAACCTGGTAAAGAGTTTTCAGGAAAAATATTTAGTAATGGTATGCTTTCTGGGAAATGTATATTTCTCACATATCGCATGGTTTCATTGTAATTGGCATTCAAAAAATAATCTCCTGAAGGTTTAGATATTGTACTTATATCGACATTATTATCTCTCATTGTCAGTAATTCATCATTCCAAAAATTGTTAAGCGTTACATCAATTAAAACCACAGATTTTACTTTTTTAGGATGTTTATTTGCATAGAGCAAATTATATAACCCACCGTAAGAGTGAGAAACCAAAATAATTTCATCATCGTACCCCAATCTTGAAAGACCCATCTCCAGTTCCTTCAGAC
>JBATUY010000331.1:0-4730 GCA_049671465.1 Pricia sp. | reverse complement strand
GGCTTTTATAGTTGGTAAAATCACGATTGGTCATCAGGCCCATGGCGTGAAGGTTGGGCGCAAAAATGTAAGCATCCTCGTAAATCGTACGGTCTTGTATGGTTTGCTTACCGCTTTCCCTGATTTTTAAAACTTGGCGATAGCGCTGGTTGAGAAAGTAAATTTGAAGATTGAAGCTCCATCGCTCCATCTGATTGTAAAAATCGTCGAGATACGGGTTGTCTACGACATCCTCGAAATTGGCTTCCCAATGGTAGTGTTTTGCCAATAATCGGGTCAAGGTGGTCTTGCCGGCACCAATGTTTCCTGCAACTGCAATATGCATACAGCGATGAATTAAAGGTTAGTTAAAAGGAAGGCACAATATACAAAGTATCTAGGTGACGCCGAAAATTGAGCGGGTATTATAAACGGATGCGGATGCTTTATTTTCTTAATCCGAACGCAGTAAAATTTTTATTTAGTATCCAATTATGTACTTTTGGCCTTTACATAAAGAGGAAGGATTTGACTGATTGCAACCTCTAAACCCTGAATCGAGTTCTGGGTAAAAAAATGCTAAAGCAGTTGATAATTATTTTATCATCTTCTTTGGCGTAGCTTTCAAATCCGTTTCCGTTAAAAACCGAAAGTTATGTCCTATCTATTTACTTCCGAATCCGTTAGTGAGGGCCATCCCGATAAAATAGCCGATCAGATCAGCGACGCGTTGTTAGACCATTTTTTGGCTTTCGACCCCGAAAGTAAGGTGGCCTGTGAGACCTTGGTGACCACCGGGCAAGTCGTTCTGGCGGGCGAGGTAAAAAGTACCACCTATCTTGATGTGCAGCAAATTGCTAGGGATGTCATCAATAAAATCGGATACACCAACGGCGAATACCAATTCAGTGGAGATTCTTGTGGCGTAATTTCGCTGATTCACGAACAATCTAAAGATATCAATCAAGGGGTTGACCGTGAATCGAAAGAACAGCAAGGTGCGGGCGATCAGGGGATGATGTTCGGCTACGCTACCAAGGAAACCGAAAATTACATGCCCTTGGCCTTGGATATTTCCCATAAAATACTTCAGGCGCTGGCCGACTTGAGAAGGGAAAAGAAGGAAATTGCTTATTTACGGCCGGATGCCAAAGCCCAGGTAACCATTGAGTATTCCGATGATAATAAGCCGCAACGCATCGATACCATTGTAGTCTCTACCCAGCACGACGAATTCGACACTGACGATGAAAAGATGTTGGCTCGCATAAAAAAGGATATCGTATCTCAATTGATTCCGAGGGTCAAGGCGCAGTTGCCGGCGGACATTCAAAAGCTTTTCGATAATCAGATTACCTATCATATAAACCCCACCGGAAAATTCGTCATCGGTGGTCCCCATGGTGATACCGGACTCACAGGTCGAAAAATCATCGTAGATACCTACGGAGGGAAGGGGGCCCACGGAGGGGGTGCCTTTAGTGGAAAAGACCCCAGTAAAGTCGATCGAAGTGCGGCCTATGCGGCCCGTCATGCGGCAAAAAACTTGGTAGCGGCCGGTGTGGCCGAAGAATTATTAGTTCAGGTGAGCTATGCTATCGGGGTGGTCGAGCCGACGTCCATCTATGTAGATACCTACGGTACATCGAATGTGGCGCTGAACGACGGCGAAATCGCCCTAAAAGTGGCCGAATTGTTCGACATGCGTCCTTTTTCCATCGAAAAACGCCTAAAATTGCGAAATCCCATTTATTTAGAAACCGCGGCCTATGGACATATGGGAAAGGCACCTGTAACCGTCAATAAAGTCTTCGAATCGCCGTATAGCGGAAGGGTAGAGACCGAGGTCGAGCTGTTTACCTGGGAGAAATTGGATAGGGTCGAAGAGGTGAAGGCTGCGTTCGGGCTGTAGTTTCACTTCGATTACATGTGGGTCGGTTTATAAGTAAAAAATCCTTCGTAGCTCAAATCCTCATCTTATGTAGGCATCCCATTTCTTATTATTTCTTTATAATAGAACAATAGAACTAATTATCCTACTTAGGCGTAAGACTTAACAAATAAAATCCCCATATATTAGGAAAATCCCGTCCCCCGTCCTTATATTTGTTTTTCAAAGTTCAAACACATATTGATCGGTTATCAAGAAAGGTGGAGGGATTAGACCCTTTGAAACCTTAGCAACCCTTTGGCCTGCGATTCTGATCGGATGGCTCGGAGAAGGTGCTACATTCTACTTAGTACTGCCCCGAAGTATCGGGAAATTTCAGTATCTGGGCAGATAACACAGACAGATTACTTTCCGTAATTTCTTTCTTCATAACTTATTGATTTTGTATATCCCGCTTATAGGACATATTATGCCTTTGGGCAGCGTGTTTTGAATGTTTAAAGCGAAATGCTAACGATTAAAACCAAAAATCATGAGTGATCTAAAATTTTCAACAAATGCCTTACATGCCGGTCATGACGTAAAGGCCCATGGCGGAACCCGTGCCGTACCCCTGTACCAGAACACGGCGTATGTGTTCGACGACTCCGACCATGCGGCCGGACTTTTCAATCTATCGGTACCCGGTAATATCTATACCCGATTGAACAACCCGACCAACGATGTGCTCGAACAGCGTTTGGCCGCTTTGGAAGGCGGAATTGCAGCCGTGGTGACGGCATCTGGAATGTCGGCCATATCGACCGCATTAATGACGCTCTTGAAATCGGGAGACCATATTGTGGCGAGTAGCAGCATGTACGGCGGAACTTACAATCTACTTAGCGTCACACTGCCGAGATTCGGCATCACCACGACCTTCGTAGACCCCTCCGACCCGGATAATTTCAGCAAGGCGGTGCAGGAGAATACGAGAACGATTTTTGTGGAATCTATCGGCAATCCTAAATTGGATGTGTTGGACCTAAAAGCAATTGCCGCTGTGGCCAAATCAGCTAAAGTTCCCTTGATGGTCGATAATACGGTGGCCACCCCCGCTCTTTTTAATCCTATCGAACACGGTGCGAATATCGTTATCAATGCGCTGACCAAGTACATCAACGGAAACGGTACGGCTCTTGGCGGTGCCATCATCGACGCAGGTACGTTTGATTACGGTAACGGAAATTTCCCTGAGTTCACCGAACCTTCCGCTGGATATCACGGTTTAATTTATCATGACGTTTTAGGTCCGGCCGCGTTTATAGCCAAATGTAGGATCGAAGGGCTTCGGGACTTCGGGGCGGCCGCGAGTCCGTTTAACTCTTGGCAGATCATTCAAGGCCTGGAAACACTTAGCGTTCGTATGAAGCATATCAGTGAAAACGCTTTGGCGCTGGCCGAATGGCTGCAAGGTAGGGATGAGGTGGCCTGGGTCAATTATCCGGGATTGAAAACGAGTAAGTACTACGATAATGCCAAGATGTATCTTCCAAAGGGACAAAGTGGATTGGTCACCTTTGGGGTAAAAGGCGGTTTTGAATCGGCAAAGAAGATTGCCGATAACACCAAACTCTTTTCCCTGCTCGCCAATATCGGGGATAGCAAATCACTGATCATACATCCGGCAAGCACCACACATCAACAATTGGATGATGCGGCGCAAGAATCTACGGGAGTTACAAAAGATTTGATACGTTTGTCGGTAGGTCTAGAAGATCTCGATGATTTGAAAGCGGATCTTGTAAATGCTTTTGCTACTATTTAAACATAGTTTTAAGTCTTCGCTTTCTAGCGTTCCTATGATACAGCACCTGAAATCACATCGGTATACCACCCTTAGCGGGGTCACCCAAAACATCGAATTGTCTTACGAGCTGTTCGGTCGTGAGCTGCATTCCGCTCCCATCGTTTTGGTCAACCACGCCCTGACCGGGAATTCCAACGTTACGGGAGAAGATGGGTGGTGGTCGGCCCTCATTGGGGAAGGCAAGCGTATCGATACGAATCAGTACACGATACTATCGTTCAACATTCCCGGCAACGGTCACGACAAGTTCATCATCGAAAATTACAAGGATTTTGTCGCCGGCGATATGGCCCGTATTTTCTTATGGGGATTGCGGCAGCTAGAGATTAAGAAACTCTTTGCCCTTATCGGTGGATCTTTGGGCGGTGGTATTGCTTGGGAAATGGCCGCCATGAATCCGAAGATAACGGAACATCTGGTTCCGGTGGCCTCCGATTGGAAATCTACCGATTGGTTGATTGCCAATTGCCAGATACAGGAACAGTTCTTGATCAATTCAAAACAGCCGGTGCACGACGCACGAATGCACGCCATGTTGTGCTATCGAACGCCCGAATCGTTCAAAGAGCGGTTCAAGCGCAGCACCAACGAAGAGCTGCAGGTATTCAACGTTGAAAGTTGGTTGATGCATCACGGTGATAAATTACAGGAACGCTTTCAATTGTCCGCCTACAAATTGATGAACCAATTGCTGAAAACGATCGATGTCACCCGAAACGGTCAGGATAATTTTGCGAATCTTCAGAATAGCGATACCAACATTCATATCATCGGTGTCGATTCAGACCTATTTTTTACGGCACAGGAAAACAAGGATACTTTTAAGAGGCTCGCCCAGGCAAACAGTAATGTGACCTATGGGGAGGTGAATTCCTTGCATGGCCATGATGCTTTTCTGATCGAGTTCGAGCAGATGGAGCAGTTGCTAAAGCCCATTTTTGATACGAACGGAAAGACGAAACGTATTAAGGTCTTGAAGTTCGGGGGAAAGTCACTGGCAAACGGTGAGGG
>JBATUY010000330.1:0-2355 GCA_049671465.1 Pricia sp. | reverse complement strand
CCTGTGGTTCTACCGTTTCAAATGGAACGGCTGTAGCTACATTTTGGAAGAACGGCGTGCCAACTTTTCTTGAAACCAGCCTTAGTATTGCTGCTTCCATTTTTGTAGATGGCAACGATGTTTATGTCTGTGGATTTGTAAGGGATGAAGAAGCCATTCTTAGCCGGGCCGCCTACTGGAAAAACAATGTTCTAACTGTTTTGAATAGCGAAGATTATAGAACTCGGGCAAAGGAAATATTTGTTAAAGATGGAGAGGTTCATATCATTGGTGAAGGCTATGACACCTACGACCTTGCAAAATACTGGAATAATAACGTTGAAACGGATTTAAATAGTGGGATACTATCTGCTACTGCAGAAGGCATCTATGTTGATGATACTACTGTATATGTTGCAGGACGGGATGCTGAAGATTCACCTGTACTGTGGAAAAACGGAGTCCCGGAATTTATAAATCAATCAACTAACGAAGAAGGAATTGCTATAGATGTGACCGTTTTTGAAAACGACTTATACGTAATGGCTTATGTTGAAGAACAAAACTCTGAACCGCAAATCAAAGTCTTTAAGAATGGGTCAGAATTACTGAGTATATCCAGCAATGTCAATCTTAATATTGAGGCAATGGCTGTAATGAACCAATAAAATCTTGATTATGATACCACTCAATGATTTGCTTTTATTTGCCCTGGCCGCATTGATAATGGTACTGTCACCAGGACCCAATATGATTTATTTAATCTCAAGGTCTCTTTCCCAAGGGAAAAAAGCCGGCATAATTTCTCTATTTGGGGTGATGTGTGGTTTTTTGTTTCATATTCTGATGGTTTCCTTTGGGCTTACCGCTATATTTTTTGCTATTCCATATGCTTTTGTGGTGGTTAAATTTCTTGGTGTGGGCTATTTGTTATACCTGGCATACAATTCACTAAAATCAAAAAGCAAAATTTTTGATGCCGACCAAAATATGATTCCGATAAAACCTATAAGATTATTTAATATCGGTTTGATGACCAATGTGCTGAACCCAAAAATGGCTGTTTTCTATTTATCCTTTTTCCCACAATTTATAAGACTGGAAAATGGTTCAATCTTAAGTCAAAGTTTTCAATTGGGAATCACTCAGATTCTTATCAGTTTTACGGTGAACTTCTTAATCGTTGTATCAGCGGCTAAAATGGCCTCTTGGTTCTCAAAAAAACCCATTTGGCTCAGAATACAAAAATGGTTTATGGCCTCGGTTTTGACGGGCCTTGCGATAAGAATGGCTTTGACAAAAGCCAAATAAAAGGGAATGAACAAAAAAATATAAGACAAATTTACTGTGATAATAGACCACATCTTCATATTCTCTGACGGCAATGGCGAAGAGGCCAACGAATTGGTCAATTTTGGTTTTACTGAGGGTAGCAGTCGACGCCACCCTGGACAAGGGACCATTAATCGAAAATTTTACTTTCAAAACTTTTTCCTTGAAGTACTTTGGGTAATTGACGAAGCTGAGATTCAAAATGAGGTTACATCCAAAACAAAGCTTTGGGAGCGCTCTCAATTCAATAAGAACGAATTTTCACGGTACGGTCTATGCCTCTTAAATTCGATTTCTACAGACGCGCTTTTTAAAAACAGTAAAAAATATCAACCGAATTATTTCCCAACTGGGGCGTCTATCGATTTTATTTCTAACGAACAAAACCCCCAATTGCCCTGGACCTTCAGACTTCCCTACAGGGATGAAAAAAAAGTTCACAACGAGCCTATCAAACATTCAAATGGAATAAAGCGCTTGACTCAGGTAATCTTTGAAATATCAAGTACGTCATCTGAAAATATGCTACAAAAAGGCTATCAAAATCTTAAAGCCATAGATTTTAAAGAGTCACATCGTACTCATTTAACACTTGAATTTGATGGACAAATACAGGGTAAAAGCAAAGAATTCCCGCAGCTTGGGCTTTCTATTAAGTATTAACGCCTAAAAGTATTCCTATAAAAGCTTTTTTTTTTAAAAACTTGGACCTTATATAATGGCTTTAACTTATTGGATACAGGCAGAAGTTGATATTAAAGTATTAAGAAGAGGGCCCTCTTAATGAATAACTCAGACTTCTAGTTGTATTGAACCTGTCCCATTTATACAATTTAAAGGTTCAAACTATTCAGAAATTCGCTTAAAACTAAATGTATTTTTATTATGAAAACAACTAATCCCGTAGGCTGGTTTGACATCTATGTATCGGATCTTGACCGAGCCAAAAAATTTTACGAATCTGTATTTGAAATTAAACTAACAGACTTTCCTGAAGAATGGGGAAAACAATCAGCCTTCCCTTCCGACCGCGAAGGATTGAAC
>JBATUY010000329.1:0-11709 GCA_049671465.1 Pricia sp. | reverse complement strand
CCTAGTGAAGAACCGTGCGATTATTTGGCACGAGGATAACTTCGGGGCAACTTTCGATGTTGTCGATATTCCTGAGGAAATGAAGGCCGAGGTCAAAGAGTATCGTGCGGAGCTCATTGAAGCTGTTGCCGAATATGACGAGCACCTCATGGAGAAATTTTTCGAGGATGAGGATTCCATTACCGAAGACGAGGTGCATGCTGCACTTCGGGCAGCGGTTATGGATATGAGTATTATCCCCGCGATTTGTGGTTCTTCTTTCAAAAATAAAGGGGTTCAATTTTTATTGGATGCCGTTTGTAGATATCTGCCCTCTCCTATGGATAAGGATGGCATCGTCGGTATCAATCCGGATACTGAAAAGGAAGAGTTGAGAAAGCCTTCCTTGAAAGAACCGTTCGCTGCCTTGGCGTTTAAAATTGCTACAGATCCTTTTGTTGGTCGGTTGGCCTTTTTTAGAGCCTATTCCGGTAAATTGGATGCGGGTTCCTATGTACTGAACAATCGTTCAGGGAATAAAGAGCGTATCTCTAGAATTTATCAGATGCACTCCAACAAACAGAATGCCGTGGATTCCATCGGTGCCGGTGATATCGGTGCAGCCGTTGGGTTTAAGGATATAAAAACCGGGGATACCCTTTCCGATGAAAAACATCCGATCGTTTTAGAGAGTATGGACTTCCCCGATCCTGTAATCGGTATCGCGGTAGAGCCAAAGACCAAGGCTGATGTTGATAAATTGGGTATGGCCTTGAGTAAATTGGCCGAAGAGGATCCTACGTTTCAAGTAAAAACGGATGAAGCATCCGGTCAGACCATTATTTCTGGAATGGGCGAGCTTCACTTAGATATTATTGTCGATCGTCTACGACGTGAATTCAAGGTCGAGGTAAACCAGGGGCAGCCCCAAGTGGAATACAAAGAAGCCTTGACCCGCTCCGCAGATCACAGGGAGGTTTACAAAAAGCAGTCTGGTGGTCGTGGTAAATTTGCAGACATCGTATTTACGATGGAGCCTGTTGAAGATCCAGAGTTTACAGGTTTGGAATTTGTCAATATGATTAAAGGCGGTAACGTGCCAAGGGAATTTATACCAGCGGTCGAGAAAGGGTTTGAGCAGGCCATGCAAAACGGTCCTTTGGCCGGTTTTGAAATGGATAGTATGAAAGTGACCTTGAAAGACGGTTCCTTTCATGCGGTGGATTCCGATTCATTGTCCTTTGAGCTAGCCGCCAAAATGGGGTACAAAGCTGCTGCTAAAGCTGCACGTGCCGTGTTAATGGAGCCCATCATGAAAATAGAGGTCTTGACCCCGGAAGAAAACATGGGAGATATCGTTGGTGATTTGAACCGAAGAAGAGGTACCATTTCCAATATGAGCGATAGGGCGGGAGCCAAAGTAATCAAAGGTGAGGTACCATTGTCCGAAATGTTCGGATACGTAACATCTTTAAGAACTTTGTCTTCAGGTAGAGCTACTTCGACCATGGAATTTTCGCATTATGCCGAGACGCCTTCCAACATTGCGGAGGAAGTAATCAAAGCGGCAAAAGGCATAACCGCATAAGTCTAGGAATAGAAATATATAGAGACGAGCCGTGGGCGATAATTCAAGCATCGGTTTAGCTTGACAAATCCATAACTCAATACGCATAACGCTGAATTTTAAGCATGAGCCAGAAAATAAGAATAAAGCTAAAGTCTTACGACCATAATTTGGTGGATAAGTCCGCTGAAAAAATCGTAAACACGGTCAAAACGACCGGTGCCGTAGTAACTGGTCCTATCCCGTTGCCAACGCATAAAAAAATATTCACGGTTTTACGATCACCTCACGTGAACAAAAAATCACGGGAACAGTTTCAACTAAGTTCGTACAAGAGGCTTCTTGATATTTATAGTTCCTCTTCTAAGACAATTGACGCGCTTATGAAGTTAGAGCTTCCGAGCGGGGTCGAGGTTGAGATTAAAGTATAGTATCAATTGACATGTCCCAAGCTGTGAGCAAGGGAAAAACGGAAACAAAAATCATTCGGGGCCGAATTATTTTTGACCCTGTTTTTTTTGTCCAAAATTTGAGCGTAACAAGTAGTTAATATAAACGGAGTAAAGATTCGGTTATCCATTAGGATATATCTAAAATCAAGCTCCAAAATCTAAATGTAAATATGTCTGGGTTAATAGGAAAAAAGGTAGGCATGACCAGCATCTTTGATGAAAACGGAAAGAATGTTCCGTGTACCGTCATCGAAGCAGGGCCATGTATAGTCACCCAAGTCAGAACCGAAGAAGTTGACGGCTATGTAGGTCTGCAACTCGGTTTCGATGACAAGGCGGAGAAACGTGCGAACAAGGCCGAAATCGGTCACTTTAAGAAAGCCGGAACAGCTCCAAAGAAAAAAGTCATTGAATTCCAAGGTTTTAAAGGGGAGTACAAATTAGGAGATACCTTGGGTGTCGACATTTTTGTAGAAGGTGAATTTGTTGATGTTGTAGGTACGTCTAAAGGTAAAGGCTTTCAAGGTGTGGTCAAACGCCATGGTTTTGCTGGTGTAGGCCAAGCGACCCACGGGCAGCACAACCGATTGCGTGCACCCGGTTCCATCGGTGCGGGTTCAGACCCTTCGCGTGTATTCAAAGGTATGCGTATGGCCGGTAGAATGGGCGGCGACAGGGTAACCGTTCAAAACCTCCGTGTTTTGAAGGTAGTTCCCGAGAAAAACCTTCTTGTAGTTAAAGGTGCAGTTCCCGGCCACAAAAATGGGTACGTAACTATTCAAAGGTGGATGTAATGAAACTAGCAGTTTTAGATATTAAAGGAAAAGAAACAGGCAGGGAGGTAGAGCTTTCCGATACCGTTTTTGCCATAGAGCCCAATCAGCATGCCGTGTATTTAGATGTCAAGCAATATTTGGCGCATCAACGGCAGGGAACGCACAAGTCGAAAGAGCGTGCCGAGATTGCAGGTAGTACTAGAAAGATAAAGAAACAGAAAGGAACGGGTACCGCCCGTGCCGGTAGCATCAAATCTCCTATTTTCAGGGGCGGTGGTAGAATCTTCGGTCCAAGACCAAAGGATTATACCCAAAAGCTTAATAAAAACGTGAAGCGTTTGGCAAGGAAGTCGGCATTGAGTTTGAAGTCTAAAGAGAATGCCATTATGGTGGTCGAGGACTTCAATTTCGACACTCCGAAAACCAAGGATTTTATCGCTGTTTTAAAGTCTCTGGGACTGGAGAACAAAAAATCTTTGTTTGTCTTGGGAGAGTCAAATAATAGCGTATATTTGTCCTCACGAAATTTTAAGGGTGCTGAAGTTATAACATCCTCTGGAATAAGTACTTACAAGATTATGAACGCTAATAATGTAGTGTTGCTTGAAGGTGTTGTAGAGGGTTTGGAATCGAACTTAGTAAAATAGGAAATAAGCCGTTGTTCGTTATTCTTGAAAATTAGAAGTTCAAAACGAATTACATCTGACCGATAAGTTCAGAATAACAAATACAGATGAAAACCATGAGCGTGTTGATAAAACCCATTATAACCGAAAAAATGACCGCTGAAAGCGAGTTGTACAACCGGTACGGGTTCTTGGTTGACCCAAGAGCTAACAAGATTGAAATCAAAGAGGCAGTGGAAGCTACTTACGGGGTTTCGGTCAAAAAAGTTCGAACCATGAACTATGGTCCTTCTAGAAAATCTCGATATACCAAGACCGGCGTGCAGCACGGTAAGACCAATGCCACCAAGAAGGCAATTGTGGATATCGTCGAAGGAGATATGATAGATTTTTACAGTAGTTTATAGTAATCTATAAAGATATAGAATGTCAGTTAGAAAGTTAAAACCCATAACCCCCGGACAGCGATTTCGCGTTGTAAATGGTTTCGATGCCATTACAACCGATAAGCCTGAAAAGAGCTTGTTGGCGCCGCTTAAGAAGTCTGGAGGAAGGAACAACTCGGGAAAGATGACCATGCGCCAAAAAGGAGGCGGTCATAAAAGAAGATATCGCGTTATCGATTTCAAACGTGACAAGCAAAATGTATCCGCGGTTGTCAAATCGATTCAATACGATCCCAACCGAACTGCGTTTATCGCATTGGTGGAGTATAGTGATGGCGAAAAGAGATATATCATAGCTCAAAACGGTTTACAGGTCGGCCAAGAGATTTCCGCAGGGAAATCCGTAGCCCCTGAGATCGGAAACGCATTGCCTTTGAGTGAGATTCCATTGGGTACTATTATATCCTGTATAGAGCTACGACCCGGACAAGGAGCGGTAATGGCTAGAAGTGCAGGCACTTTTGCGCAGTTGATCGCAAGAGATGGTAAGTTCGTAACCGTTAAGATGCCCTCCAGCGAAATACGTTTGATATTATCTACGTGCATGGCTACGATCGGGGCAATATCCAATTCAGATCATCAGCTGCTGGTTTCCGGTAAAGCGGGTAGAAGTAGATGGTTGGGCAGAAGGCCAAGAACAAGGCCGGTCGCGATGAACCCTGTCGATCACCCCATGGGAGGTGGCGAAGGTAGGGCTTCGGGTGGTCATCCTAGGTCTAGAAACGGTATTCCCGCGAAAGGGTTTAGAACACGTTCCAGAACGAAGAAAACGAATAAGTACATCATAGAACGTAGAAAGAAATAAAGTAGAAAAATGGCAAGATCGTTAAAAAAAGGACCATACGTTCACTACAGTTTGGAGAAGAAGATTCAACAAACCGCAGCATCGGGAAAAAAGAGTGTCATCAAGACATGGTCTAGGGCCTCTATGATTACTCCGGACTTCGTTGGACTTACCATCGCTGTGCACAACGGAAGGCAGTTCGTCCCCGTTTTTGTTACCGAGAATATGGTGGGACACAAACTAGGTGAATTTTCGCCGACCCGTTCTTTTAGGGGTCATGCAGGAGCCAGGAACAAAGGTAAAAAGTAAGTTATGGGAGTTCGAAAGAGACAGATGGCCGAGCGATTCAAGGCCGAGAAAAAGGATAAAGCTTTTGCGAAGTTGAACAATTGCCCGACATCCCCAAGAAAAATGCGCTTGGTCGCAGATTTGATTCGTGGGGTGCAGGTCGAGAAAGCTTTGGCAATACTAAGGTTCAATCCAAAGGAGGCATCCAGAAAATTGGAAAAATTATTGCTTTCCGCGTTGGCCAATTGGCAAATGAAGAATGAAGATGCCAGTGTCGAGGATGCGGATTTGTTCGTTCAAGAAATCCGGGTCGACGGAGGTACCATGTTGAAAAGATTACGTCCCGCTCCCCAGGGAAGGGCGCACAGAATACGAAAGCGTTCCAATCACATTACATTGGTATTGGAATCTAAAACTAACATCGAAGGATAGTATGGGACAGAAAACCAATCCAATAGGAAATCGCTTAGGAATTATCAGAGGATGGGAATCCAACTGGTACGGAGGAAACGACTACGGCGATAAATTGGCAGAAGATAGCAAAATACGCAAGTATATCCATGCGCGTCTTTCCAAAGCCAGTGTATCACGTGTCATTATCGAGCGTACGCTGAAATTAATCACTATCACGGTCACTACAGCTAGACCCGGTATCATTATCGGTAAAGGGGGTCAGGAAGTCGATAAGTTGAAAGAGGAGCTAAAAAAAATCACCAATAAAGAGGTTCAGATCAACATCTATGAAATTAAACGACCCGAGTTGGATGCCAATTTGGTCGCTGCAAGTGTTGCCCGTCAAATCGAGAGTAGAATTTCTTTTAGGAGAGCCATTAAAATGGCAATTGCCGCGGCGATGCGAATGAACGCCGAAGGAATTAAAATACAGATTTCCGGACGTTTGAACGGAGCGGAGATGGCAAGATCGGAATCATATAAAGACGGTCGTATTCCATTATCTACTTTTAGGGCCGATATCGATTACGCACTGCATGAGGCGCAAACTACCTACGGTAAGTTGGGAATCAAAGTGTGGATAATGAAGGGTGAGGTCTATGGTAAGCGAGAGCTCTCTCCTTTAGTCGGAATGACCAAGGGTCAAGACGGAAAAGGTGACAAGCGCTCAGGTGGACCAAGAAAGCAACGTCGTAGAAAATGAGCCTTTCAATCAGGTTCAGTAATTTATAAAGAAGTATAAGGCATGTTACAACCGAAAAGAACCAAGTTTCGAAAGATGCAAAAGGGCCGCATGAAAGGTAATGCGGGTAGGGGGCACCAGCTTTCCAACGGCATGTTCGGTATCAAGACTTTGGAGCAAAAATTTATTACCTCACGGCAAATAGAGGCGGCTCGTATTGCCGCGACCCGATACATGAAAAGACAGGGTCAGCTGTGGATAAAGATATTTCCGGACAAACCGATTACCAAGAAACCCCTTGAAGTACGTATGGGTAAAGGTAAGGGAGCCCCCGAATATTTTGTAGCCGTGGTCAAGCCAGGCCGCGTTATGTTCGAAATTGCAGGTGTGCCTATGGATATTGCCAAAGAGGCTTTGAGACTTGCAGCGCAAAAGCTGCCTGTGAAGACAAAATTTATCGTGGCAAGAGATTACACTGAAGATATAATATAAGGTAGCATGAAGAATAAAGAGATTAGGGAATTGTCGGTCGAGGAGCTTCAAAGTAAGCTTGCGGAGTACAGAAAACAACATGCCGACTTGAAGATGGCCCATGCTGTTACCCCACTGGAAAATCCGCTTCAAATCAGGATGACAAGAAAAACGGTCGCACGATTGGCTACCGAATTAACTAATAGGGAAAACCAATAACTGGTTCTGCTTTATGGAAGACAAAAGAAACTTAAGAAAAGAGAGAGTAGGGGTAGTAACCAGTAACAAGATGGAGAAATCCATTGTCGTTGCGGAGGTTAAGCGTGTAAAGCACCCTATGTACGGAAAGTTCGTCCTCAAGACTAAAAAATATGTTGCTCACGACGAGAAAAATGATTGCAACGAAGGCGATACCGTTAAGATTATGGAGACCCGCCCTTTGAGCAAGACGAAATGTTGGCGATTAGTAGAAATTTTGGAAAGAGCTAAATAATTATGTTACAGCAAGAATCAAGGTTAAAGGTTGCGGATAATACAGGCGCCAAAGAAGTTTTAACGATTCGTGTCCTAGGGGGTACGAAGAGGAGATATGCTTCGATAGGTGATAAGATTGTTGTATCTGTCAAAGAAGCTACTCCAAACGGGGGTATCAAAAAAGGTGCGGTCTCTACCGCGGTAGTGGTACGTACCAAAAAGGAGGTCCGCAGACCCGATGGATCGTATATTCGTTTTGACGACAATGCCTGTGTCCTTTTGAATCCTACTGGTGAAATGAGAGGTACACGAGTTTTTGGTCCCGTTGCAAGGGAATTGCGAGACAAGCAATTCATGAAAATCGTTTCCCTGGCCCCGGAAGTACTTTAAAACCAAATTTTCATCCCGATACGGTTTGCGATACATAAAGCGTAGATAAGGAGATGAACTGAAATTAGATAATAATGAAACTAAAGATAAAAACAGGAGATACGGTTCGAATTATTGCCGGCGACCATAAAGGCGTCGAAGGTAAGGTGATGACAGTCGACCGTGTTAAGAACAAGGCTATTGTCGAAGGAGCCAATATGGTTTCTAAACACGAGAAGCCAAGTGCACAAAATCCTCAAGGCGGTATAGTCAAAAAGGAAGCGCCCATCCATATTTCCAATCTGTCGTTGATTGATTCCAAATCTGGTGAGACAACGCGTGTAGGGTATGAAGTAAGGGACGGTAAGAAAGTCCGTTTTTCCAAGAAATCCAATGAAGTAATATAAGTATGGCTTACGTTGCAAGATTAAAGACAGAATACAAAGAGCGCATAGTCAAGGCGCTGAAGGAGGAGTTCAGTTACAAAAATGTAATGGAAGTTCCGAAGCTAGAGAAAATTGTGGTCAGTAGGGGCGTCGGTGCCGCGGTAGCGGATAAGAAATTGATCGACCATGCTGTAGACGAGCTTACCAATATCACCGGACAAAGAGCTGTAGCTACCTTGTCTAAAAAAGATGTTGCTGCGTTCAAATTGCGTAAGGGTATGCCGATTGGCGCCAAAGTTACGCTCAGAGGCGAACGCATGTACGAATTTTTAGATCGATTGGTTACGAGCGCGCTACCCCGTGTACGAGATTTTCAGGGTATCCGCGCAACAGGTTTCGACGGTCGGGGCAACTATAGCCTCGGGATAACGGAACAGATTATTTTTCCTGAAATCAATATCGATAAAATAAATCGTATCGATGGAATGGATATTACCTTTGTTACCTCGGCCCAGACCGATAAGGAGGCAAAGTCGTTATTAACCGAATTGGGATTACCCTTTAAAAAGAATTAGGATGGCTAAAGAATCAATGAAGGCTCGTGAGCGTAAAAGAGCTGCAACCGTGGCAAAATACGCCGAAAAACGGAAAGCACTAAAGGAGGCCGGTGATTACGAAGGCTTGCAAAAATTACCTAGAAACGCTTCTCCCGTGCGTATGCACAATAGGTGTAAGTTGACCGGAAGACCAAAAGGTTATATGCGTACTTTCGGAATTTCAAGGGTAATGTTCAGGGAGATGGCCAACGCCGGATTGATTCCAGGAGTTAAAAAAGCCAGCTGGTAAATAGGAAAAGCTCATTCACTAAGTATTAAAAGAAATGGTTACAGATACTATTGCAGATTATTTAACACGCGTCAGAAATGCCAGCAGAGCTGGGCATAGAGTGGTCGAGATTCCAGCTTCGAAAGTGAAGAAGGATATCACTAAAATTCTTTTTGACCAAGGGTATATCCTAAGTTATAAGTTCGAGGAAAATGATGTGCAAGCATCTATTAAAATCGCCTTGAAGTACGACAAGTTGACCAAAGAGCCTGTCATTCGAAAGCTTCAGCGCGTTAGTAAGCCCGGGCTCCGTAAATATACCGGAACGGACAGTTTACCTAGGGTATTGAACGGTTTGGGTGTGGCCATCGTGTCGACGTCACATGGCGTAATGACCAGTAAACAGGCCAAGAATGAAAATGTAGGTGGTGAGGTACTTTGTTACGTTTATTAAGCATAATTAATAATCTATAATTATTAATTACTAATTTCAGTAAAGATGTCAAGAATAGGTAATAATCCAGTGGCGATTCCGGAAGGGGTAACCGTAGAGATAAAAGATAGCGAAATCGTGGTCAAGGGTAAATTGGGCGAATTGACCCAAGATTTTTCCGGGGTTCTCGTCAAAGTAGAGGATAATCAGGTTTGGGTGACTCGTCCATCCGATTCCAAAGAACATAAGGCGAAACACGGTTTATATCGATCGTTGGTTTTGAATATGCTTGAAGGGGTTTCTAAAGGTTGGACCAAGGAACTGGAACTTGTTGGTGTGGGATATCGCGCAAGCAATCAGGGACAAAAACTGGACTTGGCATTGGGTTTTTCACACAATATCGTGTTAGATCTGGCCTCTGAAATAAAAATAGAGACGGTATCCGAAAAAGGTAAGAATCCGGTGATAAAATTGACATCGCACGACAAGCAATTGGTAGGTCAGGTCGCTGCCAAGATACGTTCGTTCCGTAAGCCGGAGCCGTATAAAGGAAAAGGAGTCAAATTTGTCGGTGAACAGTTGCGTAGAAAAGCAGGTAAATCAGCTTAAAAGAATAAAATGGCACTATCAGTTAACGAAAGAAAGAAAAGAATACGAAGAAGAATCAGAAAGGTTTCTTCGGGCACGGCCGAACGACCGAGATTATCGGTATTCAGAAGTAACAGTGAAATTTATGCTCAGGTCATTGATGATGTCAATGGTACCACATTGGCCGCCGTATCATCTAGGGATAAGGTTTTGGCCGAAGTTAAAGGCACTAAGACCGAAGTAGCCAAAGAAGTGGGCAAGGCCATTGCCGATAAATGTAAGACTGCAGGTATTGAAAAAGTGGCTTTTGATCGTGGCGGCAATCTGTACCACGGAAGAGTAAAATCTTTGGCAGAGGGCGCTAGGGAAGCAGGACTAAATTTTTAAATAACAGTATGTTCCAGAAATATAAAAATATAGAAACGGTAAAGCCCGGTGGTCTAGACTTAAAAGATCGATTGGTCGGTATCCAACGTGTAACCAAGGTAACCAAAGGGGGTAGAGCTTTCGGCTTTTCCGCAATTGTTATCGTAGGTGATGAAAACGGTGTAGTTGGCAGTGGATTGGGCAAGTCAAAAGAGGTGGCCACCGCAATTGCCAAGGCTATCGAAGACGCCAAAAAGAACTTGATACGTATACCCTTGACCAAAGGTGGTACGCTGCCGCACGAGCAGAAAGGTAAATTTGGTGGCGCTAGGGTTTATATTCAACCCGCTTCACACGGTACCGGTGTTATCGCCGGTGGTGCTGTTCGAGCGGTACTGGAAGCTGTGGGCGTCAAAGACGTACTTTCAAAATCACAAGGTTCTTCCAACCCACATAATGTTGTGAAGGCTACTTTTGATGCGCTTTTGCAGTTGAGAGACGCCGGCACCATTGCTAAGCAAAGAGGTGTATCGTTGGAAAAAGTTTTTAAAGGATAAGAAAATGGCGAAGAAAATACAGGTCAAACAGCTGAAAAGCGGTATAAAACGGCCACAGAATCAAAAGCGTACCCTCGCGGCCCTAGGTTTGCGGAAAATCGGACATGTCGTCGAACACGATGCCACTCCGAATATTTTGGGTATGATAGATAAAGTTAAACATTTGGTTTCCACACAGGAAGTTTAAGCGATAGTATTATGGATTTAAGTAATCTAAGACCAGCAAAAGGAGCGACCAATAAACCGGGCAAGAGAGTAGGAAGAGGTCAAGGATCCGGAAAGGGTGGCACGGCAACGAGAGGCCACAAGGGTGCACAATCCCGCTCAGGATACTCTAGAAAAGTAGGTTTCGAAGGTGGACAGATGCCGTTGCAAAGACGAGTACCCAAGTTCGGCTTTACCAATATTAACCGAGTGGAGTATCAAGGTATCAATTTGGAAAAATTGCAGTACTTGGTAGACAATAAGGTTATCAAGGATACGGTTTCTTTTGAAGATTTGGTCGACAATGGACTGGCCAAGAAAAAAGACTTAGTGAAAATTTTGGGAGGTGGTGAACTAAAGGCCTCCCTTAAAGTTTCCGCGCATAAATTTACGGCAAGTGCCAAAGCGGCCATCGAAGCTGCTGGTGGAGAGGCAATAAATTTATAAGCAGACGATATTATGAAGAAATTTTTCGAGACCATTTCCAATATGTGGAAGATTGAAGAGCTAAGGAATAGGATTCTCCTCACCCTTAGCCTTTTATTGGTTTACCGTTTTGGTTGCCAGATCGTTCTTCCCGGAATCGATACCACACAATTGAGTCAATTGGCTTCAGGTACCGACTCCGGTATTCTTGGTCTGCTAAATGCGTTTACAGGCGGTGCTTTCGCTAATGCTTCCATCTTTGCACTAGGTATTATGCCCTATATTTCGGCGTCGATCGTTGTGCAATTGATGAGTATCGCAATTCCGTATTTACAGAAGCTGGACAAGGAAGGTGAAAGTGGTCGAAAAACGAAAAATCAGATTACGAGGTGGTTGACTATCGGTATTTGCATCGTGCAGGCACCCGCGTATCTCTACAGCTTGTCAACGGTATTTCAGGTACCCGACAGCGCCTTCTTGTTAGGGCAAGGGCTTGATTTTATGGTTCCTGCCGTAATAATTTTGGTAACGGGCTGTGTATTTGCGATGTGGTTGGG
>JBATUY010000328.1:0-37261 GCA_049671465.1 Pricia sp. | reverse complement strand
GGGTCTTCGATAGCATCGGCCAGTTTTCCGAGGCCCGTGCCCAGGACGATTCCAATTTCGGGGGCGTCGAATCCCTTATCGTGGAGGTATGCGGTAGATTCTTTGAGCTGTTTTTGTGTCATTTTATTGTCTAGTTACTCTTGGTTTAGTCGGACTTGTGAAACGGGTAGTTTATCTAAACCGGTAAGTTTCGCGTTAAAAGTTGGATGTTTGGGCTGTCTTTCAATGACCGGCTTTCTCTCGAAATAAATTTTAGTCCAGTTGAAAGATATACAGGTAGATTAATCGGCGGCCCAGCATTCATAGAACGCTAAACATGCTTTAAAAAGTGCTGAAAGGCCTGATTATCTTTAATATCTTCATACACGTCGACATCGTTCCGTTTCTCTAAGATAGCGAGTTTTTCGCCTTTTAGGTCTTCAAGCGTATCCTTCAAGACGGTTTTCTCGCCCCAACTTTTATTTTGAAACAACTTTGCCTTAAAAGATGTCATTCCTAAGAGGTAATATCCGCCATCTTCCGCAGGGCCTATCACAAAATCATTTTGCTTGAGCTGGGCAAAGGCATTTTCGAGGTCGTTTTGGTCAAGGTCGAACATATCGCTTCCCATAATTAGGATACGCTCATAGCCCGATGCGAAACCTTCTTGAAAGGCATTGGCCATTCGGATGCCCAAATCTCGACCTTTCTGTAGTCGTTTATCGTAGAAGGCATCATCCCAAATATCGTCTTCCCAAATCTCCTCGGAATACCAGACCTGTTTGGCCGCATTTAGATTCTGGGTTATCGAAGCCGTATGGTCCAACAAAAAGATATAGATATCTAAAGCCGTCTCGTCACCGACCGTCTTCGCCAAGCGCGTTTTGCACATGCCCAATTTGGGATTACGCGTAAAAATCAGCAAAAGGTCTTTGGAGGATGCCAACGTAAAATGGATGGTCTTTTTATCGTGTTTGTGCTGTTTCTGGTTGATGATGCCCATTAAAAATTTTTATGTTTTGAGGGATTATTATTTAAAGAATTAATTGACCGAGACCGAGACCGAGACCTAGACCGAGACTGCAACTGCCTACTCAGGATAGTCACCGTAGACCTTCTCCCCTTTTTTCAGCAGCTTGCCCCAATGTTTGCTGAAGGCGTGTACCTTTTCGGTTTCTTTATCTTGAGTGTCATAGACGGGATAACCTTGGTTTTTCCATTCGAAAATACCGCCATATAGATTTTTCACATGGATATACCCGGCATCCTTCAGCTTTTCCCCGATATTTTCCGACCGCACCCCAATGGAGCAGTACACCACAATTTCAGTGCTTTTATCCGTTATTTTTGAGGTGATATCCGCTAAGTCGAAGGTCTTAAATCCCACCCAGAGGGCGTCTTTGAGATGGCTTACCTCAAATTCTTCCTTTTTACGGGTATCTAGGGTCGTTACGTGATTCATCCCGTGAAGGGCATCCACCGTAATGTAAGGGATGCTTTCCTTGTTATACTTTTTCAGGGTACGGTCCATTTTGCCCTGGGATGACGCGTAAAGGGGTAAGGCTAACAGAAGAGCAATGTTTAAAAGTAACCGCATGGAGTTCAACAAATTTTCTACAAAGATACGGTCTTGAAAATATCCTGATAAAAATTTGTCCTGAGATTATTGCCTACATGAAGAACAGTGCTTAATGAAGATCCGTATTAGAAATTGGCGGGATGCTGTTCGGTCATTTCGCGGGCCATGGTTTCCAAATCGATACCCATATTTTCCTTGCTTACTCGAAGCACCTCGGTACGCAGGCCTAAGGGAAGGTTCGCATAGCCACACTTCGCCCCCAGAATCATTCCCGCGACCGCGGCGACGGTGTCGTTGTCCCTTCCATAATTCACGATAAACTGCAGGGTCTTTTCAAAGTCGCCCTCACCGAATTGAAGGGCGGTCACCAATATCTGCCAAATTTCGCCGGAATGGAAGGCGATGGCCTTTTTATCCTTTTCTAAAAATTGATAGACCGATTCTTGGCGTACCCAATCTTTTTGGGTGCCCGGAAAGTTTTTGGGCATTTTGAAAAGTAGGGAGTCCGCCGTGCTCAAAGTGTCTTTTAGTACGAAGGCTTTGACGGCCAGAACATTTTTTACGGCCGCATCGGCCATGGAATATGATATGCGCCCGACCAGGCGGCTGTCTTGATAGCCCTCGGGGTCGATAAATGTGGCCGTATCGAGAATGGAATCGACGCTTTGGGTACGCATGGCCGTATGGGTCATGGCGGATACCAGTCCGGAAATATCCTTGGCGTAGCCAATGTCGAATATAGCGTGCTCGTAGGCGATAGTGTAGGCTTTTTCGGGAGTACCGCTTACCAGTCCGAACATGGGCGTGTACAACTGTCCGGCACAGGACATCTCACCACCGTAAAAGCGGTTCAGGGCCTTCTGATATGCATCGGGATTGTCACGAAAGGCCATGGCGACGCGCGCCCATTCTTTGATCCAATCGATTTTTTTGATCTGGGTGTCCAGAAAATCCGTTTTTGGAATGGTATTGCCATTGGAAAGGCTTTGTGTTAGCGAGCCATAATAGTCCGAAATAAAGCTAGCGAAATTGTCGGCGTTCCATTTGTTCTGGTACTGGGATAGGTATTTGACCATCGCGAGTTTCCAGCGGGTGTCATCAGTGGTGGCACCGGCAGTAAGATTATGGGCCCAAGTGCCTTCGGGGGATTGTTCGCGCACTGCTGGGGTAAGTCCGGATATATAGCCGTATTTCAGCTGAATGGCCTCGCGGTGCCACATCTCGGTCGAGGCACCCATGGCGTCACCGATGGCAGAGCCGACCAGTGCGCCCAGCACTTTGTCGTAATAGTGCTCTTCGGATAATTTTAAACGTTCGTTGACATAACCGGATTTTTCAGGGGATGGGATGTCTATCTCCCGGTCGTCTTCCTTACAGGAGACTGCCATCAGCAGGGCTAAAAAAAAAGTTATAGTGTACTTCAAAACATCTCTCCGTTAAGAACCTGATTGAAAAGTGAAAAGGGAAAAACGAAAATTGAGAAATGAAAAGTGTTTAAATCTTTGATGTTTTATCCCATTATCAGCCTTCGCGCCTTTTTCAACAACTTTCGTTTTTCGTCAATATCGCGGTCTAGTGGCAACTGCGCCAAGCCGATCAAACGGCGAACGATTTCGATACCGGCCACTTGACCTGTGAGTTTTTTATCGGCTTCCCCTTGATATTTATTAAAAACCTGATTTAAATATTCCTTTTTTCCGGTGGCCATGATGAGGTGGGCCGCCATAATGCCCAGATCGAACTCCGCAAAACCGGGAAAGGCAAATTCTGGATCGATAACATAAAGGTTGTCGGCTTCGGTCATCCAACTTCCGGGATAGTAGTCGCCGTGAAGTAAGGTTTCCCCGGGGGATAAATATTGGGCTCCGATTGTCTCGACGACCGACTTGAGCGCAATATCCGTTTTAAACGGAACAGAAAGTTCTTGTAGACCAGGTTGCACCTCGTCGAGATCAAAACCATTATCCTCAAGAAAGGGAAGTACGAATATATGCTGGTGGTTGAGCTCTCGCATTTCAAGGTTGTCCGGAAAGTCATCCTTCACATCTTTCCTGTGAATAAGACCCAATATAAAAACTAGTCTATCCAATTCTTTGGCCGCTATGGTTCTTCGATGATAGATGGAGACCATGTCCTCACAATGGCCCAAATCTTCAAGAAGGAGCAAGTTTTCTTCGGAATCGTATCCTAAGATACTAGGAATATGGGCGTTCACCGCATTGTCCCGAACTGCCTGATAAAAATTCTTTTCTACGGCTATACGCTTCACCGGGGCCTCGATATCTTGATATTTTTCGACATAAGGTCGAGATTGCTTGAGAATGAAAGAGCGTTGATCGGTTACCACGCGCAGCACAACGTTCATGTTGCCCTCTCCGGGCTTCTCTATCGCGGTGATGTTTTCCCCGGAAACCAACCATTCCTTCTCGCGAAGGTACGCCTGCAACTCGGGAATCGGGGTCGAGATATCTACGGTCGTCAAAACGGAAGTTTTATGCAATATACTCCGTAAAAACAAAAAAATCCTTACGCGGGGTAAGGATTTTTTGTGGTGCCTCCAGGAATCGAACCAGGGACACATGGATTTTCAGTCCATTGCTCTACCAACTGAGCTAAGGCACCATCCCTATAAGGGGCTGCAAATATAATTTCAATTTTGCGATATACAAACAAATTGCAGAAAAAAGGCATTTGTTTTTATTCGTTTTTTGATCTTTGTGACATGAACCTAATTATAGATGCGGGAAACCGACTGGTAAAACTAGCGATTTTCGATAGACGGAAAATGATCTTCCATCAGACCGCCGAGGCCGAACATGCGGCCAGACAGGTCAAGGAAATTTGCGATCACTATCCTCAAATAGAACGAAGCATTGTTTCGTCAGTGGCCAATCTTGACCGCAAGGTAATCGCGGTACTGGCCATTTTCTGTGAAGTACACGAATTGACCCATACATCAAGAACACCGTTCAAAAATTCATATGCCACGCCCCAGACTTTGGGCATGGATCGAATCGCTTTGGCGACCGCCGCTTTTTACCATAACCCGAAGGGCAATACCTTGGTCATCGATGCCGGTACTTGTGTGACCTATGATATGGTGAACGATTATGGGGAATATCTCGGTGGGGGCATTTCGCCTGGGCTTCACATGCGCTACAGGTCGCTACAGGAATTCACCGCAAAACTACCCTTGTTACAGCCTGATGAACCCGTTGATTTTATTGGGAATTCTACAGAAACTAGTCTACATAGCGGTGTTGTAAACGGAATCCGTCTGGAGATAGACGGGGTCATCGGTCAGTATCGATCCCGCTTTACAGATTTAACAGTTATTTTAACAGGCGGCGATGCCCAATTTTTGTCAAAGCGGCTAAAAAATACCATATTTGCGCATTCAAATTTCCTCTTGGAAGGGCTCAACTATCTTTTGGAATACAATAAACATTAATATCCCAAGTATTCGATAAAATCTTGGGGCCAGTGCCCGCAGAAAAGAAATTCGGGAAGCAGCTTGTCGCTCGACAAGTTAAACCAAAGCGATTCAATGATCAAAAAAATAGGTTTCGTCATAGCCTGCCTTATTGCAACGGGCATGTACGCCCAAGACGGTTCAATTTCCCCGTATTCATATTTTGGGCTTGGCGACATCCGGGAGGCCGGAACGGTCGAAAACCAAATGATGGGCGATATCGGCGTCTACGCAGATAGTATTCATATCAATTTAAAGAACCCGGCCGCATACAGTAAGCTCGGTGTTCGCGGAAGGGACGATTTCGGCATTACGACCTACACGGCCGGCATATCCCACAAACAATTACGGTTCAAGAGCTTTGCCGAAGAACAGAGCAGTGCGGTAACCAACTTAGATTATCTGGCGTTGGCGTTAACGCTCAAAAAAGGTTTGGGTCTAGGTTTCGGCATCCGGCCCTATTCCTCGGTCGGATATAATTTTGAAGAACTACGGGGTGCCGAAGGGTCAAGAATATTGAACGAATATTCAGGTGAAGGAGGTCTCAATAAAGTCTTTGTCTCACTGGGTTACGAATTGATCAAGGACGTCAGTCTGGGCGTAACGGCCAACTATAATTTTGGTACGATAGAAACGCTTGAAGTTCAGAGAACAGAGGGCGTACAGTTCGGTGCCAAAGATGAAAAATCATCGCGGATCGGAGGCTTTGATTTGAATTACGCTCTAAACTATACCCCGGCAATCGATGAGAACCATACACTTTTCACGTCCTTAAGGGTCAACACCCAAGCCAATCTATCGTCACGGAACACACGTCAGATCGGTTCCGTTTCATTGTCATCATCTGCGAACGACCTACAAGATATAGAGGTCATCAATGTAGACCTTGAAGGCCAAGGTCTAAAGGATACCGGCGTAAAAATACCGACGACTACAACCTTGGGCATCGGGTACGGAGAAAATATGAAGTGGTTTTTAGGGGCCGAATACAGTTACCAGCAACTGGACGATTTTGAGAACGAATTTTTACAATTCGATAATTTGGTATACAATACTGCCAGCACTTTTGCCCTAGGAGGATTTATCACACCGGACCGAAACTCTTTCGAAAGCTATTTTAAAAGGATGACCTATCGCGCGGGAGTGCGATATGCAAAGACCGGAATGGTCATCAATGATAAGGATGTAAACAATCTTGGCATAACTTTTGGTTTAGGTTTACCGCTCGGCGGAAGTTTTTCTAACCTTAACCTTGGTTTCGAGTTGGGAAGAAGGGGAACATCCGCGGCAGACCTGATTGAAGAGAGCTATTTCAAGATCAACGTTGGTCTTTCGCTGAACGACCAGTGGTTCAGAAAGCGGAAAATCAATTAATTCGGATGTATTTTGACCGAATGCAACTTGAATTGGTAAAATAAAGTTCGATAAGCTTGTAAAAATCACCCATAAACGGGCAATTTCTAAATTTCCTATGGTTCTGTCAGCAAAAATTTAGTACATTGACCCCCTCGAAACATCTAGCATACGATACCGGTCGGTGCATATTTTAAAACACAAATAAAAATTGAAAAAATGAAAACTAAGATTTACGTCACTGCGATTCTTTTTTTGGGGGCTATGGGCCTTGCCAATGCCCAGGCCCAAAACCAAGAATGTATGACCAACCTTTCCATTTATGTTGAGCATGCAAAAGTCAAAAACTATGAAGCGGCCTACACACCCTGGAAAATGGTGTACGAGACCTGTCCAGATATCAACAAGGCCAATTTTATATATGGCGAAAGAATTCTGAAGGATAAGATCGAAAAGTCTTCCGGTGCCGAAAAGGATGGATATATTCAGGATTTGGTTGCGCTGTATGACAACAGCACTAAATATTATCCAAAGAAATATACGCCTGCAGTTGTCGGCATAGACAAGGCGTTATTGATGTACGAGAACAAAATGGGCTCCGATGCCGAGATTTATGAAATGCTTCAAAAAGCTTTTGATGAAGATTCCAAGAATTTCAAGAATCCAAGAGCCTTATACCTTTATTTTTCTAGTCTGGTAGACCTTCACAAAAGCGGAAGCAAGGAATTACAAGAAGTTTTCGACGTGTACGACAACGTCACCGAAAAAATTGAAGAGGAGAACAAAAAGCTTACAGAAGTAATTACCACGCTACTGCCAAAAGATTCTACGGGTACTATTACATCTAAGGAAAAAAGATCGCTGAAAATAGCTACGACCAATTCCGAGTCCTACGGTAAGATTGCCGGTAGTGTTGATTCGAAGTTGGGTGCCTTGGCCGATTGCGATAATCTGATACCGTTATACGAAAAGAGCTTCGAAGAGAAAAAGGATGACGTAAAGTGGGTTAAACGAGCGGTAGGTAGAATGTTCGGTAAGGAATGTACCGATGATCCGTTGTTCAGAAAATTGTTCGAGGCCCAATTAGCCCTTGAACCATCTGCGAAAGCCTATATGTATGGTGGACTTCTAAAGCAAAAATCCGGTGATAACAGCGGAGCGTTGGAAGACTTCAATAAAGCGGTCGAGCTTGAGAACGACCCGTATGAAAAATCGGATATACTTTACAAAATCGCTACAATTTTGCGTAAAACGAGCAAGTCTAAGGCTAGAAGCTATGCGCAGAGAGCTATTGAAGCCAACAAGGCTAACGGTAAAGCCTATTTGTTGATCGCCAATTTATATGCGACGAGTGCCAACGATTGCGGAAGCACGCCTTTCGAAAAACGGGCCGTGTACTGGAAAGCAGCGGATATGGCGCGTCAGGCCGGTCGCGTCGATCCTTCCCTAAGTTCGAACGCTAGCCAATCAGCAGCTAGTTACTCCGCAAAAGCGCCTTCAAAAACCGACATATTCAATTCGGGTATGGCTGGTAAAAAAATCACCTTCAGTTGCTGGGTAGGTGGTAGCATTACGGTACCGAATATTTAAAAATGATTTTACATCGTGTAGATAATTTTAAAAGTATTGCCATGACCTGTGTTATGGCAATACTTTTTTTGTCATGTACCGATACCTACCAAAGATCCGGGGAAGAAAAAGTGCCTCTAGTTTACCCCATGGGCATCGCCGAAGACTTTATTTTGACCTATACCGAGGCGCGTAAGGAGGTGGCCAGTGAAGATTCGACCGGTACGAAGGTAATCGCGGTATTAAAAAGCCCGTTACGGAAAGATTATACCAATCTAACATTTGCCTATCAAACTTTCCCGGAGGGTCTTGTGGTCGATTTCTACAACGACAAGGGGCAGAAAAGTATTATAAAGTCCGATTACGGTATTCTATATTCAGCTACAAATGTGCTAGATTTGCAGGGCAATGTGGTCATCGAGACCCATGATGGCAAGATTATGGAAACCACCCAAGTGTATTGGGACCAAGACAATGATTGGGTGTTTACCCAAGAAAAGTTCAAGTACACGAATCCAGAAGACGGTTCGGTAATGTACGGAACCGGCATGGATTTCAAGAAAGAACCTTATTTCTTCAGTGCACACAAGACCAATGGACTGATGAGCATCAAAGAAGAACCGCAATGATCAAAATATTACGATATACCGAATACTTGTACTTAGTGGTATTCGTGTTCTCACTCTATAGAATTTTTACCGATTGGAACGGCAACCGCCAAGGTGCATACCTGTTCATATTCTTCGCCGTAGTGTCTCTTGGGATGTTTATGTTCCGAAGAAACTATCGCAAGAAATTCGAACAGCGCAAACGCGATAACGAATAACGCTATTGGAAGCTGCTATCTTAATAATCGTACTTTCCTTATTATTTTCCGCCTTTTTTTCAGGGATGGAAATTGCATTCATTTCCGCAAATAAAATTCATATTGAAATAGAGAAAAAGCAAGAAGGCTTTTTGGCCAAAGTGCTTACGCGCTTGACCAAAAAACCATCAAAATTTATTGCCACGATGCTCATTGGCAATAATATCGCCTTGGTCATCTACGGCTTTTTCATGGGCGATTTGTTGATGGCCTGGTTTCAAGGGATGCTGCCCGTTGAAAACCACTTTATAAGGCTGCTGCTGACCGATTTTAGCCTGCTGGTACAGACCATCATTTCTACATTGATCATACTTTTTACGGCGGAATTTCTGCCCAAGGTGCTTTTTCAAATTTACGCGAACACCTTATTAAAACTATTGGCCATACCCGCCTATCTGTTCTACCTCATATTTTCCGTTATCTCAGATTTTGTGATTTGGGTGTCCGATTTTATTCTCAGAACTTTTTTTAAGACCGATGGTGATGAGGTGCAGCTGTCATTCAGTAAAATAGAACTTGGCGATTACATTACCGAACAGATGGAAGCCGTAGAGGCTGAAGACGAAATGGATTCCGAAATACAAATTTTTCAGAAGGCGTTGGAATTTTCAGCGGTCAAGGCCAGGGAAGTGATGGTGCCCCGTACAGAAATCAGTGCGGTCGAAATTCACGAGACCCCAAAAAATTTGGCCAAGCTTTTTACGGAAACGGGATTATCCAAAATCTTGATTTTTAAAGATACTATTGATAATGTCATCGGTTATGTGCATTCGTATGAACTGTTTAAAAAACCAAAGACCATTAAAAGCATCCTGCTTCCCGTCGAATTCGTGCCCGAAACCATGTTGATTCAGGATATTTTGAACATCCTGACCAAAAAAAGAAAGAGTATTGCGGTAGTTTTAGATGAGTACGGGGGTACCTCAGGTTTAATGACCGTAGAGGATATCGTCGAAGAGCTTTTCGGGGAAATTGAAGATGAACACGATACCACGGACCTTATCGAAGATCAGTTAGACGATACTACCTTTTCATTTTCTGCAAGACTAGAAGTAGATTATCTGAACGAGACCTATAAACTTGAACTTCCGGCAAGTGATGAATATGAAACCTTGGGAGGGCTCGTCGTAAACCATGTAGGGGAAATTCCTGAAAAGGACTCCGAAATTCAAATCGAACAGTTTTTATTTACCATTATAGAAGTTTCAAGTACCAAAATCGATTTGGTGACCCTTCAGATTGTGGAGAAAGAGTGATCCATTTATCCCACCAGAATTTGTTACCATTTTTCTTGAAAACACCATAGAACGCCAAATCTTAAAGTCTTTACTAATTCAAAAGAAAAGCCTAATTTTGCGAGCTGATTAAAAAACAACCCTAAATGGCTATTTTAGAAAGTATAAGAAAACAGACAACGATTTTGATTCTCATTATCGGATTGGCACTTTTCGCCTTTGTAATCTCCGGAGTCTTTACGGCTGACGGATTGGGCGGGGGCAAAGTCGGCTCAAGTATCGCCGAAATTAACGGCGAAGAGCTTTCCATAGACGACTTCCGGAACCAAGTGGACATTGCTTCCCAAAATTCAGGCCCGAACGTATCTACGATGCAGACCGTTAACCAAGTATGGGACCAAGAGGTTCGAAATACGATAATGGGGCAACAGCTCGAGCATTTGGGCATCAATATCGAGCAAGACCAGATCATGAACTATGTCGGCACCATCCCCGGATATGCCCAGAATCCGCAATTTCAGAATGAGAATGGTGTTTTTGACGAGAACAAGTTCAGAAATTTTATTGCCGACCTCAAAGTGAACAATCCCGCACAATATCAATTTTGGCTGCAGAACGAAGCATCTATCATTCAGTCCGCCAAGCAACAGGCCTATTTCAATCTTATTAAGGCCGGTGTCGGCGCTACGTTAAAGGAAGGGGAGCTCGATTATCGTTTGGCCAATGATAAGATGGATATCAAATACGTTCGCGTGCCATTTACTTCTATAGCCGATAGTTCCATTACCATTTCAAAAAGTGAGATACGCAGCTATATCGACGAACACAAGGAAGATTTTAAACAAGACGCCGCCCGTGATATACAATTTGTTTATTTCGAGGAGAAGCCTTCCGACGAGGACGTACAATCGGTCAAAGCCGAGATTACGGAACTGATGAACGATAGGGTAGAGTACAATGAAGCTACCGATACAAACGATACGATTGCCGGCTTTAGGGGTACTACCGATATGGCGGCCTTTTTGGATCGCAGCTCCGATGTAAAATTCGACACCATATACAAGGAGAAAAATCAATTGCCGACGAAGTTTGCAGACACGTTAATGGCGTTGCAGGTCGGCGAAATTTTCGGACCCTATCGCGATGGGGATACTTTTAAGGTCACCAAGATGATGGATAGAAAAACCAATGGGTCTGTAAAGGCAAGCCATATCTTGATCGGCTATGAAGGTGCAGAACGGGCAAACCCAGAGGTGACGCGAACCAAAGAGGAGGCGGAAGCTGAGGCAAAACGCCTTTTGAGGGAAGCTCGTAAAAAAGATGCCAAATTCGTAGAGTTGGCGAGGGACAATTCAGACGGGCCATCGGCTCCGAACGGTGGCGATTTAGGCTATTTTCAAGAGGGCCGCATGGTGCCCGAATTCAACGATTTCGCTTTCCAGAATGCCGTGGGTACGATAGGTATGGTCGAAACCGATTTCGGATTCCACATTATCAAAGTCGACGATAAGCGCGATATCGTGCAGTTGGCAACCTTGGCACGTGAAATTGAACCTTCCGAGGCGACCATTAACGGACTTTTTACCGAAGCAACCCAATTCGAGATGGAATCTATTGCTTCCGATAAGTCATTCTCCGAACTGGCCAAAGAGGAAAAATATGTGGTCCGTCCGGTAAACAAGTTGAACGCCACGGATGAAAACTTACCGGGACTATCGTCACAGCGGAACATTGTGCAATGGGCCTTTACCGAGGATACAAAGGTTGGCGATATCAAGCGTTTTGACCTGAACAGTGGGTATGCCGTAGTTCAGCTCACCAAAAAATACGAAGCGGGTCTAATGTCCGTCGAGGACGCTTCCGCAACGGTACTTCCGAAAATTAGAAAAGAGCGTAAAGCGGCCCAAATCATTTCGGCCAACAAGGGAAAGTCCATTCAAGATATCGCCAAAGACAATAATGTCAGCACGTCTACAGCATCTGCTTTGACCGTAAAATCTCCTACAATACCCGGAGCTGGATCTGAACCCGCTGTCGTCGGCGCCGCCTTCGCCATGAAGGAAGGGGAGACTTCCGAATTGATAGAGGGCAATACCGGCATTTTCAAACTAACGGTCACTAAAAAGACCGAGGCCCCAAAATTGGATAATTACAGCACATACGCCACATCCGTCAAAACGGCACGCGAGGCGCAAGTCAACACAGCTGTTTACAATGCCTTAAAAGAAAACGCTGAAATTGAGGACAATAGGGCCGTGTTTTACTAAGATTTAGAACTTCGTTCATTAGACAAAGCTTTCGATTAGGAAACTTTTCTTAAGCGAAATTCATTATTAAATACGATAAACCTGAGCGGCCTGCTTGAACGCTGGAGGCTTTGGTTTTGTATTTGTTCTTCGGGCGTTTTTGCGATTTAATGGTAGAATTTTATGATGACCGCAAAATTTCTTTATCCGACGCTTTGTATTTGGTATTTAATTTGAAAAATAATCGCGAGGTTTACTTCGAAAGCTGTCAACTACTTTCGGGCAAAGAACAATTTGGAAAGGCTTAGATGCCTTCCTTCAAAACCATTTCCGAAAACCGTACGACCGTATGGTATCCCAACTTTTCAAAATGTGAGGGAGTTGCTGCATTTCCGGTGGCCATAACAAAATCGCCGCCCCAAGCCCCAAGGCTCTTTATGCTGCCTTTATAATCTGGAAACTGGGATGCCTTTACCGTTGGTATATCTAGCGTTTGGGAAAGTAACCGCTCATGTCGGTCCATCAGCGACTCAAATTCCGAAAGACTGCTACAGGAAATAGTTTCTTTGGTAATTTCGGATATCCGTGCGATCAGTTGGGCTTTATCAAAATCTTTCGCTCTATAGGCTGCGATTCCGTCCCTGCTATTTTGTTTTTTGTTCAGATGAACGAAGTAAAGCTGGTCTTGAAACGCCGGATTAAAATCGACTTCGGAAACCTTGGGTTTGCCATCGACAAGGCGGTAGAGAATAGGATGGTTTTTTTTCGCACAGGCGATGTCGTATCCGCTTCCCGAAAAAGCGTTCCACAATAATTGATACGCATCGACTTGCGCCCATTGGGCGATATTGTTGATTAGGGTAGAGCTGGACCCTAGTCCCCAATCCCGCGGAAAGCTTAATTTGGTTTCTACGGCATACCCTTTTGCATCCCGAAGGAATTCCGGATTTAACCTTTGGGCCTCGTTTAAAATTTTTGACAAGGTTTCGGCTATGTTGCCCCCCGCTGCCGATTGGTGCCGGCCCGTGTTCAAATAGCCAGCGCCTATGTTTTGTTTATTCGGTGTTTGTGGTGGGGAGTTTTGTACCGGAGATTTTTGAGCCGGGGATCTGTTTTCGTGGGATGATAGGTCAAATATACCTTCAAACCATAGCTTTCCCCGTTCGTCAAAACTCCTCCAACGTAATTCGTAGGCATCAATCTCCTCGACCAGTAAGGATTGCCCATATTTGGTGGGCACAGCTAAGCTGAGTGCACCATCGAGCACGGCATATTCGCCGGTGAGCAGCAGTTTTCCGTTGCTGTAGAAGGACTTTGTCATTTACGACTTTCTTAGCTGTTCAAAGGCGGCGACCACCGCGCTATGGGTTGCCGCATTTTTTTTGAAATGCTCGGTCAAGGTCTTTTTTTCCGCCTCTGTCGCCCCCAATTGGTTAAGAATGTTGAGTAGGTGCATTTTCATATGGCCTTCTTGAATGCCCGTAGTTACCAGCGACCGAACGGCCGCAAAATTCTGTGCCAATCCCGCGACCGCAACGATCTGCATCAGTACTTCGGCGGAGGGCTTCCCGAGAATCTCCAAAGCCAACTTTACGAGGGGATGTAGGCTGGTGAGTCCACCTACCGTGCCCAGGGCGAGCGGAACCTCTATCCAAAATCGAAATATATCGTTCGTTATCTCGGCATGGGTAAGACTGGAATACGATCCGTCTTTGGCGGCATAGGCGTGAACGCCAGCCTCGACGGCCCTAAAATCATTTCCGGTGGCCAGAATGACCGCATCGATGCCGTTCATGACGCCTTTGTTGTGGGTGACGGCACGATGGGGCTCCACTTTGGCGATTTCAACGGCCCTGACCATTTTACGGGCAAATTCAAAGGATGACATTTGGCCTCCAACGCTAAGCTGACCGATAGGGCAGCTCACCTCGGCGCGAACCAAGCAATTCGGCACGTAGTTGGATAAAATGGCCATGACCACCTCAATATTTTTTTCCGTTTCGGTAAAGGCGGCGAAATGATGAGCCTCGGCCTTCAGCGTTGTAGCAAACTGCTCAAGACAAGAATTGATGAAATTGGCGCCCATCGCATCCAAAGTCTCGAAAGTGCAATGCAGCTGATAGTAGTTTTCGAGGGCATCGGTCTTATCCCGCAATTCGATAGCGGTGATACCACCGCCGCGCCTTTTCATATTCTCGGTAATCGGGGCGGTGTCGGCGTATAATTTTGGTTGTATTTCCTTAAAAAAATCCTTTAGTTTTTGAGTATTTCCGGTGTACATAAAATGTACCTGTCCGATTTTTTCGGTGCCCAGTATCGTGGCTTTAAAACCACCGCGTTTCAACCAGAACTTGGCGGCCTTACTTGCGGCGGCCACCACCGAACTTTCTTCGATGGCCATGGGAACGGCGTACAAGGTATCGTTGATCAAAAAATTGGGGGCGATACCGAAGGGCAGATAGTAATTGGTCAGTGTATTCTCAATAAACTCGTCGTGCAATTGCTGTAGCTTTTCATCCTCGTGCCAGTAGCGTTTTAGCACGTTTTTCGCGGCTTCCGGATTATCGGTGTAATTCGTGGTTATCCAATCTAGTTTTTCGGACTTGGTCAGTTTCGAGAATCCCTCGATGGGTATGGTCATAGCAATCGGTTTCAATGGATAAAGATACTGATTACGCCCGTATGTTCGGTCAGGGTACATCGGAAGCTTGCGAACAGGAGCAGGGGCCTTGTATCAAATTGCATCCTATTATTTCCCGGAAAGTTTATTTATTCCTCAAAATATCACTAAACTTGAACGATATATTCTATTTTTAACTTTCTATGAAAAAAATCCACGTTCTCCTATTTTTGTTAGTCGGTACGACAAGCGTTTCCTTTGCGCAGGACAAGGCGATAACCGTCGAAGAAATTTACAGCGGTGAATTCCGTACCGATGGACTCGATGCCCTACGTTCTTTAGAAAACGGAAAGCAATATACGGTCTTGAACACCGATAGGTCGGCCGGCACTACGAGTATCGATACATATGATTACGCCACCTTAAAAAAGGTCGGCACCGTGGTCAGTTCCGCCGATTTGCCTGAAATCGAAAAGTTTTCATCCTATGAATTCAACGACGATGCGTCGAAAATACTATTGGCCACGGAAGTGGAATCCATTTTTCGGCGGTCTACCTTGGGTATTTTCTTTGTGTACGATGTCGATACCAAAGTGCTGACCCGAATTGCCGAAACCAAAATACGCGAGCCTGCACTGTCGCCTAACGGGAAAAAGGTAGCCTATGTATCGGATAACAATCTATATCTTTTTGATATCGCATCCAAAAAAGCGGAGCAGCTTACTACCGATGGCGTGAAAAATAGCATTATCAATGGGGTTACCGATTGGGTTTATGAAGAGGAATTCGGCTTTGTACGGGCTTTTGCTTGGAATTCCGATGGTACCAAAATCGCCTTTTTGCGTTTTGATGAGACCGAGGTGCCCGAATTTTCGATGGATATGTATGGCGAAGACCTCTATCCATCCCAAGAAACCTTTAAATATCCTAAAGCGGGGGAAGACAATTCGGTGGTAACGCTTCACCTCTACGATTTGACCTCGAAAAATACCGAGAAAGTCGACTTGGGCAGTCCGTATTACATCCCTCGGATACAATGGATGAACGATGCCGACCGACTAAGCGTACAGACGCTGAACCGACATCAGAACGATTTGAAACTGCATGTGGTGAATACGAATGACAACTCCGTTTCGCTTTTACACGAGGAAAAAGACGAGGCCTACGTAGACGTGACCGACGACCTTACATTTTTGGCCGATGATAGTTTTATTTGGACGAGCGAGAAAGACGGTTACAACCACATCTATCTGTACGACCAAGACGGTAAGTTGATGAATCGCATCACCGAGGGGCCTTGGGAGGTAACCCGCTATTTTGGCTACGACCAGAATGAAGATAAGGTCTACTTTCAGTCTACCGAGAACGGTTCGATAAATCGGGGCGTGTACAGCATTGAAAGCAACGGGAAAAACAAAAAAGCGCTTGCGGCCGAAGAAGGAATCAATTCCGCCGACTTCAGTGCCGATTTCACATATTTTATCAATACCTATTCCAGTGCCACGACACCTCCGGTGTACACCCTGCACAAAGCCCTGAACGGTAAACAGATCAAGGAAATAAAGAACAACGAGGCGGTACTCACCAAATTAAAAAGCTACCAATTTCAGCCCAAGGAATTCTCTACCATCGCCATTAACGGTAACGAGCTCAACATGTATATGATCAAGCCTGCAAATTTCGATGCCTCGAAAAAGTATCCGCTGTTGATGTACCAATACAGTGGTCCCGGATCACAGAGCGTCGCCAACCAATGGTTCAATGAAAGGGACTACTGGCACGAGGTTATGGCCGCCAAAGGCTATATAATTGCTTGTGTCGACGGGCGTGGCACCGGTTACAAAGGGCGTGATTTTAAGAAATCGACCTATTTGAACTTGGTGAAATACGAGACCGAAGATCAGATTGCCGCCGCTAAAAAACTGAGCGAACTGCCCTACATTGACGAGAAACGTACCGGCATCTGGGGCTGGAGTTTTGGCGGACATATGGCGACCAATTCCCTTTTGAAAGGGAACGAGGTCTTTGAAGCGGCGATTGCGGTTGCCCCGGTCACATCTTGGCGTTTTTACGATACGATCTACACGGAGCGTTTTATGCGTACGCCCGAGGAGAATCCTGATGGGTACGACGATAATTCCCCTTTCAATTATCCCGATCTGTTAAAGGGAAAGTATCTGTTGATACACGGCTCGGGCGATGATAATGTACACGTGCAAAACTCCATGCGAATGATTGAAGCCTTGGTGCAGGCCAACAAGCCGTTCGACTGGGCGATTTATCCCGATAAGAACCACGGCATCTACGGTGGAATGACACGGGTGCACCTATTCAATAAAATGACCAAGTTCATTGAGGAAAACCTTTAATCGAAACTAAAGAAATTTATGGCAACCACAACCAAACTCGCACATGAGAAAGAACTCTTCAGGCATCCTGTCGGACTGTACATTCTGTTTTTCACCGAAATGTGGGAACGATTTTCGTACTACGGAATGCGCGCCCTATTTACCCTGTTCCTAGTAGCAGAAACCACGGGACGAAATGCAGGTTTTGGATGGTCGAACGAAGAAGCCCTCGCGCTCTACGGCTGGTATACCATGTTGGTCTACGTATCATCGATTCCCGGTGGCTGGATCGCCGACCGGTTTCTCGGCCAGAAAAAAACAGTGATGTTAGGGGGCGCACTGCTCTGTATCGGCCACGCCGTTTTGGCCTTTGATTCCGAAACAAGTTTTTACATTGGCTGTTTCTTTATCATTCTCGGGGTGGGTTGCCTCAAACCAAATATCTCATCAATGGTAGGGGGTCTCTATAAGCCCAAAGACGAGCGTCGCGATATGGGTTTTTATATCTTTTACATGGGTATCAATATTGGGGGTTTCTTGGCCCCGATTCTTTGTGGATACATCGGCGAAAAAATCAACTGGCATTATGGTTTCGGTCTTGCGGCCATAGGCATGTTTCTAGGGCAGGCGGTATATGTATGGGGGCAGAAATATTTGGTACATGTCGGTAATCTTATCAGTCGCAATGATGAAAAAAACATAGAGATGCTTGACACACCTTTGACAAACGTTGAAAAAGACCGTATAAAGGTGCTTTTGATATCGTTTCTGCTTATCATTTTATTCTGGGCCGCATTCGAGCAGGCCGGAGGATTGATGAACTTGTATGCTTCCCAAAAGACCGATAGGGATTTCTTTGGCCTGTTTGTTGTACCCGCATCCGTATTTCAATCCGTAAACTCTTTTTTCATCATCATTTTGGCCACCGCGGTCGGCGGGTTTTGGGTACGCTGGCGCAGAAAGGGAAAGGAATCGTCCTCGCTCTTTAAAATCGCGGTGGGTTTTATCATCATGGCTTTAGGTTTCGGTTTTATGAGTGCTGCATCCCTTCAATATGAAAGTAATGGTTCATCGGCCATGTACTGGCTGATATTGGCGTATTTGTTCCACACGGTGGGCGAGCTTTGTTCTTCCCCGGTATCCTTATCCTATATAACCAAGTTGGCACCTTTGAAATATGCATCGATTATTATGGGATTGTACTGGGCGGCCACCGGCTTGGGCAACAAAGTAGCGGGACTCATTGGCGAAGTGTCCCAAGATTTGGGCGAGTTTGAAATCTTTACGGGTATTGCCGTCATATGGTCGCTGATCGGAATATGCATCATTTTGGCACTTAAACCCTTGAAACGATTGGCCCATGGTGCCGAAGACGGCGAGGGAAAAGTATCGGATACAGTTCAGGAAGATTTTGAAATCAAGGGTCACGGGCCTGCAGCAGGGGCTTAACTTACTACTCACGACTATTGCAATCGGTTTTTAAGAGTAATGCTATTTACGATTGTATATGAAATTGGCATTTTCCGTTGCCCAATATTTTTTAAGATTAGCAACCCTTATTCGAAGTAAAATGCTCCGTTTTTTCCGGTATAATGAAACCGGAGTTTTCTGCCTTTACAGGTCTTCTGCCAACGTTCGATATAGCTTCGGTAATTTCCGCCGTCGGCAAGAATCATTTTCGGCCCAATGGAATCGATTAACCTCTCTAAGTTCAATTTCGGGGAGCCGGTCAGCAAAAGATAATCCGGGCGGTTGTTTTTCTTTGGATAGACTCCCAAACTATCGATGATCACTAATTCTTTGTCATGCCATAAATACCCGTTCTTTAGCGGACGATGCGCTACGGAAGCTATTCTTTCTGCTATGCCATAATCCGTGGTCATACCGTCGAGCCGTAGCGAATCTAATGCGATTGTTGATAACCGATTCCCCGTTTGGTGCATCAAGACCGAATTTCGGGTCTGATGGGCAAGAACCAGCGTTTCTTTATGGTGGGTCTGATAGGAAGTATTAAAAAGCCAGAGTTGAAACCCGATGACCGCCGTGCATAGGAGTATTGCTTTTTTATAGGTTGGTTTTGAAAAGAAGACGACGGCACAGATGAGGATGATATACGCCAATACCAGCTGTACGGCATCGAAGGATATGTTTTTGAAGACGAAGGTCTCTTGCTCGGCGACCCAACCGATAATGGTATTCATCCAGCGAATCATAGTATCATAGGCCGCAACCAAAATATCGGGCAGATGGTCGAAAAGGGCCAAGAAAATGACCAATAAGCCCATTCCTAGAATTACGCCCAGGGCTGGAACGATCAACAGGTTCGAGATAAAGAAAAGCCCCGGAAACTGATGGAAGTAGAACAGGCTTATCGGCAAAACGCCCAACTGTGCCGCAATACTCACGGATAGTAACTGCCAAAAGTATCTGACGATTTTGTTTTTCGGACGCCATAATTTTTCCAGTAAGGGATATATCCAAACAATGGCGAACACCGCGGCGTAGCTCATTTGAAAGCCGACCCGAAATATGAGCAAAGGATCGATTACTAAAAGAATAAAAAAAATCGAGAGCGCTAGCACATTGAAGGTGTTGCCCGGTCGGTTCAAGTAGAGGGCGTAGGTGACGAACGTAAACATGGTCACCGCACGTACTACGGACGCCGATAGCCCCGCCAACAAGGCAAAGCCCCAGAGCAAAGCCACAATTAAAACCAATTTTAGCGTTTTCCCTTTGCGAAGACGTTCTAAAGGGCGCAAGAGAAATTGCAGCAACAGCAGCAGAATACCGATATGTAAGCCCGATACGGCGAGAATATGTACTGCGCCCGCATTCTTGTAGTCATCATAGGTCGCCTCGGAAATTTCGTTGCGCTGACCGAGTAAGAGTGCTTGAATGATGCCCAATTCTTCCTTTCCGAAATCCATCCTTTTCAGATTGGCGATAATTGTATTCCGAAAATCTGCGGCCATTCCATTAAGGGTAGTAGTGGGTTTTGGGGAAATTACATAGTTGTTGCCTCTCATCCGTATTTGATTTTTAATGCCCAAGTCCACTAAGTATCTTCGATAATCGAACTGGTGCGGGTTCAATGGTGGATGTATCACCTCTAACTCCGTAAAAAGTATGAGTTCGTCATCTACCCTGAACTTTTGGATGGTCGTGTCCAAGGGAAAGCTGACCAGTAGCTTCCCTGAGGTTTCTTTGTTTTCAAGAGCCAGCACCTTGGCGACATAGCGATCGGAATAGGCAGCCGATTTCAGAACTTCGCTAATTTTGATTTTCCAGAGGTGGTTGCCCGTGAAGTCTTGTTGGGAATAATGTTCGGACTTGTTTTTCGGGTCAGTCGACGAAACGGCCAATATACCAGTGGAAATGGTAGTTAGGGCTACTAATATTGCGAATAGCGCCGGGTATTTAGTTGATCCGGTAAGCGAAGTCGAGCGGTTATCCCTGTAAAAAATAAATGCGAGAAGTATCAGACAAATGCCAGTGGAGGTCAAGGGCAGCGTAATATCGGGCTGCAAATACCGACCTAGCAGAATTCCCAAAACGAGCAAAACAGTCAGTTTTATGGGAATAAAGCGGAGCAAATTCATGGTCAGGTATCGATGAAGCAGTAATGAAAAGCAACAAAGTACTGATTTCGAGAAGTTTCAATTTGGAAATAGGAGAATTCTCGATGAAACGCTTCGCCTGTTCGCCAAAAGGGCCGATTGTCTACGTATTTGAGGATAAAACGCCTACCTGCCTCGGCAGGGGAATCGACTACCCAAGTTTTCGATGATAATATAGATTGTCTTCTTGACTCTAGTGGTTCAATTGTAAAACAAAAAATAAGGGTATGCTTTGCGCGTATAGGGCAATCCATCTAGAATTCGAATTAGAGTGATACGACCCCAGTCAGAACTTGGTCTTCATCTCTTTGTACTGACGCTCAATGTAGGACGGGAGTCACCGCCTAAATTTCGAACTGCCTTTACAATACGCGCTTCGCCCGCACGAAAGCGCTGTTCCAATAGCCTTCGCGGAGTGAAGAGACGATGACGCCGCGCGAGCTTGAAGAATGAATAAATTTGACTTCCCCATTTTCAACGGTCACCACCATACCCACATGATTGATACGCTTCGCGCCTCGTGTCGTTCTGAAAAAAAGTAGGTCGCCTTTGTCCACATCGCTGAGGCGAACATTTCTACCTTCTTCCGCCATGTGGTAAGACACTCGTGGGAGTTTTATATTGTTCTCCCCGAAAGCGACATATAGAAGTCCCGAGCAATCCATGCCCCTTCGCGTTGTACCGCCATATTTGTAACGTACCCCTGAAAACTGCAGGGCCGAGTCGACAATATCATCGGCTCTGGTAGATTTTGCGACAGGAACTTTTTTTACCGGTTTTGCGGCATCGCGCGGTTCATAATCCTTTTTGGCAGCGACCGTAACCGCGCGCTTTTTGTTGGATGTGGTTCTTTTTTTTGAACCGCAACCGATAACGAAGAATAGGAGGAGTATGTAGAGGGTTTTACGTAGCATCCAAGAATTATTAGGCTCTTGGAACGTAAAATTAAGGAAATTAATCGATTTGGTCAGATTATCTGGGTTTCGTGCCAACGTCAGAACCTTGCAAATCCTTATAAATCAACTCCGCTGTCTTTTTACTGGCACCTTGACCTCCCAATTTTTTTTCCAGTAATTCGTAGGCCTCGAACTGAGCTTGACGAGCAGGTCCGTCCAAGATTTTGAAAAGGGCGATTTTAAGGTTTTTACTGGTGAGCTCGTCTTGTATGAGCTCTTTGACTACTTCTTTGCCCATAATCAGGTTGACGAGCGAAATATAATCGAGGGTTATGATGCGCTTGGCAATTTGATATGACAACCAGTTGGCACGGTAGCAAACGACTTGGGGCACCTTAAAGATGGCGGTCTCCAGAGTGGCGGTACCACTGGTCACCAAGGCGGCGCAGGATACTTCCAGAAGGTCATAGGTCTGATTATGCACAAAATTGACGTTCGGGTCGGCTAGAAAAGGCTCGTAAAAAGCTTTACTTAGACTGGGGGCTCCCCCTACGACGAATTGATATTGGGTGAAATCATCGATAATCGACAGCATGATATCCAGCATTTTCTGCACTTCTTGCTTGCGGCTGCCTGGTAAGAGCGCAATAATGGGCTTATCGGGATTCAACCCATGCGCGTCAATGAATTTTTTAGAATTTAAGGTTTTCCGGTCCCCAATGGCATCGATTAACGGATGGCCCACAAAATGCACCGGAAAATTGTGCTTCTCCTCATAAAATTTCTTCTCAAAAGGCAGGATGACATACATGGCATCGATATCCCTTTTGATATCTTTTATCCGGCCTTCGCGAGAAGCCCAGATTTGGGGTGAGATGTAATAATTGGTCTTGAAACCTTTTTCTTTGGCCCATTTGGCGATGCGAAGGTTAAAGCCCGAAAAATCGATGAAGATGATGACATCGGGTCCGAATTCCCGAATATCCTTTTTACAATAATTGATGTTTTTCGAAATGGTACGAAGGTTCATCAATACCTCAAAAAAGCCCATAAAGGCCATTTCGTTATAGTGTTTCGCCAGCGTACCCCCTGCTTTTTCCATCATATCACCGCCCCAACAACGGATGTCGGCCTGCCTATCTTCGACTTTGAGGGCCTTGATAAGATTCGAACCGTGCAGGTCGCCAGAAGCTTCGCCGGATATGAGGTAGTACTTCATCCTCAGAAAATTTTATAGAAGAGTATCACCATCGCGGTCAAAATCGTAGCGATGAGGACTCCCTTGGCGCGCTGATCCCTCCGAATCTTTAAAAATCCGAAGAAGGCGATGAGATTCAAGATGGCGCCTAGGGCCAAAAGACTTCCCACATGACCTTGCTTAATGGCCGCCTCGAAGGTTTCGACAATTCCAAGGTCCGAGAATAATAAAATGTATAAAAGCGTACCGATGGTGTTGGCGATGATGCCAACCGCAAAACCGATAACTATTTCTTGTTTCTTGTCCATAAGATGTTAATAATAAACCTAATACATTTCTACGGCGACCATCATCCTGAAAAATTCCAAGAATTCAATTGCTGAATGGCATGGTATGCGGTCAGATCGAATTGGGTGGGTACAACAGTAACGTAATTTCGCGCCAAGGCCCACTCGTCGGTATCCTCACCCTTGTCCAGAAGTTCGAACTCACCGGTCAGCCAGTAATAATCCTTTCCAGAGGGACTTTGTCTTTTGTCAAATTTCTCCCGCCAATTGGCCCGCGCCTGCCGACAGACCTTGATACCTTTTATTTTATCCTTTGATACTTTTGGAATATTGACATTGAGAATAACCCCTTCCGGAATGCCTTTTTCGAGCGATTCGCCCACAATTTTCTTGACGGCAGCTTCCGCCGGGCCGAAATCGGCTTCCCAGGCATAATCGCAGAGCGAAAATCCGATAGACGGTATGCCCTCTATACCCGCTTCGATCGCCGCGCTCATGGTACCCGAATATATCACGTTTATCGAAGCGTTCGAGCCGTGGTTGATACCGCTGACGCAGAGGTCGGGCTTTCGGTCTAAAAGTTCGCGCAGGGCCAGTTTTATACAATCGGCGGGGGTACCGCTGCAACTGTACTCCTTAGTCGCGCCATCTTTGGCGGGCATCTCGTTCAGAAACAGGGTGTCATCAACGGTAATCGCATGGCCCTTGCCCGATTGGGGACTGTCGGGGGCGACCACCACAATTTCGCCGAAGTCCGAGAGATAGCGAATCAAATTTCGCAATCCCGGTGCGGTTATTCCATCATCGTTCGTCACCAAGATCAAAGGTTTTGGCATATCATATAATTTATGTTGTAAAAATACGTTTTACAAAGCAAATCGGTCAACGCGGATCCCACATCCGTTTAACAAAAAATTAATGGCACGCTCAAAGGGGTGGCATGGTTTTTTCAGTATCTTAGAGGATTGATTATCGCTGAGTATGCCATCTATAGTCGCTATGTATCGTTCGATGGCCCAATGAAACTAAAATATCTATGAAAAGGAATCTCGCTTATGCACTTTTGGGAATGCTACTATCGGTAGCCTCCTGTAGTTTCACCAACAAGTCTTTTGAAAATGATGATAAGGATAAGCTATTGTTGGATTTGATAACCTACGTATTGGAAAAGGGCCATTACGAGCCCAAAGATATCGATGACGATTTTTCCGTCAGCGTCTTTGAAGATTTTATCGATGTTATCGATCCTACGAAACGCTATTTTTTGGCCGAGGATATCAAGGAATTCGAACAGTTCAAATTTCAGATCGACGACCAGATCAAAAGTACCGATATCTCTTTCTTCAATTTGGTCTACGACCGGTTGATGCTTAGGATGGAAGACGCCAAAGGTATCTACAAAGAAGTATTGGACACCCCTTTCGATTATAAAGAGAAAGAAAATATCGATATCGATTATGAAGAACTGCCTTTCGCCGCTTCAAGAAAAGATTTAAAGGAGCGTTGGAGACAGCAGTTGAAATATGCGACACTCGGCACTTATGATTCCAAAATTAGGAAGGTCACCAAGGATGTTGAAACTGAAAAGTCCCTTGAAAACGATCAAGTGGTCGAAAAAGTGACCAATGAGAGTATCGACGACGTTCCCGAGGAAAGCTTGACCCCCGAGGAAGCCGAAGTCGCTTCACGGGAATCCACCAGAAACACACTTGATGAATTTTTCGATTTCGTCAGCGACCTAGAACGCAAAGATTGGTTCGTACAATACATCAATACCATAGTTGATGAGTTTGACCCACATACGTATTATTTCGCCCCTGAAGATAAAGAGAAGTTCGATGTGAGCATGTCGGGCAAGTTCGAAGGTATAGGAGCACGTCTGCAAAAGAAGCCCGAAGGTGCTAAGATTGTGGATATTATTTCCGGTGGCCCTGTTTGGCGCGACGGTCAATTAGAAGTTGGTGACGAGATTATGAAGGTCGGCCAAGAGGGTGAAGAGCCCATTAATATTGTGGGAATGCGCTTAGATGATGCCATCAAATTGATTAAAGGCGCTAAAGGCACCAAGGTAAATTTGACCGTCCGAAAAATCGATGGTTCCAAAGAGGTGGTCTCCCTGACCCGTGATGTGGTGGAGTTAGAGGAATCTTTTGCGAAATCGGCCAACATCATCAAAGGCGACCAAAAATTCGGATTGATCGACTTGCCAAAGTTCTACGTCGATTTCGATGATTACACCGAACGAAATGCGGCTACCGACGTGGCCAAGGAAGTAGAGCGTTTAAAGGAAGCCGGTGCCGAAGGCTTGATTCTTGACCTGCGTGATAACGGCGGTGGATCTCTAAAGACCGTTGTTGAAATGGCGGGATTATTTATTAAGGATGGCCCCATCGTACAAGTCCGTTCTTCCGGAAAAGGAAAAGATGTTTATGATGATAAAGACGAGCGTATTCAATGGGATGGTCCCTTGGTGATACTCGTTAACGAACTATCCGCTTCGGCTTCCGAAATTTTAGCGGCGGCCATGCAAGATTACAAAAGGGCGATTGTCATCGGAAGCCAACAGACGTTCGGCAAGGGCACCGTTCAAAATGTAATTCCCCTTGAAAATATCGTTCGCAGCAACGAACACGGTGACTTGGGAGCCATTAAATTGACTACCCAAAAGTTTTATCGCATCAACGGTGGTTCGACCCAGTTGGAAGGGGTAAAGAGCGACGTTGTTGTGCCGGACAAATACAGTTATATCGATTTGGGCGAACGCGATCAAGCAAATCCGTTGAAATGGGATAAGATATCCCCAGCCAACTACAAGCCTTGGGGCGGGTATATCGATTATGAGCAAACTATCGCCAACAGTAAAAAGAGGATGGAGAATAGCAAGCAGATCAAACTGATCGAAGAGAACGCCAAATGGCTAAAATCAAAACAGGAAGAAACCGTTATCTCCTTGAACTACGATGTCTACGTCAGCGACGAGGAGAAGGCCAAGGAAAAATCAAAATATTTTAAAACCATAACCGATTACGATTCTAAATTGACCTTTGAGTCCCTGAAATACGAACAGGAGCTTTTTACCAAAGACTCCGTTTTGCGGGAGAAACGCGACCGCTGGCACCAGAACTTGGCAAAAGATGTCTATGTCGAGGAAGCCGTAAACGTATTACAAGATTTAAAGACCAATAGTTTAGAGCACGGTAAACTGGCGGTAAAAGGGTAATCTTTTATCCGACCGATGAAATATATCAATTTGCTAGGCAACAAAATTCGAAAAACCCCCGATACGAGCATATCGGGGGTTTTTGAATACGAAATTTCTACAAGTTATTTGAGTGCCAATGCCCTCAGGTGCGGTTCTCATTGCGGGCATTGAACTATTGGTACATCAATTCATATAAAGGTTCAGATTAATTTAGAATGGATTTTCTGATTCCCATTTCCAGTCCGCGTAATTCCGCAAGCCCTCTTAACCTTCCGATCCCGGAATATCCCGGATTCGTTTTCTTGCGAAGATCATCGAGCATCTTATGGCCATGGTCGGGCCGCATCGGTATGCGTAGGTCATCCCTACCAAGTGACCTGCGTCTTTCCTGTTCTTTCACCAAAGCTTTCATTACCCCATACATGTCTACATCACCCTCGAGATGGTTGGCCTCGTGAAAATTACCGGCCGCATCGCGTTCGGTACTGCGCAAGTGGATAAAATGGATACGACTGCCCAAACGCTCTACCATGCCCGGCAGATCGTTATCTTCGCGTACCCCAAAAGAACCTGTGCAAAAAGTGAGTCCGTTATTCGGACTGTCGACGGCCTTATAAAGTTCGATAATATCGGCTTCGGTACTGACCACTCTGGGCAAGCCCAATATCGGATACGGCGGATCATCGGGATGAATACACATCAAAACACCCGCTTTTTCGGCCGCCGGAATGATTTCACTCAAAAACGCGAACAAATGTTTCTTGAGCTCTTTCGGACCCACATTATCATAGGTTTTTAGAATCGTATTGAACTCGGACAAGGAATAACCCTCTTCGGCACCGGGGAGCCCCGCTATAATATTGTTCGATAACTCTTCTTTATCATCTTCCGACAGGTTATCAAAATATACTTTGGCCTTCTCTTTTTGCACCTCGGTATAGGTATCTTCGGCTCCGGGCCGTTTCAACATAAAAAGCTCAAAGGCGGCAAAGGCGGCAGCTTCAAAGCGCAGGGCCGTGGAACCGTCCGGCATTCCATAATTCAGGTCGGTTCTTGTCCAATCCAGCACGGGCATGAAATTATAGCAGACGATGCCAATACCGCATTCCCCTAGATTGGAAAGGGTTTGTTTGTAATTGTCCACGTAGGTTTTATAACCATCGGCTTGGGTTTTGATGGCTTCGTGTATGGGCACGCTCTCGACAACCGACCACCGAAGCCCCGTTTTCTCTATGGCTTGCTTTCTTTTTTTGATTTCTTCAACGGGCCATATTTCCCCATTGGGAATGTGGTGCAGGGCAGAGACTATTCCCGTGGCTCCCGCTTGTTTGATGTCGGCCAATGAAACCGGGTCGTTCGGCCCGTACCATCGCCATGTCTGTTCTAAAGTCATTTCCATTGTATTCTTGTTTTTTCTGTTATACGCCGCTAAATGCACTAAAGCCACCATCGACCGGCACTACGACCCCGGTTACAAAAGCTGCACCTTCCCCGCAAAGCCATAAGGTGGTTCCGATAAGGTCTTCAGGTGTGCCGAAACGCCCCATAGGGGTCTGGCCGATAATGGTATTCCCGCGTGAGGTCAACGAACCGTCGCTTTCGGTCAATAAAGCCCGATTCTGATCGGTCAGAAAGAAACCGGGTGCCAAAGCGTTCACACGGATACCCACTTTTGAAAAATGTACCGAAAGCCATTGGGTAAAATTGGATACTGCGGCCTTCGCACCGCTATAGGCCGGTATTTTGGTCAAGGGTGTAAAGGCGTTCATGGAAGAGATATTCAGAATACTGCATCCGGCCCTTCCTACCATATCCGCGGCAAATACTTGGGTCGGTAAGAGCGTACCAATAAAGTTGAGGTTGAACGTAAATTGAATACCCTCGGTATCAAGGTCGAAGAAGGTTTTGAAGCCTTCGGTGGTATTCTCTAGGTCGGCTTCCTCCAAAAACGGATTGCTGGTAGTGCCCAAAGGATGATTTCCCCCGGCACCATTGATCAAGATGTCGCATGGGCCCAGATTGTCGTTGACCTCTTTTTTAGCGTTTTCCAAGGATGCTTTTTCAAGAACATTGGCGACTACGCCGATAGCGGTTCCGCCAGAAGCGTTTATAGTATCGGCCACCTTATCGGCAGCTTCTTTTTTCAGATCGAGCACGGCTATCTTATGTCCCTCTTTAGCCAAGGCTTCGGCCAAGGTGCTACAGAGTACGCCACCGGCGCCCGTCAAAACTATTGTTTTCATGTTGTGTTTTTAGATGATAAAGTTATCTTTTAAAGAAGCATTCCAATTTAGGCGTTTTTTAATAAGTTCTAAAGTTTCTTTCCGCTTTTCTTTGAGTTCCTCAAAACACGTATGGTCTACTTTTCTTTACTCCTTTGACGTCTACTCGATATCATACCTTACTTTGGGCCATTTCGAAGAATTCACCGCAGAAATGCTTTTTGTCCGTAAAATTATCTCCAAGGGAGAAATATCCAAAACTGACTGGTTTCCAATCAAAGTTAGTGCCTGGGTCGTTTTGAATTTTTAGGATATTTACAAATTAGAATAACGTCTAACCTAATGGAAATAAGAAGTATTCGCTACAGTGTTGTCCGGAATTTGAAAACCGGCACAATCTGTATGACGTTTGAAATAGTGTTTATTTGATCATTGAATTTGTTTCAACGTATAGTTTTGAACTAGCTTAGGCCATAGCTAAACGTAAAAAAGGCCGTCCTTTTTTAAGACGGCCCTTTGGTTGGTTTTGGTTACTGTAGATTACTCCACCTTCTCCTTATTTATCGTGATGGAATCGAAGACAAACCCATTGGTCGATGAATTGGTGTCGTCGGGGTCGTAAAAAGCGTTAAGGATGTAGGCCGACTGGCCCCAAAAGGTAGCTTCCTTTACCGGACGGTCACTCAATTGAATATTCGAGGTACCTGCTCTTGCTATAGTTACCGAATAGGTATTGGTTTCTCGATTGATACCCACCAAAAATGTTTGCTTTTGATTGGCCGTGTAATTTCCGATGTTGTGATTGGTATATGTTCCGTCGGTAAGATACATAGTACCACCATCGTAGAGGATGGTAAATGCAGGTCTAAAATGTCCGCCAGCGAAACTGAGCGTGAATTTTCTGTGAGAGGTACTTTCCGGATAGCCTATAAATGTATAGTTCAGAAACTTGTTTGAGGTAGCCACATTCCCTGATTCGAACCACATAAGGCCGACAGCACAGTTGGGTTCATTGAAAAAACGCATAGCGTTTGAGTCCAATATGCTACTATTAACGACGCGAATGCCGCAGTTACCTTTTATTTCATCATCGGAGGGGTCGCCAGGCGGATTTGGATTCGGTGGATCGCCAACGGTATCGGCGTCAAAATTTGCCTTGAAAATCAAGGGTCCGCAACTGGAAAATAGGAAACAGAGCAAAAGCGGACATAAAATGGTGTATATGATTCTGGTTTTCATACGAATAGTTTTAAGTTGAATTTTATTTTCGTTTAGAGCATAAAACTAACCTAAGAACTGTACGTTTGATTTCACTTTTGTACCGATGGTAAGAAATGCTGTACAAAACGTACTAGCTTTTGCAAAATGGTATCTGTGAATCTTTATAATAGTAATTTGAAAACTGCGCTCCGGATGGTTTGAACGCAACAAAAGGAAGAACCTTGGTAAGTAAAAGTTTTTCAAAATTTGGTAGTAACGGTCTTACGGTTTCCTATGATTCAAATCACTACACGTCAGAAAACGAATATACCGCCGAACGGTATTTTTACCGCATGACACGATTACCCGTGCACGTGCTTTTATGGGTGTATAACTGTATTTCGACGAGGTCTCAAAGGCTACCTTCACTGCCTCGGCGGCGTTCGGCATACATCCCAACGGAAACCATTGTAGTTCATTTCGATTATGGTTTACTTGCCACTTTTTCCTCCTGTAGTTTCAGGGACTCCGAGTTCATACAGTAGCGCAATCCACTTGGTGGCGGGCCATCTTGAAAGACGTGGCCTAAATGCGCGTCACAAGTATTGCAAAGGGCCTCGACACGAATCATTCCAAATGAGGTGTCCTTTATATATTTGACGGCATTTTCTTTAATGGGCTGATGAAAACTGGGCCATCCGGTGCCGGATTCGAACTTGATCGAAGAATCGAATAGGGGCGTGTCGCAACAAATACAGTTATATTTTCCGGCCTCATGTGCTGCGCAGTAGGCACCTGAATGCGGTGCCTCGGTCCCTTTTTTCCGGGTAATTCGAAATTGTTCCGGGGTCAAGATTTTCCGCCATTCGTCCTCTGTTTTTTCAACCCTTCGGTCTGGCTCGGGGTTGCCTTTTGTACTGAAATGTATAATGTCTTTCCAAGTAAGCATAATTATTTTTTTAGTCTTTCGAAGATAAGGTATACGTCGGAAAGGCAGCCCGGAACTATCTTATAATTACGTGAAAGTTGGATGTTTTCTTTCGTGTAAACCTTAAATTGGGTATTCTTGATTAAATGGGATGGTTTGAATTCGAACTAAGAAACCTGAAGGTATGCGGTTACCGTAAAATCGTATTACATATCGACAATGAAAAAGAAAACAATATACTCCGTTTTGCTTATAGTCTGTATCGTCGGATTCTGGCTTTTTGAGAATTTTTACACGCCGGATACGTATTCCGATTCAGAAAGTACAGGCTTAAAAATGGATATTCCCCTGAATTTTATGCCTAGTTCTACAACGGATGCTGTCGTCGAGCATAGCTACTATAGCCTATCGTATAACGAACCTTTCGAACAGGCCGAATGGGTGGCATATATGCTAAGGAAAGACCAGTTGACCAATGACCAGCGAAAACGTCCTTTTTTCATCGAAGATCCCAAGGTGAAGACGAAATCCGCTGACTGGCGTAATTACAAGGGCTCGGGGTACGATAGGGGGCATCTGTGCCCGGCGGGCGACCGACGTTTTTCTGAGCAGGCCTACAACGAAACCTTCTATACAAGCAATATCAGTCCGCAAGACCGTGATTTCAATGCGGGCGTCTGGAACCGGCTTGAGCAACAGGTACGCGACTGGGCCCGTCGCTATGATGAGCTCTTCGTAGTAACCGGAGGGGTTCTAGAACCCAATTTACCGGAAATCGGTGATGAGGACGTCGATGTGCCCCGATATTACTACAAAATCATCGCTAAAGGAGCACCTAACGACCCCGAAGTTTTGGCATTTTTGTTTTTGGGACAGGAAAGTACAAAACCGCTACGTCAATTCACGGTTTCCGTCGACGAGATCGAAAAACGGACGGGTATCGATTTTTTTGAGAACCTTCCGGACGAGCTGGAAGCCAGATTGGAAAGTAAGATAGTGGCGGGGGATTGGCAATTCTGATAGATATTTCCCCAAGTTTCAGGGCGGAGTACCAAATTCCAATACATTTTTTGAATTTTATTTTCAGATTCCTTCCTTCAGCCGATTCGCATCCAACTTAATAAAAATAAAGAGCAGCATAGTGAAAAACAGCATGCCCGACCCTCCATAGCTGAATAGGGGCAGGGGTATACCCACGGTGGGCAGTATGCCGATGACCATGCCGATGTTGATGAAATAATGTACTAAAAGAATCGAGATGACCCCATAGCCGTACATTCGGCTGAAAGCATTCTTTTGTCTTTCGGCGAGAAATATCAATCGCAATAGTAGCATCGTAAACAGTAAGACAACCGTCACAGTACCGATAAAACCCCATTCTTCGCCGACCGTAGTAAAGATGTAATCGGAGTGTTGTTCAGGCACGAAATTACCTTTTGTACGGGTACCCTCTAAAAAGCCTTTTCCAAAAAACCCCCCTGATTCGATGGCCTTTTCCGATTGATAGGAGTTGTAGCCGATGGTTTTTTGAATCTGTTCAAGCTTGGCAGGATCTTTTTCCAGTCGGAGCCACAACGAGAAACGGTCGCGATGGCGTTGTTCGAATACATTGTCAAAAACGAAATCGACGGACAACGAAAAGAGTATGGTGACGATGAGGGTCGTAACGAGCGGTAAAATCGGCACTTTGAATTTTTTCTTCTTTAGCAAAAGAAAAACGAGTACGATCAGGGAAAGTCCGATGGCGATCCAAATCGTACCGAACATCAATGTCAATACAAAGATAAGAACGGCGAAGAGGGCTATGCCCAGATAATAGACCGGTAGACCTTCCCTGAATATCACGAAAGAAAGCGAAAAAAATACCAAGGCGCTGCCCGGATCCGGTTGCGGAATGATCAATATGGCGGGAATCAAAATGATTACAAAGGCGTAGAGCTGATCTTTGGTGCGCTTGATATCGGTCTGTATATCGCTCAAGTATTTGGCTAAGGCCAAGGCCGTGGCCACTTTGGCGAATTCGGCTGGCTGTAAATTGAAAAAGCCAAGGTCGTACCAAGACGTCGCGCCCGAGATGGTCTTTCCGAAAACGAAAAGGCCGAGCAGCGATATCATGGATACTATATAGAACACACTGGAAAAACGTTCGTAGAAACTGGCTTCCAAGGCGAGTAGAATGACTACCGAAGCGAAGCTGGCCAGAATGAAAAAAAGTTGCTTACCGTGCAGGGTACCGAAATCGAAAATCGAGGCATCGTTTTCGGTAAACGTACTCGAATAGATGTTTACCCAACCGATGGTGACCAGTAGCAGGTAGAACAATACGCTCAGCCAATCGATACGTTTAAGGACGCTTTTGCCGGACATAATCGGTTATATTGAGGGGTCCTCTTCTTGATGCTTGATGGCATCTTGGCTCCAATCGTATTCGTTGATCTTAAATTCCTTACCGCTGTAGGGCTTGGCATACTCACGTTGTAGGGTACGTTCGAGCATCCTTTTTTCGAGGTCGGTACGGGTAATCTCGCCCTTGAGGTATTTTTCGATCATCAATGAGGCGATGTGGCCGGCGTACCGCGAGCCATAATATCCATTTTCGATATATACGGCGATGGCGATTTTAGGGTCTTCTACCGGTGCGAAAGCCACAAAGACCGAATGGTCGGTCAGTTGCACCCGTACGCTGTCGATTTTGGTGTAGTTCTCAACCGTACCGGTCTTTCCGGCTATGCTGATATCGGGTATCTGTAGCCATTTTGCGGTTCCTTCATTGTAGACATCGGCCATACCCTGAATGACAGGTTCGAAATGACGCTTGTCGATGGTGGTATGCTTGGGTTCTACATAATCGGGAATGCTTATGTTTTTGCCGTCTATTTTTTTTAGGATATGCGGGGTATAATAAAAGCCCCGATTGGCAATGGCGGCCGTCATGTTGGCCAACTGAATCGGTGTGGCGGCCACTTCGCCCTGGCCGATGGAATTTGAAATAATATAGGATGATGACCAACGGTTATCGCCGTACCATCTATCATAATATTCCTTACTCGGTATTCTTCCTTTTCTTCCTGTCGGCAGGTCGTATCCCAAATATTCCCCTAGGCCAAAACTTTTCATGTGCTTCTCCCAGACATCCATGCCTTCGACCGTCGTTTCGTATTTTTCTTAGATTTTCCGAAAGGCGTTGGCAAAGTAAGCGTTGCATGACTCATAGATGCCACTGTTCAGGTTGCGCATGCCGCCCCCACAATGGCATCCCCTTTTTTTCTTTCCCACGTAAAATCCGTTATAACAGCGCACACTGGTACTGGGATCGATAACCCCTTCTTGCAAGGCTACGAGTGCGTTCATGGTCTTAAAAGGAGATCCGGGCGAGGGTTCGGCCAAGATCGAGCGGTCCCAGGTCGGTCTGGCAATGCTGTCATAATGCAGTTTGCTGTAATTTTTTGACCGTTCCCTGCCCACTAAAAGTGCCGGGTCATAGGTAGGCCCCGATATCATCGAAAGAATTTCTCCAGTGCCAGGTTCGAGCGCTACGATACCGCCCCGCTTACCGTGCATCAATCGTTCTCCATACTCCTGTAGCACCTTATCTATGGTTACGTTAAGTTCGAGGCCTTGTTCGGGCAAGGTATCCAAGATTCCATTTTTGTATTTTCCAATATCCCGGTTGTACCGGTCCTTTTGAATGTATTGAACCCCTTTTCTTCCCCTTAAAATATCTTCATATTGCTTTTCTACCCCGGTACGGCCGGTCAGTTCGCCTTGTACGTAGTACGGATTTTTGGCCAAATCGCGTTCGTTCACCTCGCTAATATAGCCCAGCACATTGGCCGCACTGTTGGTGTCATAATATCTAAGGGATCTTTTTTGGATGTAAAAGCCCTGATAATGACGCATTTTTTCCTGCAGCTTGGCATAATCCTGTTTTGACAATTGGGGCACGAATACAGAGGGAAGCCTGGGGGAATATATCCTCGCCTTTCGAAGTTCTTTAATGAATTTTTTCTTTTTTATCCCCAGTAATCCGCAGAACTCCAACGTATCGAGCTCCCGTACCTCCCGCGGAATTACCATTACGTCGTAAGCAGGATCGTTGCCCACCAAAAGCTTGTCGTTACGGTCATAGATATACCCGCGCTCGGGGTAGTCGTACACGCGCTTTATGGCAGGGTCTTCCAACACCTGGTCCGGCGAAAAACTGAATATCTGTAGGTATGAAAGCCTACCGATAAACGTGATACCGATGATGATGATAATGGAAGATAGGAGTAGTTTTTTCAACTAAAGGTTTGTTTTAGGGTTGTGACGCTGATTCGATTTGTCTCAAAGTAGGTCAAAAGTCAAACTGCCCATTTCGTGCTTTTTCTCAATTCCAGAAAGTCCCCGAGGCCTAAGCCCCGTATCTCTCACTCTTTTCTGACACTGAAAAGTGAGCCGAACAGTAAGCAAAGCACAAGGGTTACCGCACCGGTCGCCAATACTTTCTTCAAAATTAATAGGAAATTCGCCAAACTAAAAATTTCAAGCGTAAAGAAGACCAAATGATGCACTACAATCAATAACGTCAAAAACGTAATTTGTTGTATACGAGTGGTGTTACTTAACTTAAAACTCTGAAACTCGAAGTTGACCCCGAACACAAAACGCATAATCGCCGGGCGCATGTAGGCGATGGTCAAGGTCGACGCGGCATGAAGCGCCATGGAATCGGAAAAGAAGTCTATCGATATGCCCAGCAAAAATGCAAGCCCGATAAACGCCGCCCTGTTCTCCTTAATCGGATACCAGTACAAAAACAAAATATAGACCATCGGGTTGATGAACCCGAAAAAATTGAGACGGTTGAACACCAAGACCTGCACCAACACGAGCAGTATAAAGCGGATCACGTTCAAAAAGTACGAGTTACTGATCATTGGGCTCGGTCTGGTTTTCCAATTCTTGTATTTCTTCGCGGAATTCGTTGTTTACGATGTACACGTTCTTGATGTTGGTCATATCGTTAAAGAGCGCCACATCGATGCTGTAAAAACTGTTCGAACTATTGAGGTCGAATTTGCGTATGGTACCCACGGGAATGCCTTCAGGGAATATACTGCTCATACCCCCGGTTACGATAGTATCGCCTACGGTAAGTTTGACCAAGCGGGGAATATCGATGAGCTGTACCACATCATAGCGTTTCATATCCCACACCAGCGAACCGAAGTGGTCGGTATTCTTTATTTTGGCGTTAATATTCGATTGTTCGTTGAGTATGCTCTGAACCGTGGCAAAGTTATTCGAGGTGTTTTCCACGATACCCAAGATGCCTTTGCTGGTGATGACCCCCATATCGCCCCGAACGCTGTCTTTCTCCCCTTTATCGATGGTAATATAATTGCGGGGCTGCGCAAAACTGTTTTTGATAACGCGTCCGGTCGTAATCGTATACGTACGTTGGGTCGAATCGAGAACAATGGAGTCGGGTGGCTTAATATTGAAAAGTAGGTCTCGTAAACGCTTGTTCTCCTCCATTAATTTTTGGTTCTCGGTATCGAGTCCGAAATAGGTCGAAACGTTATTCGAGGCTTCCAGAATATTGCCGGTGAGCCAGTTCGAGGAGTTGAAAAAACGGGATTGGTGGTACGAATGCGATTGTATGGTAAAGCCGATGGATACGATCATCAGGAAGATATAAAGAAGAAAGTTCTTATATCGAACGATAAAGTTGATGATCTGCTGCATGCCCCGTACTAGTTAAGATTTTTGGTCACCCGTCGGCCGTCCTTCTATTTGATAAGGATGCTCTTGTATCGGTCTAGATTCTTCAAAGCAATACCCGTACCGCGAACGACAGCACGTAAGGGATCTTCCGCGATATATACGGGAAGGTCCGTTTTTTGGGATAGCCTTCTGTCGAGACCGCGAAGCATAGATCCACCGCCTGCGAGATAGATACCGGTATTGTAAATATCGGCGGCCAATTCGGGAGGTGTCTGCGAAAGGGTCTCCATGACGGCATCTTCGACGCGCAGAATGGATTTGTCCAAAGCCTTGGCGATTTCCCGATAGGATATCTGTACCTGCTTCGGTTTACCGGTCAAAAGATCGCGACCTTGTACGGATTTGTCATCCGGCGGGGTCTGTAGATCTTCGGTGGCCGAACCAATTTCGATTTTAATATTTTCTGCGGTAGCTTCGCCTACGTAGAGGTTGTGCTGCGTACGCATATAATAGATGATATCGTTGGTAAAGACGTCGCCCGCAATTTTCACGGATTTGTCGCAAACGATTCCGCCCAAGGCAATAACCGCGATTTCCGTGGTTCCTCCTCCGATGTCAACGATCATGTTGCCCTTGGGCTGCATGATGTCAAGGCCGATACCGATAGCGGCGGCCATAGGTTCGTGAATGAGATAGACTTCCTTGCCGTTTACACGTTCTGCGGATTCCTTTACCG